>CAYZAI010000051.1:0-17629 GCA_964476305.1 uncultured Myxococcales bacterium
CCACCGCAGCCCCAGACAGCGAGCCCGAGTGCTGCGCAGAACGCCAGCCGGATGACGGTGGGGAAGGTGGTTTTCGTCTTCATGGTGTTCTATTCCTCCTGCAGGAAACCGTTGACCAGGGTCGCCGCCTCGTCCGGACGCTCCTCGAGGGGCGAGTGGCCCGAACCGGCAACGATCTCGAGCCGGGCGCCCGGGATCCCGCCGGCCAGGCGCCGGCCGACCTCGATGGGGACCAGCCGGTCGTGCTCGCCCCAGAGCACCAGGGTCTTGCAGCGGATCGCCGGCACGAGGGCCGCCACGAGCGTTGGGTCCGCGGTCGCCCGCAGGCAGGCCAGGGCCTCGGCGCGGCGCCGGGCGAACATTCCGAAATGGCGGCGGACCTTGTCCAGATCCATGGCCGACCGGTCGTGGAACACGTCCCTCGCGAAGTAGTCGACGAACATCTTCTCGCCGTACAGCCGGAAGAGCGCGCGGCCCAGGCCCGGGACCAACGGGAGCCGGCCCCTGAGCGGCAAGGGGAACGGGTGGGTCACGGCATCCACCAACACCAGCCGCCGGACCCTGTGCGGGTGGCGGGCGGCCGCGACCGCGGAGATGCCGCCTCCCATGGAGTGCCCAACCAGGTCGAAGCGCTCGAGGTCGAGGGCGTCCGCGACGTCGATCAGCGCGTCGGCGAAGGCGATCCACCCCGGTTCGAACCCGGGCGCGGGCGTCGACCATCCGGCCCCGGGCAGATCGAGGGCCACGGCCTTGAAGCCCGGCGGCAGGCGCTCGAGATAACGGTCGTAGGTCAGCCCGGAAGTGAAAAGCCCGTGGACGAGCAGCCGGGCCGGGCCCTCTCCCGCGAGGCGTACCAGGATCTCCCCGGCCGGTGTCTTCAGGTGGTGCTCCCGAAGCATGGGACGGACTATATCCCAGTAGGCCCGAGTTGCGGTAAGAATCACGCGTGGTGGAGTTCCTGCTGGATATAGATGAAGAGGAGCGGACCCGCGAACTGGGGCGGCGACTGGCCGGGCTGCTCCACGCGGGCGACGTGGTGGGTCTTCGCGGCGATCTGGGTGCGGGAAAGACCTGCCTGGCCGCGGCAGTGGCGTCGGCCCTGGGTGTGGGTGAGGACGCCTCCGTCTCGAGCCCGACCTTCGCCATCGTCAACGAGTACCGAGGTGGCCGGCTGCCCGTGTTCCACATGGACTTCTACCGGCTCAACGCGCCGGACGACCTCTTCGAGCTGGGGGTCTGGGAATACTACGACGGCGACGGGGTCTGCCTGGTCGAGTGGTGCGACCGGTTCCCGGACCTCTGGCCCGAGGACGCGCTCGTCGTCACCATCGAGCTTCGCGAGGGCGAGCGTCGCCGTGTCGTCCTCTCGGGCACCGGTCGCGGCGCCGAGCTGGCCGAGGCCCTGGCCGGGGCTACCCCGAATACGTGAAATGGATGTCGTGGCCGCAGATGGTGAAGACGTCGCCCTCGTCGATGCGCTTGGAATCGACGGGCTTGCCCTTGTACTCGACGCCGTTGGTGCTGCCCAGGTCCTTCATGTAGAAGGCGCCGTTGTGGAAGATCACCGCGGCGTGCTTTCGCGAGATGTTGGCGTCCTTGATCGCAAGATCCGATGACTTGGAGCCACGCCCGATGATGAACTGGTCCTGCACGACAGGGATCTTGCGTCCCTGGAAGACCAGCATCAGCGGGGGCCGGGCCACGCCGCTCGCACCGGTGTCCCCGCCAGGTCGTGGGAGCGGCGGAGGCATCGAAGGACGGGGCAGTGGCGCCGCGGGAGCGTGGCGCGCGGCCGAACCGGCGGATCCGGAACCCGGCCGGGGCAGGGTCGCCGGACCACGCATGGGCGGCGGGGGCTGCGAAGGCCGCGGGACGGGCACGGCCGCCGGGGCCTGGGCGCCACCGGGCCTGGGCAGGCCACGGCCTGGCCGGGCCCGGACCGTGGGGGCGGGGGGTTTGGCCTGTTGTTTCTGGGTCTGAGCCCGCTGTCCGGTCGCCGACTCGGCGGAATCGACGAAGCCGTGGTTGGAGGCGTACATGCGCATCGCCTCGTTGATCAGGTAGTCCACGGAGCAGTCCATCTCCTGAGCGCGACCGAGGAACGCGTTCCACAGCCCCGTGCGTGCGTGGAAGCTCTGGAGGGTCTTCTGCGAGGTCGACCGGGATGTCATCGGCTCACCCTTTCTTCTTCTTCAGCACCAGGGCCGCCGCCTTGGCGGCCTCGCCGAGGGTACGGTTCTTGAACCCCTTGGGCAGCTTGGTCCTGTCGCCTGCGAGCTTTTCGAGGGCCGCGGCATCGTCGGCCTTGCCGATGATGCCGAGGGCCTGCACAGCCACGCCGCGCGAGAAGGGGGTGCCCGCCGCGGCAAGCGGAAGCAGGGCCTTCCGCAGGTCCGGGAACTTGCCGATCCAGCTGACGACGTCGGCGATCTCCTGGTCGGACGCAGCGAGGCCCTTGGTCTCGAGGATGCGCTTGATCTGTCCAGGGCCGTCCATCCGCAACATGCAGCGCAGTCCGGTGAGGCGAAGGTAGAAGTCCTTGTCCTGGAGCAGCCGGCCCACCCGATCCGCGTCGGCCGCGGCGCCGATCTGGGCGATGGTGAGGTACGTCTCCTCTCGGTGGAACTTGTCGTACTCGGGGTTTTCGCCGAGGGCGAAGAGCCGCTCCATCCGCGCCGGCGATGACTTCATGTGCCCTTTCTCGAAAGACATGGAGTAGGCGCGCAGGGCGAAGCGCTGGAGTTCTGCGTCCAGACCCTTGGTCATGGCGAGGTCGAGCAGGGCGTCGGCGAGGGCCTCGCCGCCGATGATCGCCGCCACGACCATGTGGATCTCGCCGATCTTGGCCGTATTGGCCTTGAGCGCGCCCGCCCAGTGGACCGAGGCCTTCTCGACGACCGCCGGGTCGTCGACCTCGCGAATCAGGTTGGCGACGTGCTCGATGGTCACCTCGTCCACCGCGAGCAGCGGGATCATGGCTTCGGCCGCCGGGGCGCCCAGCTTGCGCACGATGGTCTTTGCGTTGTACTGGCCCGCCATCGCCCGCTGGTTGTACTCGCCCTGTGTGCACCAGGAGATCAGCTGGTCGCGCACCGCGGTCAGCGCGTCTCCGTCCGCGTGCTCCACCATGATGAACAAGCCGTCCTTGGCGTCGATCTGTTCCCTCGTGAGTGCCGTGCCCTCGGCGTTGCCGGCCACCACCTGGCCCAGGAGCGGCGCTATCGCCTTGATCACGCCCTGGGCGTCTGCCCGCTCGATCTTCCGGAACGCCTCGCGATAGACATCCCACTCGTTGATCGCCACGAGGGCGGCCCCCGCCTTGGCCCTGAGGTCCACCGGGATTTCCGGGTCGATCATCGTGCCGGCGAGCTTTTTCGGGCCGTTCTGGGTGGTCTTCCACAGTTCGATCTTCTCTTCGGTGACCGTGCAGGCGATCAGCACCAGGCAGCCGAGGAGGGCGGCAATCGAGGAGGCGGTGCGTTTCATGGATCGGCAACTCCCTGTTTCGGATGAATCGGCCTCACCCCTTGTGCATACCCCCACATCCTATCGAAGGGCAGCGGCCGGTCAACTCCCAATAGCGGTCGGGCCAAGAGCGGGCGTTCAGTACTACGAGGAAACCGAGGCATCGTGCTATAACCGGCCGCCATGGGCGAGCGATTCGGCAACTACGATCTGCTCGAGAAAATCGCGGTCGGCGGCATGGCCGAGATTTTCAAGGCCCGGGCGATCCATGGCCGCGGCGTGGAGAAGCTGGTCTGCATCAAGCGAATCCACCCGGCCCTGTCCGCGGACAAGGACTTCGTGGGCATGTTCATCGACGAGGCCCGTCTCGGCGTGACCATGGTCCACGGCAACATCGTCCCGGTCTTCGACTTCGGCTGTATTGATGGACGATACTACTTGGCCCTCGAGTACGTGGAGGGCCAGGACCTCGCCGCGCTCCACGGGCGGGCGCGGGTCGTCGGTATCGACTGGCCCCTCGATCTGTCCATCTACGTGGTAACCGAGGTGCTCGAGGGGCTGGTCTATGCCCACCACAAGCGGGACACCCAGGGCCGCCCTCTCGAACTCGTCCACCGGGACGTGAGCCCGTCGAACATCCTCATTTCGAGGGACGGCCAGGTGAAGCTGCTGGACTTCGGCATCGCCCGCTCGGCGGTGCGGGAGTTCGAGACGCGGACGGGCGTGGTCAAGGGCAAGCCCGGCTACATGAGCCCCGAGCAGGCGGCGGGCTGGGCCGTGGACTCCCGGGCGGACGTCTGGTCCTGTGGCGCGGTGTTTCACGAGCTCGTCACTGGCGCCCGCCTTCGGGACGGGCGGATCAAGGTCGCGGACGACGAGGTCGACGCCATCATCGGCAAGGCCCTCGCCGCGAACCTGGACGACCGCTATGCGAATACCAGCGAGCTGCAGCAGGCGCTTTTCGGACTGCTGGCCAGCCGCGGGCAGCGGCCGCGGGCATCGGATCTCGCGGCCTTCATCGACAGCGTGCAGGAAGCCCGCGCCCCGGGTGAGGACTGGGATATGCGGTCCTCGGGTGTGGAGGAGCGGCTCGCGGCTCTCGAGCAGCGCGAAGGGGAGGAGCCCTCGGACGTCCACACAGAGGAAATCGCCGGGGACGTCTCGGTGCTGGCCGAGACCGTTGTGGCCAAGGCTGGGGAGAGCGCCCCGGGGGGGGTGACCCGCCAGGTGACAGCGGCCGCGGAGGTCGTGCCGGTCCGTGTCTCACGCCGGCGGGCAGCCCTCCTCGCGATTGTCGCAGTTCTCGTCCTCGGGGGTGCCGCCCTCGCCTTGGGCCTGCTCGGCGGCGGAGGGGATCGCGACGACGCGGAGCCGGGATCCACGAGAACGGCGGATGCGGAACCCGGGGCCACTCAGGTCCCGGCGGTTCCGCCGGAGAGCACGACCCCCGGGCCGGGTGTCGACGCAGGGCCGGTGGAACCGGTTCGCGACGCCGCCCCGGCGGAGACGCCGGATGCCGCCCTGGTGGAGACGAAAGCACCGGCGCGGACCAGACCCGTCACGCCGGTGCGCAAGGCCACGCTCAGCGTGAACACCCAGCCCTGGTCCACTGTGACCCTCGACGGAAAGCGCATCGGCGACACTCCCATCCGTGACCTGCCCGTCGCGCCGGGGAGGCACCGGCTGGTGCTGAACAACCCGATCAAGAACCTCTCCCGGGAGGTGGTGGTCAACCTCAAGCCCGGAGAGGCCAGGCTGGTCAGCGAGCGCCTGGAATGAGCGCGTTCCGGGCAGCGGGAGGCACCTTGCTCGCCTGTGCCGCCCTGGGGATCTCCTGCGGCGGGCGCGTCGATCCCCTCGATCCCCGGGCCGCCGACCGGTCCGCGACGCTGCCGGACGACACCGATGCTCCGGTCGGTGGCCACCTCGCGCTCGAGCTGGCGCTTCGCGGGTTCGTGGCACGCGAACGCGGCGATCCCGTCGAGGCCGAACGGTTGCTCCGGGCGGCCCTCGAGCAGGACCCGGACGACGCCGCGCTGCTGACGGAGCACGCCCGTTCCCTCACGGACCTCGAGCGCGACGACGAGGCTCTGGGGCAGCTCCGTCGGGCCCTCGAGTCCGATCCTTCGGCCGAGGCGGCCTGGCTGCTCCTGGCCCGAATCGAGCACGGCGCCGGCCGGATCGACGCGGCCTTCGATGTGGCCCGCCGGGCGATCCGGGCCGAGCCCCGCGGCGTGGAGGCCGCGCTCTGGCTGGCCGACCAGCTGGTCGAGCGCGGCGAGGAGGAGGCAGCGAGGGAATTGCTGGCCGGGGTCCTGGCCCGGCGGCCGGACGAAGCCCGCGCCCACCTGGCTCTGGCCGACACGCTGCTCGCCGCTGGGGATGCCGACAGTGCCCTGAGACACCTGCGGCGGTACGCGGAGCTGGCCGTGGTTCCCGGACCGGCCCTCGCCGATAGGATACCGACCGCGAACCGGACCAAGGGGCCGGGGGGAGCTGCGGAGGTATTGGAGATCGCGGTCATGGCGGGAGGCGCCGAACCCGGAATCCGCCTCGACTTGGTACGGCTGCTCGTCGCGGACGGGCGGCTCGAGCGGGCGCGGCGCCACCTGCTCGCCCTTCCCCCGGCCCGGCCAGGTGACACCGCGGCACGGCTCGAGCGCGCGGAACTCCTGCTCGCCGCCGGGGATCCCTGGGAGGCCCGGGGGCTCCTGCTCGAGGAGCCGGCCCGGACCCTGGCCGACACCGCCACCCGGCGGCTCCTCGCTGACGTCGAGACGGCCCTCGGCCGCCTCGAATCCGCCGCGGCGCTCCTCCGCGGGCGCTGATCCGGCTTTTTTCGCCTCCGCCGCCGCTTTCCAGGAAACTTTTGCCCGAAACGGCCGATGAGAAGGGGGTGAGCGCCCGGAAACGGAGGTGACCATGCGCGAAGCCTGTCCATCCATTGCCCTGCCCCGGCTCGCGGCCGTTCCCCGCGACGGACTGCCGCTCCGGCCCGCCCCCGGGGGAGGGGACGACCTCGGGATCGTGGGGATTTCGACCGTGACACGCCTCTTGCGCCTCGAGGTGGCGCGCTACGCCCGGCTGCTGGCCCCCGTGCTGATCCGCGGCGAGACGGGTACGGGCAAGGAGTTGGTGGCCCGCGCCCTGCACGACTGCTCGCTGCGACCCCGCGGGCCGTTCGTCACGGTCAACTGCGGCGCCCTGTCCGACAACCTGCTCGAGGACATCTTTTTCGGCCACGAGCGCGGCGCCTTCACCGGGGCCGGCGCCTCCCACCGCGGCGTGTTCGAGCGGGCCCACGGCGGCACTCTCTTCCTCGACGAGATCGGCGAGCTGCCCCCGGCGCAACAGTCGGCCCTTCTTCGCGTGCTGGACGACGGCCAGGTGCGGCGCCTGGGCTCGGAGCGCGAGGAGCGGATCGACGTCCGGGTCGTGGCGGCCACCAATCGCGACCTGCTCTCGATGACCGCATGCGGCGCCTTTCGGCTCGACCTCTACCACAGGCTCTCGACCCTCCGCATCGCCACCCCGCCCCTTCGGGATCGGCCGGACGACGTCGAGCCCCTGGCCGCACATTTCCTGCGGGCGATGGCCCCAGAGGTGGGACGCAGGACCCTCGGCGAGGAGGCCCTCGACCGCCTGCGCGCCCACCCCTTCCCGGGCAACGCGCGGGAGCTGCGCAACGCCCTGTACCGGGCCGCCGCCGCCACGGATTCCGATGAGCTCTCTGCCGGGGATCTCGCCCTCGAGCCGCCCGCCTCACCGGCGACCCCGGCCCGCGAGCTCCGGCTCGGCGACGTCCCCGCCGCGCGCATCCGCGAGATCCTCGGGCGGTTCCCGGGAAACCTCAGCGCAGCGGCCCGGGAGCTCGCCGTACCGCGTTCGACCCTGCGCGACTGGGCCGCGCGGGACCGGGAGATCGGGAACCTCGACCCAGGTCTGGGCGGAGCGGCCTGACCCCGGTCCTTCCCTTGCCATCCGCCGGGGGGCGGCGTACCTTCGGATCACCCGCAACGCGGCAGCCAGCGAGGTCACGGATGCGCGAGGACGACAACGACCGGCCATCGCTGATGGGGCGCAGGGCCGTCAAGGAGATGATTGCCCTCCAGCGAAGGATCTTCGAACGCCAGCGCCGGCTCATCGAATCCCGAGAGTCCCACGAGATCAAGGGGTTCGCCCGCTACCGAAACGAGTACCGACGGGCCGTGTCCGGCTACATCGGCGAGTCGGGCTTCGGCGCCCTGTGCGACGCCATCGCCGCCTCACGGGTGGCCTACATCGCCGACTACCACACACTCCGCCTGGCCCAGAAGACCTTCGTCAAGATCGTCCGTGGCGTGATGCACCAGGTCGAGAATATCTGCCTGGCCATGGAGTTCGTACCCGCCAGTCACCAACAGCACCTGGACCGGTTCATGGAGGGCCGTATCCCGGCCCGGACCTTCCTCAGGCGCATCCGCTACGAGCAGCAGTGGCCCTACGACATCTGGCCGGGCTTCGAGCCCATCTTCGAGCTCGCCCGCGAGCTGGGGTTCCCGGTGGTCGCCATCGACGACGACCCGGCGCTGCCCCTGGGGGAACGCGATCGCCGGGCAGCGGGCCGGATCACCGCCGCCGCCGTGGCCTACCCGGACGCGACGATCCTGGTCTACTCCGGCCAGATGCACCTGGCGCCGTCCCACCTGCCGGCCAAGGTCGACCTGTCATTCATCCAGGCCGGGCTGTCCGCGCCGGAGCGGGTGATCGTCTACCAGAACGCCGAGGAGATCTACTGGCAGCTCGCGGCGGAGGGTCGCGAGGAGGTGGAGGTCGTCAAGGTGGCGCCGGACGCCTTCTGCGTCAACAACACGCCGCCCCTTGTGCAGCAGCTCTCGTACCTGCACTGGATCCACTATGACAGCGAGCTGATCGAGTACACCGAGCTCGAGCGCACGGTCCGCGCCCTGGTCCGGGATCTGGCCCGCTACTTGCGCCTGGATCTCGGCGACATCGCCGAGCAGGTGCGGGTGATGATGGTGGCCGACCTGGATCTGATGGCCGTGCTCGAGGACAGCGCGCTGACTGTGGCCGAGAAGAGGAGGTTCATCCACCAGGTGGAGGCCGATGAGAGCGCCTACATCCCGGTGCTGAACACGATCTACCTCGCCACCCTTTCGGTGAACCACGCCGCCGAGGAGGCGGCCCACTATGTCAAGCAGGTGGTCTCGGACGCCCGGGAGCCGAGCGACCCGCGGGACCTGTTCTACTTCCTGGTGCTGAACGAGGCCTGCGCCTTCTTCGGCTCGAAGGTCGTGAACCCCAAGCGCAAGGCTGATCACCCGGGCCGGCTGCGCTCGATGGTCGCCGCGGCCCGCACCAACGGCGAGTGGGAGGCCGACGCGAAGGCCGCGCGGCTCGTCCTCGAGCACCTGGCCTGGGAGCGCGGTGAGAAGGCCGTGGCCGGGTCGCTGAAGCATGCCGAGGATCTGGCCGAGCCGGACGTGTTCAACGCCGCGGCCCACCTGCTGGGCTACATCCTCGGCGACAGGCTGTACTACGGCCTGACCGACGGCGCGATCGCGAAGCCGCTGATCCGCGACCTCTTCCTCGATCCCCTCGATGGGCCGGGAGAGGCGTTCGCCAGCTACCTCTCCTTGTCCGGGCGCCTACGTGACGTGCGCATCCCCCGGCGGATCTGAGGATTCAGACCCGCGATCGGTACTCCTCGATGGCCGCGAGCAGCCTTTCGATCTCGGTGCCGGGGTCCTGTGAGCTGTTGATGCAGCGCACGGCGCACACGTTTTGCGCGCCCGCGGCCAGCACCTCGGCGATATTCGAGTGGTCGATGCCGCCGAGCACCACGGCCGGCACCGTCGCCAGATCCAGCATCCCGCGCATCCCGCCGAGGCCGATCACCGGATCCGGGTTCTTCTTCGTCGGGGTCGGGTAGACGGGCCCCACGCCGACGTACGCCGGGCCCAGGGCACAGGCCGCGCGTGTCTGGTCCGGGTTGTGGGTGCTCAGGCCGACGACGGCGTCCGCGCCGAGGATCGCCCGCGCCTCGCCGATGGGCGCGTCGTCCTGGCCCAGGTGCACGCCGTCCGCGCCGACGTCCCTCGCGATGCGCGGGTCGTCGTTGACGATGAAGGCCACGCCGGGCGGCACCACGGCGCGCACGGCCCTCGCGGAGCGCTCGACGATCTCGACCGGCGCGTCCTTGATCCGCAGTTGGATGATTTTCAGGCCCTTCTCGACCATCACCGCGGCCAGGTGCTCGTAGCCCACCAGCGGATTCGTCAGGATCCCGTACAGCCCGATCTCCCGTGGGAACTCCATGTCGATCTCCCTTCGCAGCCGCCGCGAATATCCAGGCTTCTCCAGGGGCGGTCAAGGCCGACCCTCCCGTTTTCGGAATCCACCGTCGCCGCTCCAGTTCTGATAGAATGGTGCGGACATGGGAAAGCCTGCCGTATCCTTGGGAATGGCGTGCGCGATCGCGGCGGCCGTCTTCCGGCTCACGGGGTGCTACTCCGGATCCGGGATCGGGCCGGATGCCGGACCGGACGGCGATGCCGATGCCGATACGGACGCCGACTCGGACACGGACAGCGGGGAGGAAAACTGGTCGTGCCCCCTCACTGTCGAAGACGTGTGCGCTTCCGCCGTGTTCGGTGCCAGCGCACCGTATCAGCAGATTGCCACCGCGGAGGACTTCGGCGGCGACATCCGGTTCGCGCAGGTCCATTCCTTCGGCGACACTCCGCTGATTCTCGCGCGACGGGTGGGAGTCGACGATTCCTCCCCCGTCGTGCTCTGCCTGGAGGAGCCGAAAATACTCGGATACTCGACCGCGCATATTGCCCTCGGGCTCGCGCCGGGCGAGCCGGAAGGGCTGCAGCCCATGGACCTGGTCGCGCGGCGGACGATGTACTGCTCGGACGGCGAGGCGGGAGGGGGCGAGCCCCACGTCCTGGGTCACCACGCCGTGGCGCTCCTGTGCGACGAGGTCGCGTGCTTCCTCTATGGGCTCGACACGGACGGGGAAGGTGGCGCCGCCCTGTCCCGCATCGAGGAGGCCGGGACGCTCGGACCGGGCACGCTGGGCCTCGTGCAGACCCCGCCGGAGAAAACGAAAATCGTCGAGCGCGTCTGTGCCTTCGGAGACGGGCTGACCTGCTTCGACGGCACCTCGTGGACAGATGAGATTGAGGCCGGTATTCGGATCCGCTCCGCCGATTCCGACATCCCGGCCTACGAGGGTGCCGCCGTGCCGATGGTGGTGGCTGTGGGCGACGGAGGTGTGATCCTTCTGGAGACCGAAGAGGGGTGGGTCCAGCTGGAATCGGGAACCAGCGCCGATCTCCTGTCCGTGAGCCGGTACATGAATGTGTTCGTGGCCGGCGCCGACGACGGCACGGTCGTATTCTGGCGGATGGGAGAGAACCCCCTGGTGTGTCCACTAGCCGACGAGCCCCTCGTCCTGGCTTGGACATTGGGCGCCAGAGCGAGCCTGTTCACCTCGACGGGCCGGTTCCTGCAGTTGATGATGGCCAACGGTTCCGCCGCGTGCCTCCACGACGAGGTCATGGACGGTGCGCCCATCGGCCTGAGCTTGTGGGCTCCCTCGGTCAGCGCGACCGATTCGCTCGTTGCGACCGAGACCGCCCTTTATGCCCGGTGCGAATGGAGCATGATCTGAGAACAATTGCCACCCTGTTCGTGGAGGACGACATGAGAAGAGGATCATTCATCCTGCTGCTGTCCGGCGCGGCCGCCTGGACCGGTTTCGCCGGGTGCGACAAGAACGGTCCCGATTTCTTCGCGGTCGAGTGCAAGAACCCGCCGGACGCCGTGCTCATGCCCACCGGGGTCGAATCGGACGACTACCGGGGCCTGACCTGCGTGTCGTACTCGTGCTCCGGCGGAGAGCTGGAGCTTGACCTGATCAACATCTGGGGCAACTGCACGGGCATCGACGGGTTCGTCGAGGACGTCTCCGACGACGCGGTGGAGCTCCTGGTGCGGCCGCCGGACTGCGACAACATGGCCAGGTGCAGCTGCCCGTTCGACCTGAGCCTCTCGGTGGGCGGTGTCGGAAGCGGCGACGTGACGCTGACCATCGGCGACTACAGCTGTTCCAAAAAGGAGGCGGCCTGCGCCCACATCGCCGTCCTGCCCCTCGGCGAGGAGCCGGCCGGGATGGCCTGCCGCTACGCCAGCGACGGGGATTCGGGCGCCCTGCACGACCTGTGCTCCCTCGAGCCGGACGGTCTGACCTGCGGCGAGGGGCTGACCTGCGCCGCCATGGAAACGGGTGGGTACGCGGAAGCGCGCTGCCTGGCGCAGTGCGGGACCGACGCCGACTGCCCGGCCCCCGGGGCCCTGGCTTGCGCCGCGGACGGCCTGTGCCGCGTCATCGCCGATCTCGATTGGGTCTGCGCGGGGTGAAGCCCGCCCCCTGACCGGCCGCGGACCGGCCGCGCCGGCCTCGCGCCAGCCTCTCCCCTTCTGTTCATGAACGGGACTTCCGTTGCCTGCCGGTTTGGCTTGTGTTTCGGGGTCGATTTTGTATACCCGAGGCGGCCGCGCGGTGGCGCGCGGCGGCGCGGAAAGTCGAGGAGCACCCATGAACATCGACATGGCGAAAGTGGACGCGATGATTGACCGCCTCGGGACGGACACCACCAAGGCGATCCCGATCCTCCAGGCGGTGCAGGAGGAGTTCCGCTTCGTCCCCCTCGAGGTGATGGAGCGTATCGCCGCCCGCACCGAGATGAGCGAGGCCCAGCTCTACGGCGTGGCCACGTTCTACACGCAGTTCCGCCTGACCCCAGTCGGCGAGAAGATCGTCAAGGTCTGCCACGGCACGGCGTGCCACGTGGGCGGCGCCGAGGGCCTGACCGAGTCCATGGAATCGCGGCTCGGCGTCAAGACCGGCGAGAACACCCCGGACATGAAGTACACCCTGTCCTCGGTGGCCTGCGTGGGGTGCTGCTCCCTGGCGCCCGTGGTCATGGTGGACGGCAAGACCTACGGCAAGCTCGACCGCAAGAAGGCGGCCAAGATCATCGACGACTTCGAGAACACCTGAGGAGGTGAGCGGTGTCAAGCGCGCAAGACCAAGAGAAGAGAACGATCGTGGTCGGCATGAGCACGTGCAACATCGCCGCCGGCGCCGACGAGGTGCACCGGATCGTCGAGCAGCGCATCAAGGACGGGCTGGACGCCAGACTGGCGATCACCGGCTGCTTCGGCATGTGCTACCACGAGCCCCAGGTGCAGGTCGTCGAGGCCGATGGCACGCGCCACCTGTACAACGACGTGAACGCCAACCGGATCGCCAAGATCCTCGACGAGCACGTGGCCGGCGGCAAGCCCGTCGAGAAGCTGCTGGCCCGGCTCGACGAGGGCGAGGCCGCGGAGCTGCTCTCGGGCCAGCGGCGGGTGGTGCTGGCCAACTGCGGCCGGATCGACCCCGACGAGCTCGAAGCCTACCTCGCGGTGGAGGGCTACGAGGCGCTGCGCGGCGTGCTGAAGCAGAACGACCCGGACTCGGTGATCCGCACGATCACCGAGTCGGGGCTGCGCGGGCGCGGCGGCGCGGGCTTCCCCACGGGCATGAAGTGGAAGTTCGCCCGGGGCTACAAGTCCGACAAGAAGTTCGTGGTCTGTAACGCCGACGAGGGCGACCCCGGCGCGTTCATGGACCGCACGACCCTCGAGTCGGATCCCCACGCGGTGCTCGAGGGCATGGCCATCGGCGCCTTCGCCACCGGCGCGGACGAGGCCTACGTCTACTGCCGGGCCGAGTACCCGCTGGCGATCAAGCGGCTGGTCCGCGCCATCGGCCAGGCCGAGGCCCGGGGCTTCCTGGGTGCGAACATCATGGGCACGGGCTTCTCGTTCCATATCCACCTGAAAGAGGGCGCCGGCGCCTTCGTCTGCGGCGAGGAGACCGCGCTCCTGGCCTCCATCGAGGGCCGGCGCGGCATGCCGCGGGTGCGGCCGCCGTTCCCGGCCGAGGCCGGCCTGTTCGGCAAGCCCACCACGATCAACAACGTCGAAACCTGGGCCAACATCCCCTGGATCATCCGCAACGGCGCCGCGGCGTTCGCCTCCGTGGGCACCGAGAAGTCCAAGGGCACCAAGGTCTTCGCCCTCGCCGGGAAGATCGCCCGCGGCGGGCTGGTCGAGGTGCCGATGGGCATCACCCTCGACGAGATCATCCACAAGGTCGGCGGCGGCACGGGGACGAACCGGCAGGTCAAGGCCGTGCAGATGGGCGGGCCCTCGGGCGGCTGCGTCCCTCGCGAGCTGTTCAGCACCCGCATCGACTACGACGAGGTGACCAAGACCGGCGCGATCATGGGCTCGGGCGGCATGGTGGTGATGGACGACACCACCTGCATGGTCGACGTGGCGCGCTACTTCCTCGACTTCACCCAGCTCGAGTCCTGCGGCAAGTGCACCTTCTGCCGGATCGGCACCAAGCGCATGCTCGAGATCCTGACCCGCATCTGCGCGGGGGAAGGCCGCGAGGAGGACATCGCCTCCCTCGAGGACCTGGCCGAGCAGATCAAGACCACCAGCCTGTGCGGCCTGGGCCAGACCGCGCCCAACCCGGTGCTGACCACCCTGCGCTACTTCCGCCACGAGTACGAGGAGCACATCCGCGACCACAAGTGCCGGGCGGGCAAGTGCCGGAACCTCTGCACCTACGAGATCACCGACGCCTGCACGGGCTGCATGGTCTGCGCCCGGAACTGCCCGACGGAGGCCATCACGGGCGAGAAGAAGCAGCTTCACACCATCGACCAGGCCGCCTGCATCCGCTGCGGCGTGTGCCGCGACGTCTGCAAGTACGACGCCGTGGCGGTCGTCTAGGGAAGGAGCCGGTAAGTGGAAAAGGTCAACTTCACACTCGATGGCGCGAAAGTGACGGCCGACAAGGGGATGACCATCCTCGAGGCGGCCAAGGCCCACGGGAAATTCATCCCGACGTTCTGCCACAACAAGGAGCTTGCGCCCTTCGCCTCGTGCTTCGTCTGCGTCGTGCAGATCGAGGGCCGGCCCAACCTGATCCCCTCGTGCTCGACCCTGGTGACCGAGGGGATGGCGGTCATCACCGCCAGCGAGCGCATCGAGCGCGCGCGGCGCACCTGCGTCGAACTGCTGCTGTCCGACCACCTCGGCGATTGCCTCGGTCCGTGCATGAGCGCCTGCCCGGCGGGGATCGATATCCCGGGCTTCGTCAACCTGCTGGCCCAAGGCAAGGACCGCGAGGCCCTCGAGCTCATCAAGCACAACATGCCCCTGCCCGGGGTCCTCGGGCGGGTCTGCACGCGGCCCTGCGAGACCGCCTGCCGGCGGCAGCTCGTCGAGGAGCCCATCGCGATCTGCCAGCTCAAGCGCTATCCGGCGGACGTCGTCGCCGCGTCCGGCGAAGAGTACCTGCCAAAGACCGCGGCGCCCACCGGCAAGAAGATTGCCATCGTCGGTGCGGGTCCGGCCGGGCTCACCGCGGCGTTCTACCTGCGGATCCTCGGCCACGGCTGTGAGGTCTTCGACGCCCACGAGGCTCCCGGCGGGATGCTGCGCTACGGCATCCCCAGCTACCGCCTGCCCCGGGACGTCATCGACCGCGAGGTGAAGGTCATCGAGCGCCTCGGCGCGGTGTTCCACTACGGCAAGAAGCTCGGCGCGGACTTCACCCTGGACGAGCTGCGGAAGAAGTACGACGCGGTGTTCCTCGGGCTCGGGGCCCAGAAGGCCTCGGCCATGCGGGTCGCGGGAGAAGACACAGAGGGCGTGCTCACCGGCATCGGCTTCCTCGGCGCGTCCTCGCGCGACCAGCAGCTGCCCATCGGCCGGCGCGTGATGGTCGTCGGCGGCGGAAACACGGCCATCGACGCGGCCCGCACGGCGTTGCGCCTGGGCGCCGCGGAGGTGACGATCCTCTACCGCCGGACCCGGGTCGAGATGCCCGCCTGGGCCGAGGAGATCGACGCGGCCGAGGAGGAGGGCGTGAGGCTCGAGATCCTGGCCGCGCCCACGGCCATCAGCAAGGCCGCGGACGGCAGCCTCGACGTGACCTGCATCCGCATGGAGCTGGGCGAGCCCGACTCGTCGGGTCGCCGGCGTCCCGTGCCCCAGGCTGGCTCGGAGCACGTGCTGAGCGTGGACAACGTGATCGCCGCCATCGGCCAGGCGGTGATTCCGGACGCGGCCGAGGGCATTCCCCAGACGGCTTGGGGCTCTCTCGTGGCGGACCCCCAAACCATGCAGACGGCGCTTGACGGTGTTTTCGCCGGCGGCGACTGCGTCACCGGCGCGGACATCGCGGTCAACGCCGTGGCCCACGGCCGCAAGGCGGCCATCGCCATCGACCAGTTGGTGACGGGCCGCGAGGTCATCGGCGATCCCAAGATCTACGGCCACACCATGGGCAAGCTCGAGGAGATCCCGGCGGAGATCCCGGCCAGGTTCGAGCGGGCGCCGCGCACCAGGATGCCGCACCTGGATCCCAAGGCCCGCGCCCGGACCTTCGACGAGGTCGAGACCGGCTTCACGCCCGAGCAGGTCGCCGCGGAGGCGGCCCGCTGCATGGAGTGCGGCTGCCGGGATGCCAGCGAGTGCCGACTGCGCTCCTACGCAACGGTCTTCGGCGCCGAAGCCGGGCACTTCGCGGGCCAGCGGCGCGAGTACGAGCGGGACGACTCCCACGGAAAGATCGTCTACGAGGCGCACAAGTGCATCCAGTGCGGGACCTGCGTGCGGATCACGGACGAGATCCTCGGCACCCACGCCCTGGGGTTCGTGGGCCGAGGGTTCACTTCGCGGATCAAGCCCGCCCTGGGTCGGGCCATGGCCCTGGTCGCGCACGAAGGGCTCGAGCGCATCGTCGACTCGTGCCCGGTGGGCGCCCTGACCTCACGCGACGCACCGGTCCCGACGCTCGAGTCCCGGTTCAAGCGCCCCCCGACCCGCTCGATCTGAAACCGTCTAGTCCTTGACGCAGCGGACGTTGATGTTGGTCGATTCCGGGTTGCCGCCCCAATCCGCGCATCCCGTGGCGAAGTCGTAGACGGTCACGCCGCCGGTCTGCCCCTCGGAGCTCGAGGAGACGTAACGCCCCGTGTCGATCTCGAACATCAACCGGCAGCGGGCGCAGTCCGAGCACGATCCGTACTGGGTGTCGCAGTTCGAGATGTCCACCGGGTCGCAGAGCACGGTGGCGAAATCGTCGTCGCCCGGCCACGAGAAGCCCTGCGGGCAGGCGTCCTTCGCCTCCTCGAAACCGAGCAGCGTCACGGCCCCGTCGCATCTCGACGACTCGTCGTTCCACTCCTGGCCCACGGGACAGCGCAGCCAGACGGCATCGGTCCTGGGGTGGTCGACCACCCACTGCCCGGTCTCGTCGTCCAGGTAGACCTCGTAGTCCTTCCTGGGCTCGTCGCACCCCGGGATCGTGATCGCGAGAAGGAGCGCCAGTATGGAAAGCCTCTCGATGGTGCCGCTCATGACCTTGAAAAATACACGAAGCCGGGACCGATGGCACCAGAAAAAACCTTCCCGTCAGGAATCACGGGCCGGCCGGCCGGGTTCCTTCGGGCCGCGGGCCGAGGCGAGGGCCGCGCCCAGCAGCGCCACTCCGGCCGAGACCCTGAGCGCCAGCGTCATCGCGTGGTACTCGACCGGGGACCAGGCCGCTCCCGTGCGGCCACCGAAGGCCCCGAACAGCGTCGAGGCCAGGGCCACGCCGGCCAGCATGCCCAGGATGCGGGCCTCTGCCAGCAGGCTGCCCGCGGTACCCTGGCTCCCTCTGGGCGCCGAGCCCATCAGCGCGCTGGAGTTGGGCGAGATGAACAGCCCGGTCCCCAGGCCGCACATGCCGAGCCAAGTGGCCAGGGTCCAGGTGTCGCTGTCCGGTCCCAGCGTGGACAGGCCCAGCAGACCGCCCGCCAGGACGGTCATGCCCACGGTGGCCAGTCCCCGGCTGCCGAGACGATCGGAAAGCAGCCCGGACGGCGCCGCGGTGACGGCCATCAACAGGGGCTGGGCCGAGAGCAGCAACCCGGCCCGGCTCGGCTCGAGGCCGAGCCCTTCCTCGATGTAGAAGGGCACCAGCAGGATCGTTCCGAAGAGCGCGACGTAGTTGCAGAAGGCGCTGGCCGCCGCGGCC
>CAYZAI010000052.1:0-17356 GCA_964476305.1 uncultured Myxococcales bacterium
GGCGGCGGCACCTTCGACATCACCATCATCGAGCTGATGGACGACATCTTCGAGGTGCTCTCGACCGCGGGCGACACCTACCTCGGCGGCGACGACCTGGACGAAGCCATCGCGGCCGAGATGCGCGAGGCCTTCCTGAAGAAGCACCGCATCGATCTCGGCGAGGATCCCGTCGCCAGCCAGCGGGTGCGCACCGTGGCCGAGCGGATCAAGTGCCAGCTCTCGACCCTCGACGAGGTCCAGGCCACGCTGCGGGAGGTCGCCCACGAACCGTCCGGGCGGAGCATAGACTTCACGTTCACGCTGCAGCGTGGGCACTTCGAGAAGCTGATCGGGGGGTTTGTCGAGAAGACATTCGCCGTCTGCGACGAGGCCCTCAAGCTGGCCAAGATCGATCGCTCGGCTCTGGACAACCTGGTGCTCGTCGGTGGGACCACCCGCGTACCGCTGGTGCGGCGCCGGGTCGAGGAGTACTTCGGGCGGGCACCGAGGATCGAGATCAATCCCGACGAGGTGGTGGCCATCGGCGCCGCGATCCACGCCTTCTCCCTCACCGGGGAGGCACTTCCCGAGGGAGTGGCACCGCCGAGGCCGCAGCGCGTTTCCCAGGGATCGCTGCTGGGCAAGAGCGGACCGCACCCGCTGATCTCAGAGCCGTTGCGCCCGGGCACCGGTGGCGCCATGCCGCCACCTTTCGTGGCACCACCCAGGACCCAGCACACGGTCCACGGGCTGAGCGCGCCGAAGCCGGGCGTGCCCGGGCCAGCGCAGGGCCTGGACGAACCTCTGGAAATGCCCGAGCTGGACAGCGGCCTTCTGGAGGAAATGCCCCAGGGACCGGCGGCCCCGCCGGCCTCTCCCCCCGACGACGATTTCGGCGAGTTGGAGGGACTGCCCCTGGCCGTGCCGATCCCCATGGTGAAGATGCCCCCGGCACCGCCACCCCTGGCGCCGCCACCGCCCCTGGACCTGGTGGGGGGCGAGCCCGACGCACCGCCGGTGCCTTCCCCCCGGGAGTCGTTCTCGGTTCCCGTCATCTCGGCCTCGGTCGCGCCCACGCTGCTGCTCGACGTCACGCCCCGCGCGCTGGGCGTGGCCACCGCCGGCGGGTATTGCGACACGATCATCGAGCGCAACGCGGCGATTCCCGTGGAGCAGTCGCGGCTGGTCACGACTTCCACTGACGGCCAGACCGAGGTTTCGATTGACATCTACCAGGGTGAATCGCGGCGCATCGAGCAGAACACGAAGCTCGGCTCGGTGGTGCTGAGCGGCCTCCGACCGGCGAAGCGAGGAGACATCAAGATCCGCGTGAAGTTCGACATCAACACGGACGGCATCTTGGGCGTCTCGGCCAGCAACGAGGAGACCGGCAAGGCCCAGGCCACCCGCATCGACCTCTCGGGAGGTCTCAGCGAAGAAAAGGTGAGCGCCCTGGTCAAGAAGTACAACAAGAAATGAACCAGAGAGACCCAGCCTTCGACGCCTACGTGCTCCAGATCCACGCCGTGCTGGACCGCCTCGACTACTACCACTTGCTGGGTATCGATCGCGGCGCGCGGATCCCGGAGATCAAGCGGGCCTTCTTCGGCATCGCCGCGAAGTTCCACCCCGATCGCAACCGGGACGCGGAGCCGGCGGTCGCCGAGGCCATCTACGACATCTTCAAGAGATTGAACGAGGCCTATCGCGTGCTCGGCGACCACGAGAAGCGCAAGGCCTACGAGGCGATCATCGCCCAGGGCAGGACGCGCCTGAGCACCGAGGATCGTCGCACCGCCCAGCCCAGGACTCCGGAGGAGACGATACAGTCCCGGGAGGCGCGCCAGTTCTACCGCGAAGCTGCCGCAGCCCTCGAGGCCGGGAACCTGATGCAGGCGGAGTTGCACATCAAGGTGGCCCGAACCCGCGAGGGCCGAGACAACGAGGCCCTCACCGAACTCGAAGATCGGATTCGCGAGGCCCGCGCCGCGAGCGTCAAGAAGTAGACTCGGAAGAGAAGTGGAGCCGGATGCGCTGCGCCAGTGAGCGGCCCACCCCCGGCACCGACATGAGCCGTTCCACGGAGGCCTCGCGCACCGCCCGCAGGCTCCCCATGTGCTCGAGAAGAGCGCGGCGCAGCGCCGGGCCGATGCCGGGGACGTCATCTAGGGCCGAGCTGAGGATCGCGCGGCGTCGCAGCTTCGCCTGGTAGGCATTGGCCAGCCGGTGGGCCTCGTCGCGAGCCAGCACCAGCAGGTGCAGGGAGGTCGTCCCGGTCCTAAGCGGCAGTGGGTTGCGGCGACCGGGGAGGTAGACGCGGTCGACATCGACCCCTTCTCTCCCGGAGCGCTCCTTGGCCAGCGCCACCACCGGCTGTCCGGCAGATCCGGTTTCGGTCAGCACGGCCCGGGCCCTGGCCAACTGGCCGCGCCCCCCGTCCACGACGAGCAGGTCCGGCGGCTCCCAGCCGGGCTCCTCGCCCGCCGCGCGCCGGAACCTCCGGCCGAGAACCTCCGCCATGGCCCGGTAGTCGTCCCCCTCCGCCGCGACGCGCACCTTGAAAAGCCTCCCCTCACTCGAATTGACGCGGCCGTCCATGACGACGGCGATGGCGCCGACGGTGTGCGTGCCGCCGAGGTGGGCGATATCGACGCACTCGATCCTCCGGGGCGGGCCGGGCAGGCCCAGCCGCCGCTGCAGCCGCTCCAACCGTTCGACCGTGTCGTCGTCCCTGAAGGCCCTGGCGAAGGCCTGCCCGGCGTTGAGCTCGGCCAGGCGGATCTGGTCCACGCGCGGGCCCCGTCGCGGGGAAACCAGCCGGACCCGCCCCCCGCCAGCCTCGGCCAGGATCTCCTCGATCCAACGGGCGTCCGGCAGCCGGCGGGGCAGCAGGATCTCCTCTGGCCGGAACGAAATTCGCGCACTGCCCTGACCGCCATAGCGCTGCAACAGGAAGGTGGCGAGCAACTCCTCGTCCGCGGCTTCCTGGCCGGCGAATGGGAAGTCGGTGCGCCCGGATAGCCTACCCTCGCGGACCTCTAGCACGGCGAACACCAGCCGATCGCCCTCCCGATGCAGGCCGATCACGTCCTGGTCGGTCTTCGCGGAAGCGGTGACCCGCTGCGGGGCTAGCGTCTGCTCCACGGCTTTCAGCTGGTCGCGGAAGGAGGCGGCGCGCTCGTAGTCGAGAGCCTCTGCCGCCTCCTGCATCCGACGCTCGATCTCGCCGAGCAGGTCGAGCCGGCGCCCCAGCAGGAACAGGCGGACGAACTCCACCTGGCGCCGGTATTCCTCCGAGTCAACGGGCAGCACGCAGGGCCCCGGACAGCGTCGCATCTGGTACCGGAGGCACGGCCTCACTCGGTTGCCGAACATCCGGTCGCCGCAAGTGCGCAAGCGGAAGTGGCGGCCGACGAGCCGGAGGGTCTCCCGGGCCGCCGCGGCCGAGGGATAGGGCCCGAAGTACAGCGCCTCGTCGCTTGCGTGCCGTCGCACCACTTCGAGCCGCGGCCAAGGGCGGGACCGGTCGAGCCTGAGACCGAGGAAGTCCTTGCCGTCGCGCAACCGGATGTTCAGGCGCGGCGCGTGGCGCTGGATCAGGTTGTACTCCAGCAGCAGCGCCTCTTTCTCGGAACGGGTGATCATCAGCTCGATCGCGGTCGTGGCCTTGCGGATCTCGCCGACGCTCGCGCGCCCGTCCGTCGGGTTGACGGCGAAGTACTGGCGCACTCGGGCCCGCAGGTTCTTGGCCTTGCCGACGTAGATCACCCGGCCGCGGGTGTCCCTCATCAGGTAGACCCCGGGGCACCGGGGAAGATCTTCCAATGTCGCTTGGAGATCGGCGGTCATCAACGCGTGGGGTCTCGTGGCAGGCGACCGCGGGCGGAGCCGTCCGGCAGGCTAGCCCTTGGCCGAGGTCTTGCCGCGCTTGTTCTCGGCGATGGCGTTGACCGACTCCTTGAGCTCCTTGCCGACTTTGAAGAACGGAAGGCGCTTCGTCGCCACGTGGACCGGTTCGCCCGTGCGCGGATTGCGCCCGTTGTAGGGCTTGTACTGGCGGACTGAGAAGCTGCCGAAGCCGCGAATCTCGATGCCTTCCCCGCTCTTGAGTGCATCGGTCATCGCGCCGAAAAGACAGTTCACGACGAGCTCGGCACGGCTCTTCGTGATGTTGGTCCTGGTCGCGACGGCGTCGATCAACTCCGATTTGGTCATGACACCCCTCTTCGATTGAGAGCTACAAGATAGCGTCTTTCCAGCGGGAGGTCAAGACGACAACTCTCCAATTTGATTGAGTTTTGAGCCGCATTCCTGCGGGAGGGTGCGGCGCGGCACGAGCCCGACCAATTCGAGATTGATTCATGGAGGGCATTCGAGATAGATTACGCAAAACCCGCGTCAAACAAGGAGCAAGAGATGGAAGAGGAGATGAATCCCGACCTGAACGGGGACGATGGCGAAGTCGAACCAGACTTTCCAGAAGCACCCGAGCCGGAGGAGAGCTACGGGACGGAAGAGCCCATCCCGGAGGGGACGAGCGTAGGACGCGGCAACAAGGGAATGCTGCTGGTCTTTCTCATGATGGTGGTCGTCGGCGCCGTGTTCGGCGGCTGGTACTGGATGAACGAGAGGGACCACAAGGCGTGGGACGACCGACTCCAGTCGGCGGTGAAAGCCGGCAGTGACGAGGAGTTCAAGTCAGGCATGCGCGCGATCATGTCCGACCTGCTGGAGCAGAAAAAGACTTCCCGGGCCGATATCATGACCCAGGTCGCGTTCGAGCTCGGCGCCGCTGGCGATGCTGCGGCCGTGCCGTTGCTGATCCGGGCCGTGGACTGGGGCGAGTCTCCGGGGGTCGAGGCGGCGATGGCACTGGCCCGCATCGGCGGCAGCGAGGCCAAGCAGGGCGCTGATGCGATCCTCCGGCAGATGAACCTTTCCGAGGAATTGCGCAAGGCCAAGTACGCCTGGTCTCTGTGCATGCTGGGCGACGACCGCGGCTTTCCGCCGCTGCTCGAAGCGGTCAGCAAGCGCATCGTGAGCCCCAAGAGCATTCCGGACTATGACCCGGACCTCATTGCGCGGGTGGGAACGACGGACAAGCTGATCGAGCTTGTCAAGGAAAAGGACCCGATGCTCAGGATGTACGCCGCGATGGAGCTCGGCTACCGCACCGACAAGGATCCGGTTCCCGCGCTGCTTGAGTTGATCAAAGACAAGAACAACGAGGTCGCCCAGCAGGCAGCGATCTCCCTGGGCCGAACCGCCGATGAGCGGGCCGGCGCGGCGCTGTTGCAGAAGATGAAGGAATCGCCAGAGCTGCTCGATTCGATCCTGTCGGCGGTCACCCAATCCGTGGGCTCGCCCGGGCTCGAGGCGATCTACCGCAGCAACAAGGATCCGGCGATCAAGTACAAGATCATCGGCAAGATCAAGCAGCTGCGCGATCCGCGGTCGGCTGGCCTGCTGCTCACCGTACTGGACGAGCAGTTCCCCGGCTCGGACGACAAGGCCAAGCGCGAGGCGGACGAGATCCGCAACCAGGCACTGTGGATCCTCGAGGATCTGGGCGACAAGCGCATTGGCGCCCAGATGTACGCCAAGACCGAGTGGGAGGAGATCCCCGAGACGCAGATCCCGGATCCGTCGATCCGCTACCGCGAGAACGACATGCGCCGCAAGATCGCCAACGGCGTAGCGAGCTGGTTCGGCACGGTGCTGCCCGACGACGCCGCCGACTTCCTGGAGAAGATATACGATCGCAACCAGCCGTACTCCAACACGCCCGAGTGCGCCCAGCGGGTGAAGGTCGATATCGGCCCGCTGCTGGATTCCATGGGCCGAACCGGAGACCTGAGGTTCTGCAAGATCGTCGAGCAGTTCGTCACCCAGGACGAGGGATTCTATTCCCAAGCGGCGATGATGGCCCTCGGCCGGCTGCACTGTCCCGGTGCCATCGAGACGTTCGTCAAAGCCATGGCGATGACGAAGGAGGAGCGCAAGGAGGAGAAGTTCTCAACCACCATCGAGGGCCGGGACTGGCAGATGGAGGACCGGCTCCAGGAGCGCCGCAACTCGATCATCGCCGTGCGCTTCATCGGCGATCCCAAGGCAGCCGAGACGCTGATGGAGATCCTGTTGGACCCCACGGACGACCAGGAGCTTCGGCGCGAGGCTGCGGACAGCCTGGCCTACGTCTCCGATGAGAAGGTGATGGAGGCCATCGTCGAGAAGGTGAGCGACACGACCATCGACGTGGTCGTGCGCTCGGCCCTGATCCAGGGGCTGTGGCACAAGCCATCCGCGGCCGCCGTCGAGGCGATGATGAAGCTGCTCGAAGGTGACGGCGAATCCGAATTGGTGCGCTCCGCGGCGATCGTCATCGGCGAGTCCGGAGACACCGCCATGGCAGGGCGCTTGAACAAGATGCTCGACCACAAGGACGAGAATCGTCAGCGGGCCGCCGTGATGGCGATCCTGCTCGGCGCCGGCAACCTGGACCGCCTCGACCGGGTGCTCGAGATACTCGCCGGCCAGGAGGCTCGGCTCGTGATCAGGGACTGGTACGAGAGCCACCCGATCTTCCTGACCCGGGAGATGTTCGATTCCGGGCGCGTGTTCCGGCGGCTAGAGGTGACCCGCGCCCTGGCCGATCGCACGGAGAACACCGCCGAGGAGATCCTCTGGCCGTGGAAGCACCTGATGCAGCGCTTGAAGAACGGCTGGGACGCCTCGCCCGGCGGGCTGACGGCCCTCGACGTGCGCTTCCTGCTGGCCGAGGCGGTCCGTGGCAACGGGCAGTACCGGGAGCTCGCGGCCAAGGTGATCGGCGGCCTCAACGAGCGTGGCTTCCTGCTGGCGCTCCAGGCCGAGAAGGGCCCGCAGTCCGTGGTGGCGCGCGAGATGCTGCGCGTGATGAACGTCAAGTCGCAGTAGCTCCCCGCCTTTCCGTCCCTCGATGTCTCCGACCTTCCGCAGCACCCGATGCCGTCTCGCCGCGGCCACGTTGGCCCTCGTCGGCTGCCTGGTCGCCCTCGGCCTCCTCGCTGCGAGTCCGCCGGTTTCCGCCGCCGCGATCGTGGCCGTCGCCGCGGCCGCCTTTCTCCCCTACGGCGCCCTGCTGTGGCTCTTGAAAGGGCCCGGAGCGTCCCGATCCCTCTGGCTCGTGCTCGGCGCGACGCTGCTCGCGCGGATGATCCTCGTACCGTCACCGCCGATCTTCAGCGATGATGTCTACCGATATCTCTGGGATGGTCGTGTGGCCCTCGCGGGGTGGAATCCCCTTGCCCATCCGCCGGACGCACCGGAGCTCGTTTCCCTGCGCGACAGCGAGTGGGCGCTGATCAACCACCCAAAGCTCCGTACGATCTATCCGCCGGGGGCCCAGGCAGCCTTCACCCTGCTGGCCGCAACGGGGCTCGGGATCACCGCGTTCAAGCTGGTCTTCGCCCTGGCAGATGTCGGAGTGGTGTTGCTGGTGTTGCTGCTGGCCGGAGGTCGGCTGCCCTGGCGCCGGCGTTTCCCGGACATGCCCAAGGACGAAGCCGTGGAGGACGGCGCGACCCGCGTCGCCGCAGCCTACGGCCTGTGCCCGCTCGCCTGCATCGAGACCGCCATGTCAGGGCACCTCGAACCGCTGGCGATCCTGCCGTTGCTCGCCGCGACCCTGTTGATCGGGAACCGGCGTCCGGGTATCCGGGGTCTGGCCGGGCCTGCGGCGCTGGGTCTGGCCGGCGCCGTCAAGATCGTGCCGGTGCTGTTGCTGCCGGCCCTCGGCCGGACGGATCGGCGGGCGTGGCTGGCGGCGGTGCTCGTGGCACTGTCGCTGTTGCCCATGGCCCTCTCCGGGACCGCGGCCTTCGAAACGCCGGACGCCTTCGCCAGGCGCTGGGAGGGCAACGCCGGCGCCTTCGCCCTGGCCAAGGCCGCCGTTGGGGCCGCCCTGGAGCCGTGGCGCGACCTCGGCCCGGACGGGCTGGTCCACATCCCGCTCCTAGACGCCCCGG
This sequence comes from uncultured Myxococcales bacterium, assembly GCA_964476305.1. Taxonomy (GTDB): domain Bacteria; phylum Myxococcota_A; class Polyangia; order JAAYKL01; family JAAYKL01; genus CAYZAI01. The sequence goes on from CAYZAI010000052.1 coordinate 7,989, forward strand.
CCCGGATGCTCCAGGGGACGTTCTTCTCGCTGCACAAGGACGGCGGATACGATCCGAGCCGTCCCGGGGCGTTCGACCTCGGGGATCTGTCCCTGGCCATCGCCAAGGCGCTCGCCGCGGCCGGGCTGCTCGCGGTGATCGCCGTCGCGCTGCGGCGTCGTTTAAACGCGGAGCGCGCCGCGCTGTGGATCCTGGGCGCGCTGGTGCTCGTCGCCCCCGTCCTGCATCCCTGGTACCTCTTGTGGGTCCTGCCCCTGGCCGCACTGCACCGCGCGTGGCCCTGGTTCGTCCTGGCCGCGACAGCGCTTCTCGCCTACCTGCCCCTGGACGGCTGGTGGGAATCCGGCGTCTGGCGCGCGCCGGCCTGGATCCCCTGGGTCGAGTATGGCGCCTTCGCCGCCGCGGCCGCCGCGTGGGGGATTCGCAATGCGGTGACAACCCGGCGGCGCGTAGTAGAATGAACGGGCGCGACCGATCGACGGATCGGGCAGGAGGAAAATGGACACAGGCCGCCGGGATCTGCTGAAGCTGCTGGGCTGCAGCGTGGCCGCCTGCCCGCTGCTGGCCGCGGGAAGGGCCATCGCCGCGGAGGGCGTCCCCTACCGCGCGGCCCACTGGGAGGCACAAGGCGGCGGGAAGGTGAAGTGCACCCTTTGCCCTCGGGAGTGCCGGGTGGCGGACATGGAGCGCGGCACCTGCGGGGTGCGCGAGAACCGCGGCGGCGCCTACTTCACCCTGGTGCACTCCAACCCCTGCTCGCTGAACAACGATCCCATCGAGAAGAAGCCGCTGTTCCACTACCGGCCGGGCACCAGGGCGCTGTCCATCGCCACGGTGGGTTGCAACATCGAGTGCCGGTTCTGCCAGAACTGGGAGATCAGCCAGTTCCGCCCGGAGCAGGTGGAGAGTCGCCACATCACCCCGGAGGAGGTCGTACGCCACGCCGATCGGTTGGGCTCCCGCTCGATCGCCTTCACCTACTCGGAGCCGACGGTGTTCTTCGAGTACATGCGCGACATTTGCTCGGCGGCGAAAGGCACCGACATCGGCCGGGTGGTGATCTCCAACGGGTACATCCAGGACAAGCCCCTGCGAGAACTGCTGCCGATCGTCGATGCGATCAAGATCGACTTCAAGGCCTTCAGCGAATCGTTCTATCGCGACGTCTGCTCGGCGCACCTGCGCCCGGTGCTGGACACGCTGGTCCGGATCCGCGAGCAGGGCACATGGCTCGAGATGGTGATGCTGGTGATCCCCACGTTGAACGACGATCCGAAGGAGATCGAGGCCATGAGCCGCTGGATCGTCCAGAAGCTGGGGCCTGACGTGCCGATCCATTTCACGCGCTTCCACCCGATGTACAAGCTGAAGAACCTTCCACCGACGCCCGTTCGGACTCTCGAGCAGGCCCGCAGCATCGCCCTCGCTGCCGGTGTGCGCTTCGCCTACGCCGGAAACGTGCCGGGCCACGAAGGCGAGAACACGTGGTGCCCGTCCTGTGGCGGCCTGCTGATCGAGCGCGACGGCTACCAGATCGCGAGGAACGCCATTGACGCCGGCCGCTGCCCGACGTGCAAAGCCGCCATCGCCGGCGTCTGGAGCTGACGGGAGCGCGCCGGTGCCACAAGCCTTCCGCATCGCCGTCGTCACCGTCGGCTGCCGCGCCAACCAGGCCGACAGCGCCGTCCTGCTGCGGGGCCTCGATCCGGGGGCGGTCGAGATCGTCGACGACTTCGCTGCGGCCGATCTGATTGTGATCAACACCTGCTGCGTCACGGCCGAGGCCGAGAGAGACTGCCGCAGGCTGGCCCGACGGGCTCTCGGGCTCGCCCCCGGGGCGCGGGTCGTGCTCACGGGCTGCGCGGTCACGGCCCTGCCCGGTTTCGCTGCCCGCATCGATCCGCGCCTCGAGCGGCGCGGCGGCGGCCCGGACGATCCGCGCGACCTTGCGGCCTGGGTCAACGGACTGGCAAGGGCGGCGGCGCGGGGAGCGCCCCGGTCGCGGCCGGCGCGCCGGCGGACCAGGGCCCTGCTCAAGATCCAGAACGGCTGCGATCACGGCTGCGCCTACTGCATCGTACCCAGGGCGCGGGGGGCCCCTCGTTCCCTGCCCGCCGAGCGTGCGCTGGAGGAGCTGGAGCACCTGGCGGCGGAGGGCTGGCCCGAGGTCGTGATCAGCGGCGTCCAGCTCGGCGCCTGGGGCGTCGATCTGCCGGGGCGCCCGTCCCTGACGGACCTGCTCGGGCGGATGGCGGATCGCGTCGGCCAGGGGTCCAGACTGCGCCTCAGCTCCATCGAGCCCTGGTCCCTATCCGATGATCTGCTGGACCTCGTCGCCGGTCACCCGCGGATCTGCCCACACCTGCATGTGCCGCTGCAGTCGGGCGACGACGTCGTGCTTCGCGCGATGAACCGCGGCTACCGGGCCGCAGACTGGCTGGAACGCGTCGCCGCCGCCCGCCGGCGCATCGATGGTCTCGGACTGGGCACGGACGTGCTGTGCGGATTTCCCGGCGAGAACGAGGAGGCTTTCGGACGCACGCTCGACGCCGTGTCGCGGGCCGGCGTCTCGTACGTGCACGCCTTCCCCTTTTCACCACGGCCGGGTACCGCTGCCGAGACCATGGACGGCCGACCGCCCCGGGAAGCGGCCCGGATGCGAGTCCGCCGGGCCCGCGCCGTCGGTGACGAAGCGGGTCGGCGCTTCCGGGCACTGCTGGAGGGAAGCGTGCGCGAAGTGGTCGTGGAGAAGCGGCGCGGAGCCGGCTATGTCGGCCTCACCGACAACTTCGTCCCCGTCGACATCCCCAGCGCCGCGGCCAGCCCGGGCGATTGCATGCCTGCGAGGTTGGAGCACGGCCAGGAACCGGGTAGGATGATCGCGGTCCCGGAGCCGATGGAGCAGACACCGTGACTCTGAAGGCATCGTTGTTCAGCGGTCTGAAGGACAAGCAGTTGCCCTGCCGCGTCAGGGGCTGCCGAAACACCTGGATCTGGGAAGGCCAGGAGCAACTGCGCTGGATGCGCGACGGCAAGCCCGGGGAGCCGGCGCGGATGTGTCCGGAGTGCTATGCGAAGTACAATGATCTGAACGACGTGAAGGTCCCCTGTGCCGCCGAGGGCTGTCAGAACACCTGGACTTGGACCCGGGCGGCCCGGCTCGCGGCGTTGCAGCGGGGCCGTACCGAGCCGCCCCGGGATCGGCTGTGCGACGCGTGCCGCGACCGGTCCCGTGAGGTCGAGAGCGTCGAGGTTCCCTGCCGTGTCCGCGGCTGCCGGAACACATGGACATGGACCGGAACCGAGCGGATGCGCGCGGACGGCGGCAGCGGCGAAGCCGGACCGCCGGCGCGGATGTGCGCGTCCTGCTTCGAGCGCTTCAAGGGACTCGTGGACATCGAGGAGCCCTGCCGGATCCGCGACTGCCGGAACACATGGACCTGGACCCGGGGGCAGCAGCTCGAGGCCGGGATCGCGGGTCCGGCCAAGGCTCCGCGGCGGATGTGCGCGTCCTGCGCCGAGGCTTCCGCGAGCCTCACCGACAAGGAGGAACCCTGCCGGGTCCGCGGCTGCCAGAACACGTGGGTCTGGACCCGCTTCGCCCAGCTCGAGACGCGCGCCGCGGGGCAGGAAAGGCCTGTGCCCCGGATGTGCGAGATCTGCCACCAGCGCTTCCAGGAGTACAAGGACCTCGAGATCGGTTGCCGGGTGCGTGGCTGCCGAGGCACCTGGATCTGGAGCCGGGCGATGCAGCTCGAGACCAAGGCCAAAGGTCGCACATCGCCGCCGCGCCGGTTGTGCGGCAGCTGCGTCGAGGACATCCAGCGCTATGCCGAGAAGATCCTGCCTTGCAAGAACGAGGGGTGCCCGGGCACCTGGGTCTGGAGCCCGGAGGCCCAGCTTTCGACGCTGCGCGCGGGGCGGGATCCGGAAAAGGAGGCTCCGCGACGGATGTGCGATTCCTGCCGCAAGCTGCTCATGAAGACGAAGAGCGTCGAGATCCCGTGCGAGAAGTGCGGCAAGGCCATCATCTGGACCCGCGAGCACCAGCTCCTGGTGTCGCTCGGTGCGTGGGTCAGGCCCACCCTCTGCGCGGACTGCCGTGGCGCAAGACCCCCTGGCGAAGCACCACGACCTGCTCCCCTGGCGGCGCCTCCGGCCGAGTAGTGGCTTCTCACCACCTGGCGAAGACCTCGGTCACCAAGACTTCGTCGCCATCGCGGGCCACGCCCACCCCGAGGTGGGTGTATCGCGGTTCGATCAGGTGCATCCGGTGGGAAGGGCTCTGGAGCAGGTTGCGGTGGGCGCGCCAGACGCTGCCCGAACGCGCGACGTTCTCTGCGCTCTCGGCCGGCCTCAAGCCTCTCGCGGCCAGCCGATCGGCCAGAGAGCCCGTGGAGGGCGAGACGTGACCGAAAAACCCGCGCTCGGCCATGTCGGCGCTGTGGGACCCGGCGAGCGTCTCGAGGGCCGCGTCGCGGCTGAGCGGTTCAAGGCCGGATCGGCGCCTGGCCTCGTCGATCAACCCGTAGAGCAGCTCCCCCGGAAGACGCTGGTCCGTGGCACGCGGTTCCTGGAACACCACGGGTCGGCGGTCAGGTTCGACCTCGATCCAAAGCGGCAGCAGCGCCGCGACCTCCGGTCCGCCACCATCGTCCACCAGCAACTCCAGGTCGTTGCGACCGGGCCGGTCGGGAGTGACGTCGATCTCGAACGACCCTGCGCCGCCACGGACGTGCAGCCGGACGACCCCGCCATCGGGCAGGCCCAGGAATGCCTCGACCCGCCGGATCCGGGAATCGAGCACGCGCCCCGTGATCCGTTGGGTCTGCCCGGCGGGCGGGTGGATCGGCACGGCATCGATTTCGATCGCCCGCTCGACGCCGATCCAGACCAGCACCCCGCCGGAGGCACCCACGCCGCAGTGGCTCCAACCCGAGCCGCGCTGGCGCACGAAACGGGCCAGCGCCTCGCGGCCGGCTTCGTCCACCGTGGAGATGAACGGCTGGAACCGGTAGTCGGTTCCCCCGGTGGCGAGGATGCCGAAGCGCAGGTGATCCAGATCCGCGGCGGTGCGTTCGCCACCGCTCGAGGACAGCTCACGGGCGTGTGCGCGGGCCGCGAGCACGAGGCGTGGATCGATGCGACAGCCGGCTGCGACCAGCGCGCTCGCCCGTTCGATATCGGTCAAGGTCACGGGGTCGCTCGGGCCACCGTAACGGCTCGAGCGGAGCCGCGGAGCCGCTGGCCTTGCCGTGGCTTCGGGTTCGTCTGGCACCGGCGGGGCGAGCGAGCCGCAGGCCACGAGGGCCCAGGTCGCCAGCAGCAGCCCGGTTGCACCCCGGCCGGAGGGTTCACTCAGGCGTTCAGGCCGCAACACTTCTTGTACTTCTTGCCCGAGCCGCACGGACAGGGGTCGTTGCGGCCCACCTTCGGCTGTTCCCGCTTGACGGTGGATGGCTTGCGGCGCTCCGCTGGCCCGCCATCGAGGGAGCCGCGGCCCTCGATGGTGCGGCTGCGGCGCACGGGCAACTGGATCCGCTGCACGTCCTCCTTGCTCTCGATCCGCACGCGGAAGGTCTTCTCGACGACGTTCGCCTTGATGTTGCTCATCATCTCGGTGAACATGTCGTAACCCTCGCGCTTGTACTCCTGCTTGGGATCCCGGTTGCCATAGCCCCGCAGGCCGATGCCGGCCCGCAGGTGATCCATCGCGTCAAGGTGGTCGAGCCACTGCCGGTCGATCTCGCGAAGAGTGAAGTGGCGGAAGGCGGCGACGAGCACGTCCATGCCCATCTCCTCTTCCTTGACCGCGATCACGCGCTCGAGCTGGGCGAAGATCTCCGCTGCCATCTCGTCCGCGTTGCGCTGTCCGCCGAGGCCCTCGGGCGAGAAGGCGAACTTGGCCTTCACCGCCCGGGACAGCTCGTCGAGATCCCACTGTCCCTCGCCGCTGCCGGCGCAGTACTCGTCCACCAGATCGAAGACCACCTGTTCGGCGTCGTCCAGCAGCCGCTCCCGCTGGGCCGCCAGGGATCGCGGCACGGTCCGCAGCAGTTCATCGAGATAGTCACGGGGCGCAGCGAGCTTCGCAAGGTCCGGCTTGAACCCGAAGAAGGCGTAGATCTGTGCCTCGAGCTGCTCCGGGTCCACCTCGACCACGTCGTCGATGGTGGGAAGGGGGAACTCCCCGTCCGGGCTCGGGGTGGGCGGCGGGCCGAGCCGGCTCGTCACGATCACCGTGCGCTCGAGAAGGGTGCCGATGTGCTCGCGGAACCTCTGCACCTGCTCCTCGGGCACCGGGATGTCCACGAGGCGGCGCTGCTGATGTGCCTCGACGCCGGTCTTGGCGTCGGCCAGACCCTCCTCCGCCATGTAGGTGCCCTCGAGCACCTGCTTGCGCAGCGCGTAGATCGTCTTGCGCTGCTGGTTCATCACGTCGTCGTACTCGAGCAGGTGCTTGCGCGAGTCGAAGTTGCGGTGCTCGACCTTCTTCTGGGCGTTCTCGATGGAGCGGGTCACCATCTTGTGCTCGATGGGAACACCGTCCTCCATTCCCAGCCGGGACATGATCCCGGAGAGCCGGTCGGCCCCGAAGATGCGCAGGAGGTCGTCCTCGAGCGAGAGGAAGAAGCGGGACGATCCCGGATCGCCCTGGCGGCCGGCGCGGCCGCGCAGCTGGTTGTCGATGCGCCGCGACTCGTGTCGCTCCGTGCCGAGGATGTGCAGGCCACCGGCCTCCACCACCTGGCCGCGCTCGATTTCGCATTCGCGCTTGTACTGGGCCACCAGCTTGCGGTACCCGACCGCGTCCTCTTCCGGGTCGATGCGCCCGCGAGCCATCATCTCGGCGTTCCCTCCGAGGATGATGTCCGTGCCGCGGCCGGCCATGTTGGTAGACACGGTGACCGCGCTCTTGCGACCCGCCTGGGCCACGACCAGCGCCTCGGATTCGTGGTGCTTGGCGTTGAGCACGTTGTGGGGGATGCCCTTGCGCTCGAGGATGCGGTGGATGGCCTCCGACTTCTCGACGCTGACGGTGCCCACGAGCACGGGTTGGCCGCGCTCCCGACAGTCGAGGATCTCCTCGACGATGGCCGTGAACTTCTCGCGCTCGGTCTTGTAGATCAGATCCTGGTGGTCCTGGCGCACGCAGGGCCAGTTGGTGGGGATGACCGAGACCTCGAGGTTGTAGGTCTTCATGAATTCCTGGGCCTCGGTCTCGGCGGTGCCGGTCATGCCCGAGAGCTTGCGGTAGAGCCTGAACAGGTTCTGGAACGAGATCGTCGCCAGGGTCCGGTTCTCCTCGAGGATCGGCACGTTCTCCTTGGCCTCGACCGCCTGGTGCAAACCGTCGGACCAGCGCCGCCCCGGCATCGTGCGCCCGGTGAACTCGTCGATGATCACGATCTTGCCATCCTCGGTGACCATGTAGTTCACGTCGCGCTTGTACAGGTGGTGGGCCTTGAGCCCCTGGTTGACGTGGTGCAGCAGGTCGATGTTTTCCGGGTCGAAAAGGTTGCCGATGGCCAGGCTGCTCTCGACGCTGTCGACGCCCTCCTCGGTCAGGGTCACCGAGTGCCCCTTCTCGTCGACGAGGAAATCCGTGTCCTTGCGAAGCCTGGGGACGATGGAGTTGACGCGCACGTAGAGATCGGAGGAGGCCTCGGGCTCGCCGGAGATGATCAGCGGCGTGCGGGCCTCGTCAATCAGGATGGAATCTACCTCGTCGACGATGGCGAAATGGAGCGACCGCTGCACGTAGTCGTAAATGCTGAACTTCATGTTGTCGCGCAGGTAGTCGAAGCCGAACTCGTTGTTCTGACCGTAGGTGATGTCGCAACGGTAGGCGTGTTGCTTGGTGCGCCGGTCCTGGCCGTGCAGAGTGGCCCCCACGCTCATTCCCAGAAACCCGTAGACCTGCCCCATCCACTCGGCGTCGCGCTTGGCAAGATAGTCGTTGACCGTGACTACGTGCACGCCCTTGTTTTCGAGGGCGTTCAGGTATGCCGGGGCCACGGCCACCAGGGTCTTGCCCTCGCCGGTCTTCATCTCGGCGATGCCGCCCTGATGCAGCACCACGCCGCCGATGAACTGCACGTCGAAGGGCCTGATGCCCAGCGCCCGGGTCGAAGCCTCGCGCACCGTGGCGAACGCCTCGGGCAGCAGGTCGTCGAGAGGCTCGCCGTTGTCGAGGCGCTCGCGGAACCGCGCGGTCTGTGCCTGCAGTTGGGCATCGGTCAGGGCCGTCACCCGCGGTTCGAAAGCGGACACGGCCTCGATCAGCGGCCGGATGGTCTTCATTTTCCGATCGTGGGCTGTCCCCACGATCCGTTTCAGCAGCTTGAGCATCGTCCCTCTCGCCGGCCCCGGCTGTGTCGGCCCCCACCGGGCGGGCGGCACACAAGCTAATATCAGGCGCGGCGAAAGGCAAGCCGGCGCCTGCCTCGCATCTAGCCGAAGATGTAGGCCCAGCAGTTCGTGTTGAATTCCTGGCAGTCCGTGGCCGCCGCGGCGCAGTTCAGGGCGTCCGTGCTCACTGCCATCGGGCCGGGAATCGAGTGCAGGCAGGTCTCGTACCCCTCGCAGCCCAGGCCCACCGTGTGGGAGCAGAACTCGACCGCCGCGCCGCCCGGGCAGCTGACCTCGACGTAGCTGCAGCCCGGGGCGTCGGGATCGAACTCGTTGATTTCCGTGATGATCGGGACGGGGCCGTCGGCGCCGCCGATGTGCGGCGAGGTGACGAACTCGTCGATCCCGCCGTCCTCGGTGACCACCCAGCTCGTCTCCACCCACGCCGCGGCCGCGGGCAGCCCGCGCGTCAGGTTGGGCCGGGAGAGGTCGGGCACGGGCCACGTCGCCCCGTCCACGGCGGAGCCGAGGCCCGCGGACAGGTAGCCGCTGCCGGCGAAGCCCATGCCGCCGCTGCATTGCCCGTCGAGCAGCGTCCAGGCCTCGCCCGTGTCGACGAAGGGCAGGCCGTCCAGCTGGTCGAAGTACGAGGCAGAGCCGTTGACGAGGTGCAGGCCGTCCGAGGACCAGTGGACGCCGCCGCCATCGATGCCAGTGTCCTCGAGGACCGGGAACCCGGTGAAGCAACCCTGGAAGGTCGTGAGATCGGCGCCGCGGGAGATCACGACCGACTCGCCGGGCTGGAGCACCAGGCCGTCCGGGAAGGCGAGGCATCCGCCACCAGCCTCGGCGATGGAGTGGCCGGTCAGGTCGCAGGCCCCGTACCCGGTGTCCGTGCCGGTGTCCGTGCCGGTGTCCGAGTCCGAGTCCGTGTCCGTGTCGGTATCCGTGTCGGTATCCGTGTCGGTGTCGGTGTCGGTGTCGGTGTCGGTATCCGTGTCGGTGTCGGTGTCGGT
>CAYZAI010000053.1:0-14374 GCA_964476305.1 uncultured Myxococcales bacterium
TCCGACGGCGACTCCGACGGGGATTCCGACGGCGACTCGGACGGGGATTCCGACGGCGACTCGGACGGGGATTCCGACGGGGATTCCGACGGGGATTCGGACGGGGACACCGACGGGGACGCCGACGGGGACACCGACGGCGATGCCGACGGCGACTCCGACGGCGACTCCGACTCCGACGAGGATCCCGGCTGCATCGACGAGGACAGCGACTGGTGGTGCGCGGAGTTCGACTGCGACGACTCGAACCCCGACATCAACCCCGGCGAGATCGAGACGCAGGGGAACTACATCGACGACAACTGCAACGGCGTGACCGACGAGGAGATCGACACCGACACGGGTCCGAGCGAGGAGTGCGGCGAGGCGGACTACATGGGCAACCCCCTGGCCATCCCCGACGGCCTGGGCATCCCCTACGAGACGACGATGACCATCTCGGGCTTCGGCGACGGGGCGACCCTGCCCAGCCTCGACAAGTTCATCGCGGTCTGCGCCAACATGGAGCACTCCTGGATCCGCGACCTGCAGATCGAGCTCGAGGTGCCTTCTGGCGAGATCGTCGTGCTCAACCAGTTCCTGGGCCAGACCGGCAGCGAGGTCTACCTGGGCATCCCGGACGACAGCGACGACTACGATCCGAACCCGGGCATTGGCTACACCTACTGCTGGACCCCGACCGCCACGAACCCGCCGATGCTGAACTGGGCCAACCAGCACCCGTTCCAGGGCACGGTCCCCGCGGGGGACTACCAGGCCAGCTCGGGCTTCGGCCCCATGCTCGGCTGCGACCTCAACGGCGCCTGGACCCTGCGCTGCATCGACGACTGGGGCATCGACAACGGCTACATCTTCTGGTGGACCCTCGAGTTCGACCCGAGCCTGATCCCGGACTGCGACAACTGGATAGTCGAGTAGGCGCCGCCGCGCGGGCTCAGCCGCGGTTGCGCATGCGCTCCGCGCCGAGCTCGAGCAGCAGGGCGCCCAGGGTGGTGCGCAGGTTGTTGCGATCGAACGGCGGGCCCACCACGGCGCGGGCGCCAAGTTCGATCCCGGCGATGACGCGATCGAGGTCCCGGGAGGGCATCACCACCGCGGCGAAGCGGCCTCCGCCGTGCCAGTCCGGGTGTTCGCGCAGGGTCTCGGGGCGGGCCACAAGCAGGTCGAAGCTCGTGGCTGCGATCTGGGTCCCGGCCTCGTCATCTCCGGCGAAAGCCCAGGTCCGGTGGCCGAGAGCCGCCAAGCTGGCGACCAGCGCCTCGCGGATGGCGTCGTCGGGCTCGACGACCACCACCGCGAAGGGCGGGCCCGTCCTGGGGTCCTCCCGATCCGGGCTGTCGGCCCGGGGGACGAGGTCCTCGGGGTCGTGGCGTAGCGCCCGGCGCAACCGCATCCGCAGGGAAGTCAGGTCGATGGGCTTCAAGATGTAGTCCACCACGCCCTGGGAAGCCGCGGCCAGGGCGCTGCCCGCGGAGCCGTAGGCCGTGATCACCAGGGCCGGCATCTCGGGTCGCAACTCGCGGCAGAGGCGGACGAGCTCGATCCCGTCCATGCCGGGCAGGTTCTTGTCGGACACCAGCAGATCGAAGCCCGCTCCCTCGACGAAGGCCAGGGCCTCCTCGCCGCTGGAGGCGGTGGTGCACTCGTGGCCCTCCAGCTCGACGACCTTTGCCATCAGCCTCAGGATCGCGGTGTCGTCATCGACGATCAGGACGCGCTTTTTCCTCTCACCTGCCATCGGGCAAAGATTCTCGCGTGTTCGGGAGGTCTTGTCCACAGGGTTCGACGGGGTTTCCGGAGACGAACGATCGGCGTGGACGCATCCAGGCCTCGGCGTGCTATCCTGCAGGGGATGTTCGGGGCCAAAGGAAGGCGGGCTGCGGCCCGAGCGCTGGCGTTGGCGGGAGTCCTCCTGCTGCCCTCGTCGATTCGCGCCTTCGATGGTGGGGAGGTCTGGATCTCGGCGTCGGGTGGCTGGTCCCGGCTGACGCCGCTCGCCGGCACGGATCGGCCGAGCGTCGATGGCGGCGGCGGTGGCGCACGGGTGATGGTCGTCCTCTCCGATACCTTCGGCCTGGCACTCGAAGGGACGGCCACCTGGTACCAGGGCTTCGCGCCGGCGCCGGTCCCGGTCCCGGAGGACGCGGAAAAGGAAGAAGGCGAAGAGGCCGCGCCGCCCGTGGATCCCGGACCATCGACCACCGGCATCACCTGTCGCGATCTGGGTCTGATCCTCGTCTACGCGGTCGACGTGTGGGCGTTGGTGCCGCAGTTGGCAGCGGGCGTGGTCGTGGCGCGCACGAACGAGACCCGAGGGGACATGTCACTGATCGCCTGGGATCTCGCCTTGCGCTTCGAGATCGGCGCCGACTACCGGCTGGCTCGGCGCTTTGCCACGGGCCTGTGGGCGACCTTCGACACGACTCTCACGGGAGCCTCGCCCTGGGCCGACCGGATGTCTGTCGCCCTGCGCTTCACGATCCCGCTCGGGGGCGGCAATCTTGGCCCCGGCGACGGGAACCGCTAGAATCCGGGCGATGCGCCTTCATCTGGCACTGCCGATTGGTCTGCTCGTCGTCGCGGCGTGCGGTGGGGTCAAGCCCGGACCGGCGGAGCACCGGACGCCGCTCCTCGGCGGCGGGTTCGCGCCGCTGGTGCCCAGGCAGCGCAACGAGGGAGAGCCGGTGGACCGCAGGGAGGAGGAAGATGCCGCGGCAGCGAAGGGAGGATCCGGCGACGGGGATCTGCGGGAGCGGGCCGTGGCGCTGGCCCTCGCGTCGCTCGACGACCGGACCGAGCGGCCGGACTTCGGCGCCGGCGACGTGGGCCGCGTGCTCGAGGAGCTGCTGCCCCGCCTGGACTGGAAGCCGGCCCAGGGGATTGCCTCCCTCGCCGATCGCGCGACCGCGGCCGGGGCCCTGTCCACGGACGGCAGGCCGCGGCCCGGCGACATCGCCCTGTTTCACAACCAGGTGGACGCCAACGGCAACGGCGCGGTCGACGACTGGCACACGGGGGCCGGCGTGGTGGTGGAGCGGGACGGCCCGCGCTTCGACGCGGTGGTGCGCACCGGCCACGCGCCCCGGCGGATCACGGCCTGGCCCGACGGCCCAGCCGCCCGTGAGGTCCGCGGCCGGGTGGTGGACAGCTTCCTTCGGGTGCCCCACCCGTCGGACCCGGACGATACGCCCTACCTCGCCGGCCAGCTCTACGCCGGCCACATCGACCTCGAGCGGCTCGCGGCCGCGGTCGCGCGCTGAAGTGTCCATGGCCCGGGAACGACTCGACAAGGTGCTGGTGGAGAGCGGGCTGGTGCGTTCCCGGGATCGCGCCCGGGCCCTGATCATGGCGGGCCGGGTGCTGGTGGACGACGCGCTCGCGACCAAGCCCGGCGCGCTGGTGGCGCCGGATGCCGCCCTGCGCCTGCGGGGAGAGGACCACCCCTACGTCTCGCGCGGCGGGCTCAAGCTCGAGGGCGCCCTCGACGACCTGGGCATCGACGTGACCGGCAGGACGATCCTCGATATCGGCGCGTCCACGGGCGGCTTCACCGACTGCTGCCTCAAGCGGGGCGCGGCCCGCTCCTTCTGCGTGGACGTTGGCACCAACCAGCTCGACTGGTCCCTTCGCTCGGATTCGCGGGTATTCGTTTTCGAGAAGACCAACGCGCGGTACCTGGAGCTCGCCGATCTCCCCGGCCCGGCGGATCTGGCCGTGATCGACGTGTCGTTCATCTCGCTGACGCTGGTTCTGGAGCCCGCGCTGTGCTGCCTCGCCACTGGTGGCGAGGTACTCGCCATGATCAAACCCCAGTTCGAGGTGGGTCGCGGCCGGGTGGGCAAGGGAGGTGTGGTCCGCGACCCAGAGACCCGGGAGGCGGCCGTACGCTCGGTGATCGACTGCGCGGCGGTTCTCGGTCTGGTCGTCGCGGGTCGGACCGATTCGAGGGTGTCCGGTCCCAAGGGCAACGTGGAGGTTTTCGTGCACTTCAGGCGGGGAGGCGCGGATGCGGGTCGAGCTCTCGGCTGATCTCGCGCCGCTGGTGCGGCTCGGCGTGCTGCGGCTCGAGGGGATGCGCCTGCCCGCAGACGGAGGCGACGCCCTGTGGGCGGACGTCGAGAGCGCGGTATCCGAGCTCGGACTGGTCCACGCGGGACGCACCGCGGGCGAGATCCCGGAGGTCCACGAGACCCGGCGGCTCTACCGCTCCATCGGGCTCGACCCGACCAAGACCCGGCCCTCGTCCGAGGCGCTCCTGCGCCGCGCGATCCAGGGCAAGGGCCTGTACCGAGTCCATCCGCTGGTGGACCTGTTCAACCTGGCGAGCCTGGTGTCCCAGCTTTGCGTCGGGCTCTACGACGAGTCGCGCCTGGAAGGCGACCTCGTGACCGTCCGCCTGGGCAAGGACGGCTGGGGCTTCGAGGGGATCCGCCGCGGTCGGATCAACGTCGGCGGCCGACTGTGCCTCGTGGACCGTGAGGGCCCCTTCGGCTCGCCCACCGCGGACTCGGCGCGCACCTCGGTAGATGGCGACGTGCCAAGGGCCCTGGCCGTGTTCTTCCAGCCCCGGGACGGGGACCCGGCGCGGATCGAGGCCGCCTTGGGCCACGCCGCGGATCTCGCTGACCGGCACCTCGGTGCGAGGGCGGCCGAACGGCGAATCGTGGAGGGCTGAAACCGTGCGCGTGATCGGCATCGACGAGAACGGCCTGGGTCCGCTGCTGGGGCCGCTGGTGGTCACGGGTGTGGCCTTCGACGCGCCCGACTACGATCGCGAGGCGTCCTGGGGCCTGGCCGGGCCGGATCTGCCGGCGGGGGACTCCAAGCAACTCTGGGATCGCCACCGGCCCGCCGACGGCGAGCGCGCGGTTCGCCGCTGGCTGGCCCTGCTCGGAGTCGAAGCCGGAACCCACGCCGACCTGCTGCGAGCCATCGCGCTGCCGCCGCCCGTGCCGCTGCCCTGCGCCGCGCTCCCGCCCTGCTGCGCGCCCATCGAGGGGCCGCTGCCCCGCTGGAACGGCAGCGACCCCGCCCTGTCCCTCGCCGCGTGGGATCGCTTCGACCGCGCGTCGGTGCGACCCGCCGGAATCCGCGCCAGCGTGCTCTGCCCCGGCGCATTCAACCGCGCGCTGGACACGGGCCACGGAAACAAGCTGCGGCTGGACTGCGAGCTGATGCTGGCCGCGCTCGCGGCCCTCGAGCCCGCCGCTCCCGGCGAGCCGACACTGGCGATCCTCGGCAAGGTCGGCTCCACCCGGCGCTACGGCGAGTGGCTGGAGGCGGCGTTCCCCGGCGGCTTCGAGACGCTCGAAGAGTTGCCGGAGATCAGCCGCTACCGGGTGCGATCCGCTCTGCCCCGCGGGCCCTCTTTCGCTGCCTCCGGGTCCCCCATCCCCCCGGCCCCCTTCCCTGCGAGGGAAGGGGGAGCGAATACCGGTGGACCAGCCCCCCTGCCTCGCAGGAAGGGGGGGAGGGGGGTAGGGGATGATGTCCGAAGCGACCATGAGGATGGCATGAACCTCGAGCTTCGGTTCGTGCGCGACGGCGACGCGCTGCACCTGCCCGTGGCCGTGGCCTCGATGATCGGCAAGTACCTGCGCGAGCTGGCCATGGAACGCCTGGGGGCGTCCCTGGGCGCTGCGGAAGATCCCCCGAGCGGCTACCGCGACGGCCGCACCAAGGCCTTCGTCCGCGAGAGCGCCGCCCTACGCGCCGCCCTCGGCCTGCCCGACTCCTGCTTCCTGCGGGAGAAATAGGTTCTCTTGACAAACTAGTCACTGATAGTCATGTTATAGTCATGATCACCGCCAACATATCGGAATTGAAGGCTCGTCTGAGCCACTACCTGCGCGTCGTGCGCAGGGGAGAGACCGTCACCGTGACAGACCGCGGACGGCCCGTGGCCGAGATCGCTCCCGTGGCAGCGGCGCGGGGAATGCTCGAGACGAGGGAAGCTCGGTTCGACCTGCGCGACTTCGACAGCGCTCTTTCCCCGTTGCCCGTGGACAGTCTCGCGGCCCTGCTCGAGGAGCGGCAAGTCGAGCGATGATCGCCTATCTGGATTCCTCGGTCATCTTGAGGATCGTACTGGCCGAACCCGGCCGGCTGGCCGAATGGGACGACATCGACGCCGGCGTAACCAGCGCCCTGGCCGAGGTGGAGTGCCTGCGCACCCTCGATCGGCTCGCTCTGCGAAACGCACTTCCGCCCGGGCAACTCGCCGAGCGGCGGGGAGCAGTCCACAGGCTTCTCGAGAGCATCGACCTCGTCGACCTGACGCGGGCGGTCCTCTCCCGCGCGGCCCAACCCTTTCCCACGCCCCTGGGAACCCTCGATGCGATCCACCTCGCCACCGCGCTGCTGTGGCGCGACTCGCGCGGCGGGACGCCGGCCTTCGTCACCCACGACTCCATGCTGGGCCTCGCGGCCCGGGCCGTGGGCTTCGACGTCCTCGGGTGCTGAGGCCGCGGGGGAACCGGTCGCGAATTTTCCGTGGGGCGCGGCTTGACACCTGACAGGCCATTGGCTACATACGCGGTCGCTGTCGTTCGGGGATCGTCTAACGGCAGGACGACGGGTTCTGGCCCCGTTAATCTAGGTTCGAATCCTAGTCCCCGAGCCGGACCGCCACGAGCGAGGCCCCATCGTCTAGTGGTCCAGGACGTCGGCCTCTCACGCCGAAAACGGGGGTTCGAGTCCCCCTGGGGTCAAGCGGAAACCCTGTCAGGCAAGAACCTGGCAGGGTTTTCTTTTTCCGCCCTCACCCCAGCCCCTCTCCCGCATGCGGGAGAGGGGGGGAAGAAAGACCGCCAAGGGACGAAAGAGGGGGTGAGGGTTCCCCCGCCGCTTGAAGTCCTCGGCCAAGCGGCTAAGATCCCTGTCGCATCAGGCGGCAGAAGAAACGCGGAGGTCCGGCCATGTCGTGGAGGTGCCCAGTCCTGTTCACAGCGTTGATTGCGGTCGCGGGTTGCGGTCCCAAGCTCGACTACGTGTCGATCCTTGGTGGCGGCCGGGTTGAAAAACTGCAGGTGCGGCTCGAGGGCGTGGAAAAGGGCCTGTGCCCGGGCCAGGCCTACCAGGTGGCCCTGCGTGCCACGACCGTGCGAGGCGAGACCCTCACCACCTGGCAGAAGCCCGAGGGAGAGGAGGCGCCGATCAGGACCGGGCACCTGGACTTCTCGGAGTTCGAGTTCCGGCTCTCGGGCGGCACCGTCGACGAGTCCGGGATGTTTCGCACCGATCCGGACGCCCTGGTCGCGGCGGGCCAGCCCTACGCGATAGCCGCGGCGGTGCGGGACGACACCGGCGTCAACGGCCGGGTCGAGTACCCGCTGCTCCTGGACTGCCAGCCCGGCGTGACCCTCGTCGGGACCGCGGGGACGCCCGGCGTGCCCGGGACGCCGGGGACCGAGGCCAACCCCACCGGGACCGCCGGCGGCGTCGGCGGATTCGGCGGCAACGGCGGCGAGGTCCAGGTGTCGTCGACGCTGGTCCGCACTCTGTTCCATCCCGCGGCCGTGCTCGTCAAGGTCGAGCCCCGGGGAGGCGCTGCGCGGCACTTCCTGGTCGATCCCCAATCCTCCCAGGGCTTCACCATCGACTGCCGCGGCGGAGACGGCGGGCCGGGCGGAGAGGGTGGCGCGGGCGCCACGGGTGGATGCGGAGGCCCGGGGGGCGGGGGCGGCGACGGCGGCGACGGGGGCGTGATCCGGGGCTGGTTCGACGCCGGGCAACCCGTGCTGCAGTCCTTTGTCAAATACCGATTCGAGGGCGGGGCGGGCGGCGACGGCGGTGCGGGTGGCGCTCCAGGCGACCGGGACGCGGAGGGGAGGCCGATGCTGCCGGGCGATACCGGCTCTTCGGGCCAGACCGGCGCGGACGGGCCACTGCCGGACATCCGCCCGGAAGCCGGGACCGGCCTGTTCCCCGCGCTCCCCGAGGGCGTGTTCGTCCTCGACCAGCCCTGGATACCGCCACCGCCCACGGCGGGATGACAGCGGGGGAACCCATGACCGCGCTCGGGCGCTACACGGTGATCCGCAGGATCGGGACCGGCGGCATGGCCGAGGTCTTTCTCGCCCGCGCCAGGGGCGCCCAGGGCACCGAGAAGGTGCTCGTCTTGAAGAAGATCCACCCCGCTCTGGCCAGCGACGAGCGCTTCCTCGACATGTTCGTCAGCGAGGCCCGCGTCGCGATGAGGCTCAACCACAGCAACATCGTGCAGGTCTACGATTTCGAGAAGATCGACGACACCTACCTGCTGGCCATGGAGTACGTGGATGGCGCGGACCTCTACCGCACCGTCTCCCTCGCGAGCCGGGCGGGCGTCGCGCTGCCGCGCGACCTGGCCGCCCACGTCGTGCGCGAGGTGGCCAAGGGGCTCGACTACGCCCACACCCGGCGCGGGGATCGGGGCGAGCCCCTCGAAATCGTGCACCGGGACGTCTCCCCGCAGAACGTGCTGCTCGGGCGCGAGGGCTCGGTCAAGATCGCGGACTTCGGCATCGCCCGCGCCCACTGGGTGAGGGGGGAGGGCGAGGGAACACTGCGCGGAAAGGTCGGTTACATGTCCCCGGAGCAGGCGCAGGGGGCGCCCGTGGACGCCCGGGCGGACATCTTCTCGCTGGGTGTCGTGCTCCACGAGCTGCTGGTGGGCCGTCCCCTGCTCGGCGGGCTGCAGGGGGCCGACGCCCTCGAGGCCGCGCGCCGGGCCGGACACCCGATGCCTCGGGATATCGATCCGTCCATCCCCGAGGCCCTGGACGCCGTGGTCCGGCGGGCGATGGCGCCGCGCGCGGAGGATCGCTACCCGAGCGCCCGGGAGCTCTCGTCGGACCTGGGCAACTGGCTGCACACCCTCGATGCGCTGTTCGATGCGGAGGTCCTGGGCGACTGGCTGGCCCGCCTGCTTCCCGCAACGGACGAGACCGAGGCCCCGCCGGCCGCTTTCCGGTCCCCGGCGGCCCCGCCGGTGCCCGCGACGGCCACGGTGCGCATCCGGCACGGCGATCAGGAGGAGCGCCGTTTCGTGGTCGCGGTCTCGGCCCGGCTCGAGTTGCCCGAGGGTCCGCTGCGGGAGACGATCCGCGCCGAGCTGGCCCGCCTCGCCGGGGAGCTGGCCTACAAGGAGGACGGTGTCCTGCGGGACGATCCGGCCGGGCCACAGATCACCCTCGGCCTGCCGCGCTCGGCCTTCGAGGATGCGGTGCGAGGTGTGCGCGTGGCGAGGGATCTCGAGGATGCCGCTCGTGGTCTCGCCGCGGACCACCGCATAGACCTGCGGCTGCGGGTGGCCGTGGCCCGCGGGGAGGTCTCGTTCCACGAGCGCAGGAACGAGGCGAGCTTCGACTTCGAGCCGGGCCCCGAGCTGCTCGCGCAGGTGGAGCGGCTGCTGGGTGGCGCCGGCGAGGGGGAGTGCCTGGCGGGGGGCGGGATATTCCGCCTGGCGCGCTGGGAGTACAACTTCGGACCCGCGCGGCTGATCGGCGCGGGCGACGCCGAAGATCGGGAGGGGGTCAAGGCCTACCCGATCCTCACCGCCAAGAGCCGGGACGAACGGGCGAGGGAGCGCCTGTCGGAAGGAAGGTTGTGGGGGCGTGAAGACGAGCTGGCGCGCCTCAAGGACGCGTTTCGGCGCGCCGCCGCTGGCCGCGCCGTGATCGTGCGCCTCGTCGGCGAGCTCGGCATCGGCAAAAGCCGTCTGCTGGCGCGGTTCACCGGTTCCCTGCTGCCCCGTCGGGCCCGCGTGATCCGGACGGAGTGCCTCTTCGCGGAGCGGCAGGCGCCGCTGTCCTCCGCGGCAGCGGTCATCCGCGCCGTGCTCGGGTTGGCCGACGACTTCGCAGGGCCGGAGCTCGGCGACTGCCTCGCCGGCTTTCTCGCCGGGGCGCCGGCTTACCTGCGGCGCCAGGAGCTGTTCTTCCGCGATCTGGTCTCGGCACCGGAGGCGACCTGGTCGCGGCGGCGCGGGCGCCAGCGCCAGCTCGTGCGCCGCACGGCCTCCGGGCTCGGCACGCTGCTCGGCCTCGCCGCCCGCGAGCGGACCGTCGTCGTCGTCGTGGAGAACGCCCAGTGGCTGGACGGCCCGAGCGTGGACGTCCTGTCCGAGCTGGCCCTCGCAGGCGTCGGGGCCCAGGTGCTCGTGCTGCTGGCTGGGTACCCGGAGACCCTGGCGGGCCGGCGCGTCACGGGTCTCGAGGATCTGCCGCTCGCCGAGCTCTCCACCGCCGACCTGAGCCGGATCGTGGCCGAGCGCCTCGGGGATGACCCGGGTATCGCCGAGGTCGTGGACCAGGTCGTGGCCCGGGCCCAGGGCAACCCGTTCTTCGCCGACGAGATCATCGACTCGCTGCTGGAGCAGGGCTTCATCGTCCCGGTCGCGGGCGGAAGGGGGCCACGCTACCAGCAGGCCCGGCCCGGCGCGATCCGCCTGCCCACGACGATGGAGGGCCTGGCCACGGGACAGATCGACGTGCTCGATCCGCCGCTTCGGGCCACGGTGCGCGCGGCCGCGGTGGTGGGCGCGGTGTTCACGGCCGAGACCGTGGGCCGGCTGCTCGGCAGGGCAGCCGAGCGCGAGGTCCTCGCCCTGGCCGAGCGCGGGCTGCTGGTGCGAGTGGCCGGGGACGAGAGCCGGGGGCCGAGCTACCGATTCCGCCAGCCGATGGTCCGCGAGGCCGCCTACCTGGGGTTGCCCGAGGCCGAGCGCCGGCGGATGCACGACAGGCTGGCCCGCGAGCTGATCGCCGGGGCCGCGGCCGGGGAGGTCCCCGCGGTGCGCGTGGCCTGGCACCTCGAGCGCGCCGGCGAGACCCGGGCCGCGGCAGAGCACTACCTCGAGGCCGGCGACGCGGCCCACCGCATTCACTCCAACCGGGAGGCCCTCGGGCTCTACGACCGGGCGATCCCGATGCTGCCGCAGGCCGCCGAGGTGACGTTCGGGGCCCACGAGCGCCGGTCCCGCGTGCTGCGCGAGCTGGGGCGCCACGGGGAGCGCGCTGGCGACCTGGCGCGGATGGAGGAGATCGCGCAAGCTCTCGGCGACGAAACGCGCCGGGCCCAGGTGGCGAACCAGCGGGCCCAGCTGGCGTACGATCAGGGCGACTTCGACGGGGCTGCCCAGCAGATTGCCGTGGCCCTCGAGATCGGCAACCGGCTCCAGGCACCCGCCCTCCAGGTGGAGTCGCTGCGCCTGCTGGCCTACGTCGCCGCCGAGCAGGGGCACCTGGTCCGGGCCCTGGACTGCTGCCGCCGGGCGCGAGCCGTGATCCCGGACGGGCCGGATCGGCCCTACCTCGCGGCGCGGGTCCTCAACGTCGAGGGCCTGATCCTGCTGATGCTCGGACACCTCGAGACGGCGCCGCCGGCGCTGGCCGAGTCCCTGGTGCTGTTCCGCCGCATCGGCAAGCGCCGCAACGAGTCGACGGTGATGAGCAACATGGCGCTGGTCGCCCAGGCCCGCGGCGAGCTGGTGGAGGCCCTGCACCTGTTCGAGAGCGCGGTGCGCATCGACCGCCAGGTGCGCGACGTCAGCGCCCGCGGGCGCAAGCTCGCGGCCATGGGCGCGGTCCGCATCGAGCTCGGCGACTTCGACACGGCGGCTCGCGAACTGGAGGAGGCCCGCGAGATCTGCGGCGAGAACCAGGAGCCCGTCGGCGAGGTGGAGGCCAGGCTCGGGCTCGGCGATCTGCTGCTGCAGATCGGCGAGGTGGAGCGGGCGCAGGAGCTGCTCGTGGAGGGCGATTCCCATGGTGTCGTCGTCCGCAGCCGGATCCTGGCGGTGCGCTCCCATCAGCTTGCGGCGCGCATCGCCTTCGCCGTGGGGGACGTCCCGCGGGCCAGGCAGGCCGCCGACGAGGCCACCCGTATCGCCTTCGAGGCCGGGATGAACGGCGAGTTGGTCCACGGGCGCGTGCTGCAGGCCGTGGCGCTGGCCGGCGGACGCCAGCACCGGGAGGCGCTGGTGGCCGCCCGGCGGGCCGAGGAGCTGTTCGCCGACCTCGGCGGCGCCCGGCGGGCCGAGGAGGTCTGGTGGCTCGCCGCCCAGGCGCTGTCGCGATCCGGCTCGGGCGATCGCGCGGCGCGCTACCTCGAGCGTGCCCGGGCCGAGGTCGCCCGCAAGGCGGCCCTGATCCGCGACGAACGCCTTCGCGCCTGCTACGAGAACCACCCCCTCGTCCAGCGCATCACCGCGGGCTTCGGGCCGGCTTCGCGTTGACCTGACCTGTCGACTGGCGCACAATCGTTCGATGATCCGGAACGCCACCTTCCTGATCACCGGCGGCGCGGGTTTCATCGGCACGCAGCTCGCGAAAAGGCTCGTCGACGACAACCGCGTGATCGTGCTGGACACCCTGCACCGCGACGCCCTGGCCGGCACGGAGCTATCGCGCCACGCCAACCTGCGCCTGGTCCGCGGCGACGTGCGCGATCCCAAGGCCGTGGCCGAGGCGATGCAAGGCGCCACTCACGTGGTTCACCTCGCCTCCATCGCCGGCGTCGACACGGTGCGCAGCAACCCGCTCCTGACCATGGACGTCACCATCAAGGGGACCTTCAACGTGCTCGAGCGGGCCGTGGAACGCGGGGGCATCGAGCGCTTCGTCGATTTTTCGACCTCGGAGGTCTTCGGCAGCTTCGCCTGGCGCGTGGGCGAGGGGGACGCCACCTCGCTGGGGGCGGCGGGCGAGGCTCGCTGGACCTACGCCGTGTCCAAGCTCGCCACCGAGCACCTGTGCCACGTGATGCACAGGCAGCACGGTCTGCCCGCGGTCGCGATCCGGCCGTTCAACATCTTCGGCCCCGGGCAGATCGGCGAGGGCGCAATTCACCACTTCATCGTGCGCGCCCTGCGGGGGGAGACACTCGAGATTCACAACGAGGGCGATCAGATCCGTGCCTGGTGCTACATCGACGACATGATCGACGGGCTGCTTCTGGCGCTCGAGCATCCGGCCGCCGCCGGGCGCACGTTCAACATCGGCAACCCGCGCACGGCGCTCACGGTGCAGAACCTGGCGCGGATCGTCGTCAGGCTCTCGGGCTCAGGCTCGAAGATCATGCACGTGCCGTGGCCCCACGCGGACGTGGAGCTGCGCATCCCGGACATCACCCGGGCCCGCGAGATCCTGGGGTTCCAGCCCCGCGTCGATCTCGAGGAGGGGCTGCTGCGCACCATCGCATGGTACCGCGCGGCCCTTGACTCGGAGCCGGGAGCCGGTGAAGCTGGCTGACCCGCGCAGGCCACGGCGCCAAGGAGGTCTTGTCATCCGCTCGAAGGTCGAAAAGCTGGTGCAGCGGCTCGCTTCCCGCGCGGAGCGCAAGCGCGAGGAGGCGCTGGTGGCGCTGGCCGGGATGCCGTCCGAGGACGTGGTCCGGCTGGTGTCCGATTTGCTGGTATCGGACAGCGACCCCGTGATCCAGAGCGCCTGCCTCGATCTGCTGGAGCGCCTCGGCGCCGCGGTGCCGCTCTCGGAGTGCCGGGCCGACGACTGGTTCGAGCGCATCGGCGAGCAGATCGCCAACTTCAGCGCCATCTGCTCGGTGCTCGGGTCCCGCTTCCTGGCCTACTCGATGATGCTCGGGATCCAGATCCGCTCCCTGACCACGGACCCGCGCTCGTCGGCGAACACCGTCGTGGAGTTCGAGACCGGAGACAATGAGCCCCAGATCCTCCCTCTCGGAGAGTTCCGGCTGCGGGTGGTCCAGGCGCTGCTTCAGCAGAAGGTGGAGCGCGAGCCGGTGGTCCTGCCGTTGACGGCACAGATGGCGGCCGGGCTGGTTGGCCGGACGCTGATCCTGCTGGCGCCGCTGTTCGACATCTCGTTGCAGCGGCTGGTGCTCTCCGGCGTGGCTCCGGAGCCCCCGCGGGCGCTGCTCGGCTTCCTCTCGGACAGCGGTTTCAGCTTCATGGAGATCGAGGAGTTCGAGCGCTTCATCAAGCAGAAGGTGCGGCGGGATCTGGCCGGAACCCTCGAAGAACCGCTGCGCCTCGATCTCGGCGCCGTCGAGCACGCTCGCGAGGCGGCGGCAGCGGGCGACCACGACGCCGTGATCGGCCTGCTCGAGAACTGGCCCGGCCTGCTGGTCACGCTGCAGCGCACGCCAATGATGCGCGAGCTCGACGTCCGCCAGCTCGAGCTGATCACCGAGGGCTTGCGCCTGCTCGGCGACGCGTTCAAGACCCGCGGTCGGCGCAACTGGAGCGAGGAGCTCTACCGGCTCGGCCTCCAGTTCGTGCGCGAGGGCAAGCCGGCGGGCTGGCTCTACCAGCGCCTGGGCGTGCTCCTGTGCGAGGACGAGCGCTTCGGCGAGGCCATCGGCCTGCTGCGACGGGCCCAGGGTCTTGGCGTCGACGAGCTCGAGGTGTTTCCCC
>CAYZAI010000053.1:14384-16047 GCA_964476305.1 uncultured Myxococcales bacterium
CTCGAGGCGGCGGCGGCCCTGCTGGAGACGGCGAGGGCCCCCGCGATCGACACCCCGGAGCTCCGCTCCGATCTGGAGGACGTCCGACAGCACTTCGCCGAGGCGAACGTCTCGTGGGACATTCCTGTGGCCGGTCCGCCTTCGGACCTTGATACGAGGACGACAGGCCGATGAAGAAGAACTTCGTTCTGGACACCAACGTGCTGCTCCACGACCCGGGAGCGATCATCTCGTTCGAGGACAACAACGTCGTCATCCCGATCTACGTTGTCGAAGAGATCGACACCTTCAAGAAGGATCTGTCCGAGCTGGGCAAGAACGCCCGACAGATCTCGCGGATCCTCGACGAACTGCGCCGGGGCGGCCGGCTCGTGGACGGCGTGCCCATCGAGGGCACCAACGGCGGGAGCCTCAGGGTCGCCTTCGCCTCGCGCAGCCTGCCGCCGAAGTACGCGCTGCCGACCCACAGCGCGGACAACATGATCCTCGCCTGCGCCCTCGAGGTGCAGGAGGAGGATCCGGAAACGCCCCTGGTGTTCATCAGCAAGGACATCAACCTCAGGATCCGCGCCGCGGCCCTGGGTTTGCAGGTCCAGGACTACGCGGTGGAGCGCGTCCACATCTCGGAGCTCTACAGCGGCGTCTTCGAGTACACGGTCTCGTCGGAGGCCATGCGCGAGCTGTTCGCCCAGGGCGAGTGCCGGACCCCGCTCTTTGACGACGACGATCCGATGCCGCCCAACTCCTTCGCCGTGCTGGCGGACGGCGCGGGCGGCTCGGCCCTGGTCCGCCGGCCCAGCGAGGGCGACGAGGTCCGGCTGCTGCGGGGCGGCGGCCCCACGGTCTGGGGCATCCGCCCGCGCAACAAGGAGCAGCGCTTCGCCCTCGATCTGCTGCTCGACGACAACGTCCGACTGGTGACCCTGGTGGGCCAGGCCGGCACCGGCAAGACGCTGATCGCCCTGGCCGCGGGCCTGCAGAAGGTGGCCGAGGAGCAGGTCTACCAGCGGCTGCTCGTCTCGCGGCCGGTCTTTCCCATGGGCAAGGACATCGGCTTCCTGCCCGGCGACCTCGAGGACAAGCTCCGCCCCTGGATGCAGCCCGTCCACGACAACCTCGAGCTGCTGCTGGGCATCACCGCCGAGGGGCGCAAGAAGGGCCGCTCGGCCGAGGAGCTCTTCGACATGGACCTGGTACACATCGAGCCGCTGACCTACATCCGCGGCCGCTCGATCCCGCGCCAGTTCATCCTGGTCGACGAGGCGCAGAACCTGACCCCGCACGAGGTGAAGACGATCATCACGCGGGTGGGCGACGAAACCAAGATCGTGCTTACCGGGGATCCCTACCAGATCGACAACCCCTATGTGGACTCCACGAACAACGGCCTGGTCCACGTGGTCAACCGCTTCCGCGGCGAGTCGATCTCGGGCCACATCACCTTGACCAAGGGCGAGCGCTCCGACCTCGCGGAGCGGGCCGCCACGCTGCTTTGAACGGGAGGCTGCTCCTCGCCTTCGTCGGGTTGGCCTGGGCCTGGGCCTGCGCCGGCCTGGGTCCGTGGCCGGGCCCGCGCCCCCCTGCCGCGGCTCCGGCTCCGGCCGAGGACGCCGGCCCTGCCGCGGATGGAGGGGAGATCACCGATCCCGAGGAGGAGGAGATC
>CAYZAI010000053.1:16147-17336 GCA_964476305.1 uncultured Myxococcales bacterium
GGAGATCACCGATCCCGAGGAGGAGGAGATCGCCCTCGAGGATCCCGACGCCCTGGGCGCGCTCATCTCGAACCTGCTGCGCGACGGGGCGGACGCCGGGGCCGGGGAACCGACGCCACCGGTGGACGTGCCATACGGGGGCATCTCCGTTCCGGTCGCGTTCGACACCTGGAACCTCTCCGACGAGAGTTGCCTGGCGCTTCTCCACGAGGCCGGGATCGAGGCGCGGCGGCCCGACTTCCCCACTCCGCTGGTCAAGACGCCGTTGCTGCTCGACGGACCCATCGAGGGCGTGGAGGTCGTTCCCCGCTGGCCGCGGAAGGCCAGGCCGGTCAACGCGGTGATGGACTGCCGGCTGGTCGTGGCCCTGGTGGCCGTGGCCCGGGAGGCGAAGCGCGGCGGGTTCTCGCGAGTGCTGTTCTACTCGACCTACCGGCCCCTGAAGCCGCCGCCGGAGAAGTGCGAGGAGGGCCGGGCCGGGGCCGCGTGCCGCAAGGCGAAACGTCGCTACGAGAAGGCTCTCGCCGGGCCGAGCCAGCACCGCCGCGCCCTGGCCATCGACATCCGCGCCTTCGAGCGGCCCGACGGGACGATGGCGGACGTGCTCGAGGACTACGAGCGCCACGACGGGAAGCCGCCCTGCGAGGACGAGCCCGAGACCGAAGAAGGCCGCTTCTTGAAGGACCTGGCCTGCGCCCTGCACGGGCAGAAGGCGTTCAACGTGATTCTCACGCCCAACGCCAACGAGGCCCACCACAACCACTTCCACTTCGACATCACGCCCAAGGCGAAGTGGTACATCGTGAGGTAGGCGGGGCCCTCATCCCCCGGCCCCTTCTCCCGGGAGGAGAAGGGGAGAAGACGCGTTTTTTAGCTCCCTCTCCCCCCGGGAGCCAGCCCGCCAAAGCCTTGGCGAAGGCGGGAGGGGTGGGGTGAGGGTCGAACTTCACAGGCGGCCGCGGACGAAGAGGAACACGGCGTCGCCCTCGGGCAAGGCGCCCGGCAGTTCCACCCGCTGGCCGTCGCCGTCCTCCTGGACCATGGGCGGAATCTCGCGGGAGACCCGGAAGAACAGCTCGTGCCCGCCGACCATGGCGCGGCATCCGCCGAGGGTCGTCAGGGCGAATAGCGCCGCAAGCAGCCAGAGCAGCCAGCCAGGCTCGGTTCCTTCAGCTGTCCTTCGCCGTCC
>CAYZAI010000054.1:0-17324 GCA_964476305.1 uncultured Myxococcales bacterium
TGATCCCGTTCGACATGATCTACCGCCCCGAGAGCAGCATCTTTCCCAACATGTACTGGTACTACGGCCAACAGAACATGAAGGCCGTCGCCCGGATTCGCGGGATCCCGAACCTCTACCCAGCGTGGATCACCAACTTCTCGTGCGCGCCGGACTCGTTCATGCTCCACTACCTGCGCTGGATGATGGGGCAGCGCCCGTATCTGGTGCTGGAGATCGACTCCCACTCGGCGGACGCTGGCATCGACACTCGGGTCGAGGCGTTCCTCGACATCGTGGACAGCTACCGCCGCGCCGCACTTCCTCCCGGAGAGCCGCCCCAGCCGCCGCGCTACAGTCTCGAGCGCAAGCCCGAGTTCGTCGACATCGTGGACCGCATCACGGGTGAGCGCATCGACATCCGCGATCCCCGCGTCACCTTGATCTGGCCCTCGATGGGCGATCTCAGCACCGAGGTCACCGCCGCCGCCGCGGGCAAGACCGGCGTCCGGTCGATCCATCTGCCCGTACCGGATGTCCGGACCACCCAACTCGCGCGCAACGTGGCCTCGGGCAAGGAGTGCATCCCGGCGCTGCTGGTGCTGGGGTCTATCCTCCAGTTCCTGGCCGAGCACCCGCCGAACCAGCCCGGGGAAATCCTGTTGTTCTTCGTACCCTCGACCCTGGGTCCGTGCCGCACGGGGCAGTACCACGTCTTCTACGAGCAACTGTTCCAGGAACTGGGGTACGAGAACGTGCTGATCCTGGTGGGCGACTCCTCCAACTCGTACCGGGAGATGGGCCCGACTTTCAACCGCGACATCTGGTGGGCGCTGGTTCTGGGCGACTACTTCACCGACGCCCGCACGGGTCTGAGGCTCCTGGCCCGGAACGTGCCCGCTGCGATGGCCGTCTTCGACGACGCGTGGCGCGGAATCGTGGACGCGATGCGGTGTGGCGAGGGCATCGAGGACGCGGTGGCCCGCGCCGGCCGCTTGCTGGCCGCGGTTCCCCGCCGCCGCAACCTGGAGGACCTGCCGCGGGTCCTGCTGGTAGGCGAGATCTACGTCCGCCGGGACACGTTCTCGGTGACCGAGATCACCGATTTCCTCGTTTCGAAGGGCATCTTTCCCAAGGTCACGGGGATCACCGAGTGGATCGGCTACACCGACTTCTCGCGCAAGCGCCGCATGAACCGCCACCTGGCGGTCGATGGTCTGTGGGGCGGGCTGCGCTCGGGCCTGCTCAAGGAGCAGGGCTGGTACTACGTCGAGGCCTTCTACAAGCAGCTGGTGGAGCACAAGGTGGCCCGGAACCTGGTACCCACCGGGCTGATTCCCCATGTGCCCCACGACATGAAGGAGATCATCGGCAACGCCGAGCGGCACTTCATCGATCCCGAACTCGAGAGCGAGGCCACGTGCTCGTCCGGCGTGGCCGCGACGGCGATGGAGGACGGCTACTCGGGGATAGCGATCATCGCGCCCTTCGCCTGCCTGCCCGGTCGGCTGATCGAGGGCGTCTACGCGCCGTGGGCGAGGCGCAGGGGCTATCCGGTCATCGCCCTCGAGAACGACGGCCAGCCCTACCCGCCCAACGTCGTGGCCAGGATGGAGATCTTCGCCCACAACGTGACGCGCTTCGGTGCGCGGAAGGCCCCGCCCGAGGGTTGAATACCGCGACCCGGATCCGAAGGGCTAGAACCGCAGCAGGGCGGAACCCCAGAGGTAGCCCGCGCCGAAGGCGGACAGGATGCAGGTGGTGCCCTGGGGCAGGCGCCCCGCGCGGAACTCCTCGTCCATCAGGATCGGGATCGACGCCGCGCCGGTGTTGCCGACGCGCTCGATGTTGGCCGGGACCCGCCCGGGATCCAGCCGCAACAGCTCGACCAGCTTGTCGTTGATCCGGGCGTTGGCCTGGTGGAAGAAGAAGTGATCGACATCCCCCGCCGCGATCCCCGCGGCCCCAAGCACTTCGCGGGTCGAGCGCATCAGGCGCTTGACCGCGTTCTTGAAGACCTCCTGGCCGCTCCAGAACGGGAACTTGGTATGCCCCGGGGCGAAGCCGCGCTCGCCCCAGTAGGCCCGGCACCGCACGAGCTCGTCGGGCCAGTGGTTCTCGAGCGTCCCCATGCCGGGCATGTTGTCCGAGGTCATCACCAGGTCGGCCACGCCGCCGCCGTCTCCATGCAGGTCGGTCGTCAGCAGGCCGCGGCCGTCACGGGACGGCCCGATCACCGCCGCGCCCGCGCCGTCGCCGAAGATGACCCCGATCTGTCGATCGATGCGGAAGTGCTCGAACTCACGCTCGGAGAACACGGCCAGCACGTGGCGCGCCTGACCCGTCGCGATATAGAGGTCGGCCATGGACAGGGCGTAGACGAACCCGGCGCACTGCTCGCGCAGATCGAACACGGGGACGGGCCGCCTGATATCCAGGTGCTGCTGGACCATCATGCCCGGACCCGGATACGAGTACTCGGGGAACATCGTGCCGAAGATGATCGCGTCGATGTCGTCGGGACCGACGCCGGCGGTCTCCATCGCCGAGCGCGCCGCCTGAGCCCCCATCGACGCGGTGGTCTCGTGCGGCGCGGCCCGGTGCCTGCTGCGGATGCCGGTGCGGCTGAAGATCCACTCGTCCGAGGTGTCCATCATCCCCGCGAGATCGTCGTTCGTCAGGACCTCTTCGGGCAGGTAGGACCCCAGCCCCAAGATCATCGAAACGGTATCGCTGCGATTGTAGAGCACGGTATTGGGACTCCCCGCTCGGTCTCATCGTCCCCGGTGCGGGTTCCTCGCCATGACCCGACCGGTGTTGCAAGCGGAGTATCTAGCCGCAAGCGGCACGATGTGTAAATGGTTAAAAAAGTACGCGCTAGCGAAGCTTCAGCCGTGTCACCTCGTCGGGGCGTTCACTCTCGAACTTCACCCAGTACTCGGCCACGGTCCTCTTCATCTCCTTGTGCAACAGCAGGATGCCGAGCAGGTTGGGCACGGCCATCAGCACAATCGCCACCGCGGCGAGGGACCAGACGACGGTGGTATCGGCCAGCGCGGCGCCGAAGAACGCGGCGATGTAGACCACGCGGTAGGGCAGAACGAACCGTGCCCCGACCAGGTAGGTCACCGCGCGATCGCCGTAGTAGGACCAGGAAATCACCGTGGAGAACGCGAAGAGGAGCAGGCCCAACGACACGATGAACTGGCCCCAGTCCCCGAACCAGCCCCGCTTGAACGCTTCGGCCGTGAGTACCGCCGAGTGCACGAGCGAGCGGCCATTGACCGTCACCTCGGTGTCCGCGATCTGTCCCTGGGTCACCCGCAGTCGCCCATCGACCGGTTCGCCGCCGCGGGTGAACGAGAGATTCTCGGCGAGCGATCTGGCGTGGATCACCGTCAGATCCTGTCCCGGCGCCAGGGCGCCGGCCACGAGCTCGATCTCGCCGTCGAATGGCGCGACCGGGTCCTTCCCGGTGCGGCTCAGGTGCACCGCGAGCTGCTCCACGTGGGCCGGGTCGCTCCCGGACCAGACACCGGCGACGATCTCCATGTCGGCGCGCTGGAAGACGTTCTCGACCTTCTCGTTCCACGCGCCGGACGCCAGGACCGCCAGCCCGGTGATGGTGCAGATCACCAGCGTGTCGATGAACGGCTCGAGGATCGCGACCATCCCCTCGGAGACGGGCTCGTCCGCCCGCGCCGCGGAGTGGGCGATGGCCGCGGAGCCTTGGCCGGCCTCGTTGGAGTAGAGCCCGCGGCCCACGCCCTTGGTGAAGGCGAAGGCGAAAGTGGACCCGAGGAAACCGCCCGTGGCCGCCGTCCCGCTGAAGATGTCGCCGAAGATCCTGCCGAACGAGGGGATGATGTTCTCGGCATGGGCCAGGATCACGGTCAGCGCGCCGGCGATGTAGACGACGGCCATGAAGGGGACGATCTTCTCGGTGACCTTGGCGATGCGCTTGATCCCGCCGATGATGATCACCGCCAGGACCACGGCGAGCACGCCGCCGGTGATCCAGGCCGGGACGCCGAAGGTGGATGTCATCGATGTGGCGATGTTGTTGATTTGGGGCATGTTGCCCGTGCCGAAGGCGCAGATGATCGTGGCCACGGCGAACGGGATCGCCAGCCACTTCATCTTCAGCCGCTTCTCCATGTAGTACATGGGGCCGCCGGCGATCTGTCCCTTCTCGTCCACATCGCGGTACTTGTGCGACAGTGTGCACTCCACGAACTTGGTGGTCATACCCAGGAAGGCAGTGGCCCACATCCAGAACAGCGCCGCCGGGCCGCCGATGTAGATCGCCAGTCCCACGCCGCCGATGTTGCCCGTGCCCACGGTGCCCGACAACGCCGTGGCCAGCGCCTGGAAGTGGCTGGTGTCCCCCGGCATCGAGTCTCTCTCGTAG
The DNA here is from genome assembly GCA_964476305.1 of uncultured Myxococcales bacterium. Classification (GTDB taxonomy): domain Bacteria; phylum Myxococcota_A; class Polyangia; order JAAYKL01; family JAAYKL01; genus CAYZAI01. The sequence goes on from CAYZAI010000054.1 coordinate 4,391, forward strand.
CGGCCGGTCACGATCCGCACGGCGTGGCGGAAGAAGCGCACCTGGGGGAAGCCGAGGTACAGCGTGAAGAAGATGCCGGTGCCGAGCAGCAGGTAGGGGAACCAGGCGCTGCCGCCGAGGTAGCCGTCTACGACCACCAGGATGTCGTTGACTCTGTCCAACCGCCCTCTCCGTTCGCCCGGGCCCGGTATGTCGGGACGGGTCGGGATGATACACTGGCGGTCTCCGAAAACAAGACGGTCGCCGCGCGTCGCCGGCCAGGTGTGCCCGGTCAGCCGACGGCGGACCGCGCGCGGAGGGCCCTCTCCACCGCGTCCTGGCACCGTTCCACCCGGGCAAGAGCCTCTGCCCTCCTCGCGGAGAGCCGGGCGCGCTCGTCCCGCAGGCGATCGGCGGCGCGGTCGTCGGCCTCGAGCAGCACGGCGGGCAGCGGGACCGAGACCTCGAGGCGACCGGGCTCTACACACCGGGCGAGGGCCGCCTCCAGGATCGCCAGGTCGTCTCGCGCCCGGGCCAGCTCACCGGTCGTCTCGGCGACATCCCGCTCGCGCAGCGCGACCAGGGCGCGGCGCCGCGACTCTCCCGGAGCCATACCCTACTCGACCTGTCCGGTGAACGTCGCAGCCATCGGTCCGAGGGGTTCCTCGCCGCCCCAGGTGACGGAAAGCAGGCCCTGGGTCAGGTTCTCGACCTGGTCGCCCAGCCCGGGGTCGGCCAGGCGGCAGGACCCGGCGAACCCGATCTGCGGGCACGCCGAATCGAGCAGGTTCCCCTGGTCTTCGAGCGCCACCTCCGCCGCGGCCATCGCCGCCGCGCATCCCGCGTGGATCGCCACGGGATCCGCCAGCTCGACCAGCGGCGCGGCCAGCACCTCGGTCACGGCCTCGCAATCGACCCTGGCCGTCAGCACCTCGTCCAGCTCCGCGGATCCGAAACCGGCCTCGAGCTCGACGCCGGTCACGTACAGCAGCGGTCCCCCCAGGCCCAGGCCGACGGAGTGGAACGCGATCTCGAGCAGATCGGGATCCGCCGCCGCGATCGACGCCGTCCCCGACCCCTGGTCCTGCAGCACGACGGGATAGGGCGCGTCGATCCCGTCGAAGGTCAGCTGCTGCACCGTGTGGTACAGTGCGTGGACACCATCGGTCACCGCACCGATTTCCAGGCGTGTGGACATGCCGACGACTGCCAGCCGCAACTCGACGGCGTTCCAGATCACGTCGAGATCGGCGGCGAGGTCCACGCCCCGCTCCTCGAAGTCCTGGGACAGGAGCCCGTCGAGATCCTGCCCCTCGCGAAGGACATCGAACTGATCGACCGCGACGGAATCGGCGAGCCCCTGCCGGATGGCGTCGAGGATCGCGCCGGGCACGTCGGCGGAGAATTCCTCGAGGCCATCGGCAAGCGCCTGCACGCCGGGCGCCAGATCCCCACCGGTCTCGACGAGGGCCGAGATCGCGAACACTCCTGCCAGCGTGTAGGGCAGATCCTGGATGACCAGCTCCACGCTGGCTGCCTGGGGTGACAGGCTGCCAACACAGGCTGCGGCGCGTACCGTTCCCTCCGCGTTGTAGCCTCGGGCCAGCGCCGCGTACTCATGGTCGGCCAGCAGCCCGTCGAACCACAGGGTTGCCGGCAGGTCCGTGACGGTCTGTACGGTGAGGGGCTCCGGGCTCTCGGCCTGCCCCAACTGGTCGCAGGCGATCCCGTCGTGCAGCTCCGTGGAGAACAGCGTGAGCACGCGATCACCGGAGTAGTCCAGATCGATGGCCAGCCCGAGCGCGGAAGAGCTCACCGACACCTGGACGCTGACGTCCGCGAAGGCCGCCGGGCTCGAGAAGCGGACCTCGAGCTCGGTCGCCTTCTCCGACGCCGTGAAGACCACGGTGCCCTCCCCCGCCGAATCGGTGGTGAACTCGAACGGGGAGACGTAGGCGTTGTGGGCCGGCCCCACCAGGCTGACCAGTACGGGCTCGCCGGCCATCGGCCGGCCTTCCTGGTCGAGGAGCAGCACGCCGAACTGCTGCTCTTCGCCGAAACCCATCGTGAGCGGCCCCAGGGGGCTGACCTGGAGGCCCGTCGGCGGTGTGTCGCCGTCGTCGTCGTCGGGTGACATGTCCAATAGTGCCGAGCTCTCGCAACCCAGGAGGGCCGCCGCCCACGCAAACGTCAACAACTGCAAGAGGATCCGCAACCGGAAAGACATGGTGCACCCTTCGCATCTTCTTCAAGAGCCCGCGGCCGCCGAGCGGCTGCGGACCAAAAATCTATGCTGGTATTATAGCAACTTCCACGTGTTTGGCCCGCGATTTCTGCGGGGGACCGCGAGCCCCGCCGTCAGTGGCGGTACCGGCCCGCCGCCCCGCCCGATTCCCCGCCCGATTCCCTTGCGCCGGCCCGGCCTTCGTGCTAACTGGCCCCCGCGATAGACGCCGCAAGGCCATCGATGAGGAACCAACCATGAAGAAGACGCCGCTCGCGGAAATCAAGGAACGCTTCGGCTCCAAGGATGCCCTGGTGAAGGAGCTGAAGACCCTGTTCGACAAGGGGGACTTTTTCGAGAACCGGCTCAACCCCGATACGGGCCTCGCGCACATGGCCAACTCCAAGCTGCTGAAGCTCTACGACGTGGCCACCGAGGTCAAGGAGCGGTTCTCGACCCGGGCCCGGCTCGTCGACGACCTGCTCAAGACGCTGAAGCGCGAGAAGGACGAGGGTCTGCGCGCGAAGTTCGGGAAGTGGGGGCTGCCCCGCTTGTGGGATCGCTACAAGAACATCGCCCGCAAGCAGGGCTAAGGCCCTTAGCGCCTCCGCTAGAACATCCCCCAGAAGCCCGCCACGGCGAAAATGATGGCCGTGACGACCACCGCGTTCATCGGCACCCCGACCCTCAGGAAGTCCGTGAACCGGTAGCCGCCCGGGCCGTAGACCATCAGGTTCGTCTGGTAGCCGAGCGGCGTGGCGAACGACGCCGATGCCGCGAAGGCCACGGCGATGGCGAAGGGCCGCGGATCGGCGCCGAAGTGCGCTGCCGTGGCCATCGCCACGGGGAAGCACAGCGCCGCCGCCGCGCCGTTGTTGACCAGCTCGGTGAAGACGTTGGTGATGATCACGACCGCGGCCAGGGCCGCCACCGGGCCGAAGGAGCGCGCGGCCTCGGCCACCAGGCTCGCGACCAGCGCCGCCAGCCCCGTGACCTCGATCGCCTTCCCGATGCCGAGGGCGGCGGCGATGACCAGCAGCACCCCGAGATCCACCGAGCGCTGGGCCCCCGTCGGCGAGATGGCGCGGGCCAGCAGCAGCACGGCGGCCGCCCCGACCGCGGAGACGACCATCGAGGTCAGGCCGAGAGCGGGCAGCGCGATCATCACGCCGAGGATGGCCAGCACCCACGGCGCCTTGCCGTGCTCGATCCGCGCGCCCTCCCGCACCTCCGAGACGAGGTAGAAGTGCAGCGAGTCGTACCAGCGCCGGGCGAAAGCCGCCGGCGCCTCGAGCAGCAGCGTGTCGCCGGGCTTGAGGACGATGTCCCCGAGCTTCGAGGCCACCCGCTGGCCGGCGCGGTGCACGGCGATCACGGTGGCGTCGTAGCGGCTGCGGAAACCGGCCTCGCGGATGCCGAGGCCAACCAGCGGCGAGGTCGGCGAAATCACGACCTCGAACAGCTGCAGGTCCCCGGGCCGCTTCTCGCCCCGGATGTCGAAGTGCGCGTCGTCCTCGGCCGGGATGAGCCCGCGGGTACCGGTGAGGTCGACGATCGTGGACACGAGCCCCGTGAACAGCAGCCGGTCCCCCTGTTCGAGAACCTCGGAGGGTGGCACCGGGCCGACCACGTTGCCGCGCCGCTCGATGTGAACGAGGAACAGTCCCTTCAGGTGCCGCAGGCCCGCTTCCTCGATGCTCCGGCCGATGAGCGGGCAGTCCGGGGCCACGATCAGCTCCACCAGGTACTCCCGGCGCTCCTCGGCCAGCCTGTCCGTCACGTCCCGGCGATCCGGCAGGAGCCTCCGGCTGAAGAGCAGCATGAAGCCGAGCCCGCATCCCGCCACGAAGACCCCGGCGGCGGTCATCTCGAACATGCCCATGGCGGGCAGGCCGAAGTCGACCATCATCCCGCTGACCACGAGGTTGGTCGACGTCCCCACCAGCGTGCACATCCCGCCGAGGATCGAGGCGTAGGACAGCGGGATCAGCAGTCGCGAGGGCGCAATGTCGTTGCGGATGGCGAAGCGGCGTACCAGCGGCACGAACATCGCGACCACCGGCGTGTTGTTGAGGAACGCCGAGATTGATATCGTGGGCACCATCAGCCGCAGCAGGGCCACGACGTGGCTCGACGAGCGCCTGAGCACGGCCCCTGCCAGCCGCGCCAGCCCGCCGGTGTTCTGCACGGCGCGGGCCACCACGAACAGCGCGGCGATGGTGACCACGCCCTCGTTGGCGAACCCGGCCACTGCCTGCCGCGGGGTGAGCACCCCGGGGACCAGCAGGGCCGCCAGGGCGATGCCGAGGACCACGGGAGGGGTGGACCACTCCCGCACCAGCGCCAGCACCATCGCCGCGATCAGGGCGAGGGTGTACCAGGCTTCCCACCCGAGACACTGGACATTGCCGTCGTTCATCATCTTTCGGGGACGACGATAACGGCCGACCGCCGACCGTGTCAAAACCGGGGCGTGTCGATTGACAACGGGCCTCGAGATGGTGCATGTTCGCCGCGTTCCGGGCGCCGTAGCCAAGTGGTAAGGCAGAGGTCTGCAAAACCTTCATCACCGGTTCGAATCCGGTCGGCGCCTCAACCCTCCGAACCCAACCACCGATGACCGATTCTCCAGAGCCTACGGATTCAGCGACCTCGGAGCGCGCGGCCGGACCCGGGCAGGCGCCCGCCCGGGCGCTGCTGGCCGGAGCCGGCGCGGGGCTGATCGCCGGGCTGCTCGACGCGGGCCAGGCCTGGCCCGAGACGACCGGTCCCGGCCAGGGAGCGCTGCTGATCCTGCAGGCCGTCGCCCTGCTGACGGTCGCCGGCTGCGCGCTCGGGATGACGGCGTGGGCCATCGCCTTCCTCGGCGCGCGCCTCTGGCGCGGGTTGCGTCGCGGTCCGCGGGCCGGCGCCGCCTGGCTCCCGACCCTGGTTGCGGCCCCGGCGCTGGGCTGGGTAGCCCTGCGCCTGTTCCAGGGCGGTGTCACCTCCCGCCTGCCGGCGCGCTGGCTTCTGATCCCGGCCGTGGCGCTGATCCTGGCCGCCGGGTTCCACGGCGCGGTCCGTCTGGCCCTGGCGCTCGTCGCCCGGGCGGACGTTCGCCGCGGCCCGGCCGGACGGCTGCTCCTCGCGGCGGCGTTCCTCGCGCTCCTGGCCCTCGGATTGCGCTGGGCCGACGCGCACCTCTACCGCCGCCTCTACCAGTTCCTGCACGCGGCCCTCGCCGCCGGCACCCTCGGCGGGCTGGCGCTGGCGCTGCGGGTGTTCCCCCTGGGCCGGTGGCCGCGCACTCCCAAGGCGCTGGTCCGGGCCGCGCTGCTGACCCTCGCGTGCACGGCCGCGCTGCTCGCCGCGGCGCTCGCGACCCGGGACTCGTGCCAGGTGGTCAAGGTGGCGCTCCACGAGCGCACGGCCACGGTGGGAAACCTGCTGCTCCTCGCCGGCCGGGCCGAAGCCCCGGCAGCGAGCCGACCCTCGGTGGAGGCGCGGCGCCGGCACTACGAGCGGGAGCGCATGGCCCGCACCGTGGCCGCGAGCACCGACTGGCCGACCCTGCCCGGCGCCCACCTCGTCCTGATCACCATCGACGCCCTGCGCGCCGACCGCCTCGGGTGCTACGGGAACCGGGCCCGCGCCCTCACCCCCCGTCTGGACGCGCTCGCCGCGGGGTCGGTCCTGTTCGAGCGGGCCTACTGCCCGGCGCCCCACAGCTCGTTCTCGATCTCCTCGCTGCACACTTCACACGACCTGCACGAGGAGGCGGCCATGGGCCGAGACCTCGTCCATCCGACGCTGGCCGACATCCTCGGCGGCGCCGGTTACGAGACCGTGGCGTTCTACACGAGCGGCATCTTCCACACCGAGGGGGACAAGGTCTCCCACTACCGCCGCGAGAAGTTCGGGTTCGAGAACGCCTACCACGGCGCGCCCCGGCCCGAGGACCTGACCGACTACGCCATCGCGGAGCTCGACCGGCTGATCGCCCGCGGCGAGCCACCGGTCTTCGCCTGGGTGCACTACTTCAACGTGCACGAGCCCTACCTCTCGACGCGGTTCGGGCAGGCCCCCGCCGACCGCTACGACGGCGAGATCGTCGATGCCGACGCCGCCGTGGGCCGCTTGATCGACTTGATCGACGCCAGGCTCGCCCGGGACGTGGTGCTCGTCGTCAGCGCCGATCACGGGGAGGAGTTCCTCGACCACGGCGGCTACTATCACGGCTCGTCTCTCTACGACGAGCAGGTGCGGGTGCCGCTGATCGTGCGGCTCCCCGGCGCGAGGCCGGGACGGATCGCGAGCCCGGTGTCCACGCTGGACACCGCTCCCACCGTGCTCGGGGTCCTGGGGCTCGAGATCCCGGCGGGGATGCTCGGACAGGATCTGCGGCCCGCGCTCTTCGGCGGCGGGGAGGCGCACCCGGCGCGCCCGGTCTTCGCGGCGGTGATGCGGCGCCAGATGGTCGTGCGCTGGCCCTGGAAGCTGATCGCGGACCGGAGCCACGGCCTCTACGAGCTGTACGACCTCGCCGAGGACCCGAAGGAGCGCGTCAACCTCCACGACGAGAGGCGCGACCTGGCCCGGGAGCTGCTGGACGAGATCGACATGCGCGCCGACCTGCTCGGCGGCGAGGACGACCCGTCCCGCACGGTCTTCAACCTGGCCCGGTCCCAGGATCCCCGGGCGCTCTCCGGGCTTCTGGACATCGTCTCGGACACCGCCGCGTCGCCCGACGACAGGCTCGAGGCCCTGGCCCTGATCGGCACCCTCGGCCTGCCCGAGGCCGCGGACCCGGTGGCCCTGCTGCTCGGCGAGGGCAATGAGCGCCTGGCGTCGGCCGCGGCCCTGACCCTCGGCGATCTGGGCGATCGGCGCGGCGAGGCCCTGCTCGAGGAGGCGATCTACGACGGTGATCCCCGCGTCCGTGACCGCGCGGCCATGGCCCTGGCCCGGATGGGCAACGACCACGCGGTCGAAACGCTCATCGAGGCCCTCGGGCGCGACGATCTCAAGGTCCGCGAGAACGCCATCCGCCTGCTCGGGCAACTCGGCGATCCCCTGGCCGTCGAGCCCCTGATCGAGACCATCGCCGAGGACCGCACGCGCTACCTGTCCGTGCTCGCCCTGGGCAAGATCGGCGATGCGCGGGCCTACCCGACGCTGATGGACGTGCTGGCCCACGAGAAGCACACCGACGTGCGCGGCTACGCGGTGCTGGCCCTGGGCTGGATGGGTCTGCCCGAGGCCGTGCCCGAGCTGCTGCGGATCCTGGTGCGGGAGCCCGAGATCAAGTGGACGCCGGAGTCACTGGTGCGCCTGGGGGCGGTGGGGACCGCGCCGCTCTTCGGGATCGACCTGGACGATCGGGCCGCCGCGTCGGGCCGGGGCTGGGCCGGGTGCCAGGAGCGGCCGCCGATCCTGAACGACGAGTTCCTCGGCCGCACGACCTGCCGCTCCGGCGGTCGGAACGCGACGCTGCGCTTTTCGAGCGACCTCGGCGGCGAAGGGCTGCTCATCGTCCGCGGACGGCACAGGGAAACCGATCTCGCCCGATCGATCCCTCTCGCGATCGAGGTCGGCGGCCGGACCGTGGCCACGGTCGAGCTCACCGGCAAGGCGCAGGAGTTCCGCGTGCCAGTGCCGGCGGGTGCCTGGCCGGCGGGCGATCGCGACGTCGCGCTGCGCCTGGCCGAGCCCGGCCGGTTCGAGCTGGACCACCTGCTGCTGGTGGACGTCGGATCGCTGCCGTAGCCCGGTCCCGCCGTTCCGGAGGCCGGACCCGTCGCTCGATGGGGTGGGCCAATGACCCCCATCCCCCTTCGACGTTGCGGCGTTCTTGCCACGCCGCATGGTGTTCGTGGAGATTCCACCACCACGCTCCACTGTTTCCTGCTATACTTCAACGGAAACGGCCGCTCGAAACGGCAAGACGGCAAGGAAGACGAAATGAACCGATCCGGAGACGCCGGCACGATGGACAGGTTTCGAGATCTCGTGCACGAAACGCGACTGTCGGAAGCGGAAATCATGACCCGCGCCTTCCAGGTCGGTCTTCGTCAGCTGTGGAGGGAGCAGATCCTGGGGCGTTACCTCAGAGGTCAACTATCCGAGGAAGAAGCCATCGCGGTCGTCGGGATCGACTGGGTCCGTCTCGCGGAGCGACAACACGAGGCCATGCTGGAGGATCTCGAATGGGCGCTTCGCGACTGACCGAGTCAGTCGCCGACGCCGGACCGCTGATTCACCTGGCTGAAGTCGGTCAACTCGACCTTCTCGCGGTCTTCTCGAGAGTGCACATCCCGGGCGCCGTGTGGTCCGAGACAGTTGGTGCCGGTCGCGTCGATTCGTGCGAGATCGAGTCAGGCAGACCGAAGGTCCAACTGCACGACCTCGACCCCGTTTCCGAGATGTTTCTTTCCGGCGAGGACGATCTTTCCCATCTGCAACGAGGTGAGGTCGAAGCCCTCTGGTTGGCTCGGAAGCTCGCGGTCCCCTTGATCCTGACCGACGATCTCGCCGTCCGCGACGTTTGCAGACAGAGATCCGTCACACCGGTCGGTTCGCTGGGGATCGTCGTGCGGGCTTGCCGACGCGGGCTGATCTCAATCGGGCAGGCGGAGCGCTGCCTGATCCGGCTTCACCGAGAGAGCAGCCTGTTCGTCTCCGCGGCCATCGTGGAAATTGCGCTGGCGCAGCTTCGTTCAGCCCTGGGCGGCTAGCGCGGTTGCGGCGTGTCACCCCGCCGCCCTGCGCCCAAACCGCACGAAAGCGTCGATCTTCGGAGGGCTTCGGCGGATGATCGGCTTTCACGACAGCGAAGGCGGACAAGCGTCTTCGACGTTGCGGTGTTCTTGCCATTCGGCGCGCCGGGTTTTCAAGTTCCGGGGTGCGGAAAACGACATGGCGGTGCAGTTTTTCGGGACAGGTGAAGCGGGGGGAGCGGCCGGTCCCGCCCTATTTAGTGGAGAATCCTGGCGAGACGCTGGCGCCGATTCTAGCACGGCCGCTGCTCGCGTGGCGGAGAAGCCTCTTTTTGAACACTTTTCGCCGAAATCGTGTCAAAAAGACGTGTCGAGACTCCCCGGCGGCGCGGACGGATGGTCCGGGCGCGGGAGAACGCAAAGGAGCGGACGATGAAAGCGATGCTGGCGGGTGCGTTTTTCGCGTTGCTGGTGGCCGGTTCCCCGGCGGCGCAGGCCCAGGGGGCGAGCCCCCTCGACGAGCGGGCGGCAACGGTGTCGGGAACCTCGGACCCGGAAGCCCTGGCGGCCCTGGGGCACCTCTACGTCGAGGCGATGCGGCTCGACGAGGCCAGGGCGGCCTACCGCGCGGCACAGAAGATCCAGAAGAAGTTCGGCGAGGCCGAGTTCGGCCTGGCCCGGATCGAGATGGCCAAGGGCAAGCTCGAGAAGTCGAAGAACGCCTGCCGCGGCGTCGCCCGCCGGTTCAAGGCCGAGAGCACGGGCGAGGTCTGCTCGGGCTGGGTCTGGCTGACCTTCGACCGGGCCGCCCGGGCGATGGACGAGTTCAACAAGGTCGTCGGCAAGGGCGACGTCCCCCGCGGGCAGACCGGTCTGGGTGAGGCGCACCGCCGTCGCGTGGCCTGGCCCGAGGCCATCTCGGCCTACGACACGGCCCTCGCCGCCGGCGCGGGTTACGTGGCGATGATCGGCATGGGGCTGGCGCAGGAGGGCTCGGGCAACCGGGCCGCGGCCGTGCAGTCCCTGGAGCGGGCCGTGGCCGCGGAGCCCGCCTCCTGCGAGGCGCGCTACCACCACGGCCGCCTGCTGGCCAAGGGACCCCAGGCGGTCGAGGAGCTGCGCACGGCCCTGGCGATCCGGCCGGGCTGGGCCGACGCGCTCCAGGCCCTGGGCGAGGCCCTGCTGGCGAACGGCGACTTCGCCGGCGCGGAGCAGGCCTTCGGCGACACCCTGGCCGCCGAGGCGACCCGCGGCACGGCCCAGTTGGGACTGGGCCAGGCCCTGTACGGCCAGGGCAAGATCCCCGAGGCCAAGGAGCACCTCGTGAAGGCCATCGAGATGGTCCCGAACCTTGTCGACGCCTACCTGCTGCTGGCCGACATCGAGTGCGCGGGCGGCGACACGGACGCGGCCCTCGAGGCCCTCGACCGGGCCAAGGCCATGGCCCCGGGCGTGGTCAAGGTCTACCTGCGCACCGGCGAGATCTACTTCCGCATCGGCCGCTACACCAGCGCCAACAGCTACCTCACCCAGGCCCTGGTGATGCAGGCCGACCTGAGCATGGCACACCTGATCCTCGGGGACATCGCCTGCGAGCGGCGGCTGTACGAGGAGGGCCTCAAGCACTACGAGAACGCCCTGGCCGGCGACATGGTGGGCGTCGTGGCCGCCGACGTGAACAAGCGCAAGGCATCCTGCAAGCCCAAGAAGTAGCTCGTCCTACTCCACGACCGACCCCGTCCGCTCCATCTCCCGGTCCGCGTGGACCAGGGCAGAAACCCCGAGAAGCTGCATCGCGACCAGCGCGGCGATCGCGAGGGCCAGGCCCACGCCGCGGGCCTTGAAGCGGGCCAGCAGCAGGGCCCCGAACGCCACCAGCGCCCCTCCGGCGGCTCCGACGGCCGCCTGCCACCAGGGAATCGGAAGCAGCAGCCCGTCCATGGCGGGCGCCCCGTGCTTGACCTGCACCCCCAGGCCGAACAGGAAGCCCAGGCCGCCGAACACCGCGGCGCAGGTCCCCAGCACCGTGGCCAGCAGCCGGCTCTCGCGGTCGCTGACCGAGCGCAGGCCCAGCAGGCAACCGGCCAGGCACAGCACCACGCCGATCCATCCCCAGCCGGGGATCCAGCTCGAGTTCAGCCCGAAGAGCGCCAGCGCCAGTCCGAGGGTGTGCATTCCCGTCCGTCCTCGCGGGGGAGGATAGCATGAAAAGGCCGTGCCCCTACAGCCGGAACCGACCCTTCATCGCCGCAGCGGCGACGGGACGAAGCCGTGGCCCGCGGAGGCCGGACGCCCGGGCCGGAAGCCGCCCGCGGGGGATGGCTCCTTCCCGACCAGCGTCTCCAGGTCCCGCGTCCCGTGCATCAGCTCCGCGGCGTCCCGCATCCGCTCCAGATCCAGGCTGAAGACGGCGATGGCGTCGTCTTCGAAGAGTTTTTTCAGGAAGCGCGACCGATCGAGGGACGGGAGCGGATCCCGCTCCCCGGGAAGCAGCATCTTCTTGTGGCAGGCGATGTGCGTGAGCCCGGCCAGCGCCAGGGAGGCGAGCGGAACCAGGCGAGGGATCCGATCGACCAGCGGCTGCAATCCGAGCCGGTGCCTCGGGTAGTAGCCGTTGACGCCGCCCATGATGTTCTGGCCATGTGAGGTCTGCCAGTTCATGTAGATGATCTCGCGGTTGTAAGGAAACAGGTCGTCCCCGGAAGCGGAGAAGTCGGTTCCTGTCGAGGTAGGGAGATCGAGCACGACGTCGCCCAGCCGGCCCTCGAACACCTCGAGGTAGCCGGACGGCGGAGTCGCATAGCGCGAACCGGCGTATCCTCGGGCGGGCATCGGCGCGTTCTCGGCGACGTGGATGGCCATCAGCGCGACCGCAACGATCGCCACGCGTCTGCCGGAAGAGAACACGGGGAGCGACAGCAGCCGGTCCATCCCCCGCGCCGCCAGCAGGCTCAGCGCCAGCAACGTCAGGAAGAAGCCCCGAAGCGGCACCCTCAGGAAGGCCGTCTGGGGGATCCACTTGTGGATGAAGTACAGCGGAGAGTACCCGACCGCCTCCCGCACCTGGATGAAGGGCCCCATCGCCAGGAACAGCCCCAGCGCGGCCAGCGCCAGCAGCATGGAGCGCCCTCGCCTGCCGTCCATCGCCCCCCAGGCGGCCAGGCACCAGAGCGCCACGCCGGCGAACGCGTGGCGGCGCACCAGCACCCAGAAGCCGAACTCCTGCCGCGGATCCGGCCACGAGGGATAGACCATGTTCTCGGGGAGCGCACGGCCCAGGTCGGCGATCCCCAGGCTCGCGGCATGGAGCACGCTCAGGGAGCCGAACGGGTTGGTGTACCCGCCGTCGCGGGCCGCCATGATGTACGGGACGATGGTCGCCGCGGGGATCGCCAGGTAGACGAGCGTCCCCGCGAGCAGGTGGATCCGATCTCGGCGAAAGGCGATTCGCCTGGCGTGGAACACCAGGATGAGCAGCAGGGCGAGGCTCTGGTAGAAGAAGACGTAGACCGAGAACAGCACTTGCAAGCCGCCGACGACGGCGGCCAGGAGCAGGGCTCGCCGATCCCCGTCCTCCAGGTAGCCAAGGAGCCATCTCGCGGCCAGGCAGGCGGGAAACCAGAAGAGGACGATCGAGTCGTCGATGTTGGCGAAAGTGAAATTGGAGCAGGCGACCCCGAGACCCGCGAGGAACGACCCGGGCGACTTGCAGCCGAAGCGCCGCGCGAGCAGATAGACGCCGAAGCCCGTCAGGGCGAGCATGGCGCAGATGTACAGGTAGGTGCCGGTGATGTCGTCCCCGGTCACGAACCGCATCAACAGGAACAGGGATGCGGCGCCAGGAGCGGCCTCTCCGAACTCGTGGACGTCCTCCATGGGGAACATGGCCGTCGCCGGGGATCCGCCCGTGAAGAAGGACTCGATTTGGACCGCGTGGACCTTGGACAGGGCGATCACCAGCCAGGTGTCACAGTTGCCGGGCAGCTCGCCCTTCACGGGACGGTGAAGGAGCAGGAGGTGGACCAGCGCCGCA
>CAYZAI010000055.1:0-14783 GCA_964476305.1 uncultured Myxococcales bacterium
CCGACGCCGACACCGACGCCGATACGGACTCGGACACCGACGCCGACACCGACGCCGATACGGACTCGGACACCGACGCCGACACCGACGCGGATACCGACGCGGATACCGACGCGGATACCGACACCGATACGGATGCGGACACCGATTCCGACTCCGACTCGGACACCGGCAGCGGCCCGCAGTTCTGCCCGGGGTATGCCGGCTCGAGCGAGTGCTGCACCGAGGACGACCCCTGCTTCTGGGCGGACGACTACTATTGCGATTGCGGCGGCGCCTGCGCCTGGGACACCGCCGACTGCGAGGAGCCGGACTTCTGCCCGGGGTATGCCGGCTCGGACGAGTGCTGCACCCTGGACGACCCCTGCTTCTGGGCGGACGACTACTATTGCGATTGCGGCGGCGCCTGCGCCTGGGACACCGCCGACTGCGACTAGGGCCCGGATCCCGCAGGGCTTCCCTGCCCGCCGCAGGCCGAAGCCCCCTTCAGCGCTCGCCGAAGATCGCGGTGCCGACGCGGACGATGTGGGCGCCCTCCTCGACGGCGGCCTCGAAGTCGCCGCTCATGCCCATCGAGAGGTGGGGCAGCCGCGCCGCGCCGCCATGCTGCTCGCGCAGCCGCGCCAGGTCGCGGAAGTAGACACGCGTGCGGTCGGCCTCCAGATCGAAGGGCGGGATCGTCATCAGCCCGGCGAGCTCCAGGTGGGCGGCCGTCTCCACCGCGGCCAGCACGTCCTCGATCCCGTCCCCGGCGCAGCCCGACTTCTGCTCCTCGCCGCCGACGTTGACCTGGACCAGGCAGGGCAGGCGCCGGCCGAGCAGCCCGGCCTGGCGATCGAGCTCGGCCGCGAGCCGGGCCGAGTCCACGGTCTCGACCAGGGCCGCGTGGGGGACCACCATGCGCGCCTTGTTGCGCTGCAGGTGCCCGATGAAGTGCCAGCGCAGCTCCGGCAGGTCGGCGAGGGACTCGGCCTTGTCGCGCAGGTCCTGGGCGTAGTTCTCGCCGAAGTCCAGCTGGCCAGCGGCCCGGGCCTCCCGCACGGCCGAGGCGGAGTGGAATTTCGAGACGGCGACGAGTGTGACCGTACCCGGATCACGGCCCACGCGCCTCGCGGCCCGGGCGATGCGCTCGCGGATCGAGTCGATGTTCCGCGCGATATCGTTCATCTCGGCGGGTACTTAGCGAGGGCCCCGACCGCGAGCAGGGCGCGAACCACCCGCGAGACCGGCAGGCCGACGACGTTGAAGTAGTCGCCGTCGATGCGATCCACCAGGAAGGCGCCAATCTCCTGGATCGCGTAGGCGCCGGCCTTGTCCGCGCCCTCGCCGGTGGCGACGTAGGCCGAGATCTCGTCCTCGGACAGCTCATGGAAGCGCACGCGGGTGGCGCAGATCTCGGCGGTCCAGGGGTCGTCCACGCGGCCGACGACGAACGCCGTGATCACGGTGTGGGTCCGTCCCGCGAGCCGCCGCAGCATCGAGGCGGCATCGGCCGGATCCCGCGGCTTGCTCAGGATCCCGGCGTCCAGCACCACCACCGTGTCCGCGGCGATGATCCACGGCCGGCGCCCCTCGCCCGCCAGCCGGGTGGCCACGCTCATGCCCTTCTCGGCCGCGGCCCGCGAGGCGAACTCCGCCGGGATCTCTCCGGGCAGCGGGGTCTCTTCCACGTCAGCGGGGACGACCTCGAACGGAATCCGCGCCTCCTCGAGCAGCCGGCGGCGCCGCGGCGAGGCTGATGCCAGCACGATTCTCTCCGGTTCGGTCATGGCGGGCATCGTAGCTCGCGGGCCTGTGGTGTCAACCGGCGCCCCCTACTCCACGACCGGCATCTCGTCACAGGCGAGGGTGATCGTGGCGAGAATGCCGTCGATCTCGGAGCCGAGATCCTCGGCGCAGATGTCGCCCCATGCGCCGTAGGAGCCCACGAGGTTGCGGAACTCGTGCAGCCGCGGCGCCGGATCCGCGTCGCCGAACTCGTTGGTGCACCCGGTGCCTGCGGGCCCGGAGATCAGCCCGAAGACCACCCGATCGGGGCTGCCCTTGATTCCGACGAACTCCTCGGCGTAGGCCTCGACCGCTGCCGGATCCGGCGTCTGCACCCAGGGGTTGGCCGGATACGTGTCGGCGCGGGACACGTCGTCCTCGTCGGTGATCACGATCGCCACGAACAGCGCGTCGTCGCGCAGGAACCCGGCGTTCTCCGCGCTCAGGTGCCCCTCGCCATCGAGCCCGTCGGTCATGCCGCGGCGGATCGCCTCGAGGGGCATCTCCCACGGCCAGCCCTGGGTGCCCAGCGCCGCCACGCAGGCGAACTCATCGGCCACGTCCGGGTCCGGGCCCTGCATGAAGACCTCCCCGGGCGGCGTGCAGTCGCCGTTGTCGCCCAGCGCCGCGTTCTGCAGCACGCCGTCCTCTTCCTCGACGAGCGTGCAGGTGAAGTCGCCGCACTCGTTGTGGTCGACCGCGGTCGAGGTCACCCCCACGTGGTAGTCGAGGGGCGCGTCGGTGCCGAGCACGTCGTAGGCCTCGATGGCGGCGATGAACGCCGGGAAGGCCGCGATCAGGTACTCCTGCTCCTCGGACATGCTGTCGGAATTGTCGATGACGAAAAGGATGTCCATCCTGTTGCAGCCGGTCTCGAGTGTGTCGTTCGTCCCGGTGTCGGAGTCGCCGTCGGCATCCGCGTCCGAATCCCCGTCCGCGCCGCCGTCACCGCAGTCGCACGCGTCCCAGGTCTTGTCCTCGAGGCAGACCTGGACGCCGCTGACCTCGCCGGAGCACCAGCAGACCTGGGTCTCCCCGGGCACGCACTCCTCGGCCGCGCGGTTGTCGTCGCCGCAACCGGCGAGCCAGGCCCAGGCGAGCACCGCGCAAGAGAGCTTCGAGTATCGTCGTGCCATCGCGACCTCCCTCTCCGTGGATGAAACGAGCCTACTCCCCGGCGGCGTCGGCCTCAAGCATCGGAAACCGGCATCGCGAACCGGCGAGACGAGACAGGTCAGATCGCGGCGATCACGCGCCGCATTCGCCCTTCGACGTCTTTCGCGAGATCCCGGGCCGCGGGGTGCTCGACCACCTCGAACAGCACGGTCGGCCGGCCGATGTGCACGACGACATCGTGGTCATCGGTTTCGTACACCACCACGTTGCAGGGCAGGAGCAGTCCGATGGCCGGATCGGCGGTCAGCGCCTGCTGGGCCAGCGCGGGGTTGCAGGCGCCGAGGATCCCGTAGTTGCGGAAGTCCACCCCGAGCTTCTTCTTGAGGGTGGCCTTCACGTCGATCTCGGTGATCACGCCGAAGCCCTCGGTCCCGAGCGCGGCGGCGACGCGTTGCCGCACCGTGTCGAAATCCGCGTGGCCGAGGTTCCTCGTGAAGCCGTAGCCGGGCTCGCTCATCGCTGCTCCTTCTCCCCGGAGCGGACCGGGGCGGTACGAAGACCCTAGTCGCTCTGGCGCGGCACGCAACCCGGAATCTCGTCATCGCGATTCCTTCATCCTTGCGCGGCGAGACGGCCACCCACTATCATGTGACCGATGTCGGTCGACCTCGGGACCGTTGTTTCTCGGCCGGGAAAAGGAAGGAAGATGCGCGCATTCCAATTGTTGCTGCTGTTTTCGATGCTGGCCTGGGGTTGCAGAGACGGGACCTCGACGACCTCCTTCGCGGGGGGGCCCTGCAAGAAGGAGGTGGCAGCGGAGCAGGCCGCGCTGCCGACCTTCCTGCTTTCGCCGTGGAACGGCGACGACCTGATGGGCCTGACCTGCATCGCCTGGGCGCCGGGCGACGCGGCAGGCGACGTCGGGCTCGACCTGCTGAACTTCCCCGGGGCCTGCGGCGCCGAGTGGGAGGGCGAAGGCGGCGTCGACGGCGCGGCCGTCCATCTGCGGGTCTACAACCCCGGCTGCATGCTCGCCGCCTGCGGCATCTGCATCTACGACTGGTCCTTCGGCCTCGACGGCGTCGAGGACGCTTCGGCCGTCGATCTCGTCGTCGAAGTCGATCCCTGTCCCGGTGAGCAGGAGCCCGAGGTCCACTCCGCGACCCTGCCCGGGCCGCTCTCCACCGAGGGGATCGTCTGCCGCTGGACGGACATCTGGGCGCTGGAATGGCACTCGGGCGAGGCCGGGACCTGCGGCGAGCTGCACATGCCCTGCGGCGACGACGAGATCTGCGGCTCCCTCGACCCGGGCCAGTGTCTGGGTGACCTCCAGTGCGCGGACCGCGGCGACGGAGACGAGGTCTGCCTCGCGCCCTGCGTCGAGGACGGGGACTGCCTGCCCGCGGGCATGATGTCCTGCGGCGACGACGGCCTGTGCCGCCTCGACGAGGGCTGGTAGGGCGACAACGTTACGGACAGGTCGTCTGGAAGACCAGCCCCCGATCTCCGGCCAGGATCAAGTCGTCCTGCGAGGTCCCGATGACACTCCCAGACTGGTACAGTATGGGCAACGGTTCGCCGAGCAGAACCTCGGTGTCCTGGACGTTCCACGTGGACCCGTCCCAGTGGACGAGATAGGTTTCCGAAAAATGATTGGCCAGCAGGAAGATGTCGTCCGGGCCGAACCCTTGGACAGAGCACAGCGCGAAATTGTCGAGTGCGCTCGGGTCGAGCGAGGCCCAGGTCGTGCCGTCGAAGTGCCGGACTTCGCCGTCGAAGCCGAAAGCCCACACGTCGGTCGGGGATGTACCCCATACTTGTAGCAGCTCTGTCGATTGCCCGGCGCTTTCGAGGATCATCGTCTCGCCGTCCCATCGCAGCAATCGCCCCTCCTCGCCAACAGCGAAGACCTCGCCCGTGTCCGCAACCCAGATGTCCGCCAGGTCCGACGAAGTGACGTGTGGCAGGGTGGTCGCCGAGCCGCCCGAAACATGCAAGATCCCACCGCCGTTGCACGCCGCATAGGCCTCGTCATCCCCTACCGCGGCGATGGCGTTCACTCCCGTGCAGTGCAGCGATTCGTCGGCCACGGACCACGCTCCGCCTTCACGCCGAATCACCGTACCCGCGGGCCCGGTCGACGCGACCTGTCCGGTGGAATTCATCGCGACGAAGGTCACGGTGTCCAGTGTTCCCGTACCCTGCGTGCTCCAAGACGCTCCATCGAATTCGTACACACAGTCGTGGCCCACGGCTACAATGTCGTTCCCGGCCGCGCCGTCAACGGCCCAAGGAATGCATGGGCCCGGGAGATAGCTGACGGACCACGTCGTGCCGTCCCAGCGAGCGACGCACGGATGGCCTAGATCGTTGTCGTGTCCGACCATGAAAAGGTCGTCGTCGGCCGTCCCCCAGATTCCGAACCACGCCTGATCGCACGTCAGGCATGGCTCGTTCAGCGACCAGTCTTCGCCGTCGAAATGGAAAGTCGTCGAGCCCACTGCCCAAATGTCGTCGGCACTGTCACCCCGAAGATCCCAGGCTCGCCAGTACTCTCCCCCGGGAGGGCGTGTGCGGTCACTCCACGACGATCCGTCGTAGTAGCGGATCCCCCCGGAGGCATCGGCGATGGCCATCTCTCCAACGGGTCCGACGCGCAGGACGACCAGATCCGGTCCCGGTTCCGAAAGGAGCGTCTCCCAACCCTCGCCGTCGAAACGCCACACGCTCGGCAATCCCTGCGGCAGCGAAGAACCGGCGGCGACCAGATCGCTCTCGTTCCACCCGTCCAGCAGGTAGACAAGTCCCGGCAGACCAGGGGAGAGAGGGTGCCACTGCCCGCCATCCAGGTACTCAACTGATCCGTTCGAGGCGAAGTACGCCCGACCGCTGTCGGAGAGCCAGACGTCAGTGAGCATCCTTGCGCCGAGATCTATGGCTTGAAAACCCGATCCGGAGGAACGCCCTATGCACGGACCAGCCAGATCGTAGTAGCCGAGACTGCGCAACCAATAGGAGGTACTCTCCGGGTACCGCGTGCCACCTGCGAACAGGACATTGCCGTGGGCTGCCAGAGCGGTTTCGGAACACGTACAACCACTGTCGATCCAGTCCATCGACCATCCTCCGCCGGACCTTCGGAGAATCTCGCGGTAGCCATCCAGCAGGGCGATATCGCCGCCCGAGGTGATCGCGGATGAGAAGAAAGTGCCCAGCGGTGCATCCAGGAACACCCAGTTCCCGTCCTCGAGCCGCATGCGTCCATAGTTGCCGACCGCGAAATACCCGGTCGCCGTGCTGCCGCCGACCGCTATCAACCGCACAGGATCCGAGAAGTTCGAGTTCCAGCCCTCCGCGTCCTTTTTCAGCCACTCTCCCGAGGCGCCTGCCGCGACGATATCGTCCGGTCCGCTGCCGGCTATCGCCCCCAGCAGTGGGGCGGATCCGACGTCTACGACGTTCCACGAGCCGCCCGAAAGCTCGATCATCGCGCCGGGGCTCGTCTGGCACCCTCCCGACAGGTAGGACCAGTTCCCAACGGCCAGCACCGTGCTCCCGGAAACGGGCAGCGCATCCCAGAGGAACGGTGGGCCCGCTCCGGAGATATCGGTCCATCCTCCACCATTGAAATGGAAGATCCTTCCTCCCCAGTAGTCGTAGCCCACGGCGTAGACGTCCTCCTCGCCTGCCGCGGCGATGGCCTGCATGGAGATATCCAGGCTGAGATCGAAGCGCGACCACTCCGATCCGTCGAAGACCACGATACTGTGGTCCGCTGCGATGAAGACGCGCCCCTCGATGTCCGCGGCAACGCCGAGAAAGGACACTCCGTTCGCATAGGTATAGTCGGCAGGGACCGGGATATCGATCCACTGCACGCCGTCGAAATGCAGGAGCGTGTTGCTCACGCAGCTCACGGCATAGACGTCGTCCGCGGCATTGCCCTGCACTCCGCGCAAGAGATCGCTTCCCACGCTCTGGATTGACCAGGAGTTTTCCACACCATGTACGATGGTTCCCCCCTCCCCTACGAAAAAGACCTCGCCGTTCTCTGCGACCCATACGTCATACAGGCGGGATGCGCTCAGCTGGGGCTGCACGCGCTCCCAACTCGTCTGCCAGCACGGCAGGTCGATGTTGGTGTCGGTATCGCCGTCGCTATCGGAGTCGCTGTCACTATCGGTGTCCGTGTCGGTGTCGGCGTCGGTGTCCGCGTCCGCGTCCGCATCCGTATCAGTATCGGCATCTGCATCGGTGTCACTGTCGGTGTCCGCGTCGGCGTCGGCGTCAGCGTCGCCGTCCGATCCCGTGTCGTCGTCGCCGCGGGAGCCTCCCGGTGCGCAGGCTGTGGTCAGTGCCGCGAAGATCATCGGGAACGCGAGGCGAAATGCCATGATACCCCTCCGGCAAGATCGATCGAACCGTGCAACGATCATCGTGCCACGGCCTGTGATACCGCACAACCAAGTCCAGCGGGGCTCAACCTTCGCACATCGCCGGCAGCCCGTCCGGATCGAGGGGGCGATCGGGGTAGAGCGCGTTCCAGATCAGGCAGAAGGACTGGGCGTGCCAGCGGGGCTCGCCCACGGCCGCGGACAGCACGGCGAGGAAGCGCCGCAGGAACTCGTCGCGATCGAAGTCCGCAAGCCCCGCGAGGCGGGCGATGTCTTCGGCGTCCTTGGCCGCGAACCGGAAGACCTTCATCACGGCCAGATCCTCCAGCGCCGGCGTGAGGACGCGGATCATCCTCGTTGAGAATTCGGTGGAGATCCGGAGCCGCTTCTGCCAGTCATCGGGCAGGTAGATCTCGAAGCCCCGACTCGCGGTGTTGACGTCGATGGCCGGCGACCCGCTCCCCCCAACGCCCAGTGCCTCGGAGAGCCGGGGAAGAGAGCTCGTGGGAAAGGCGTCCACATCCTTCGTGGCCACCGCGTCCAGACAGAGGACGAGCACCGCCGCGCCGCCCACGAGGAGCAGATCCGCCTGCCCCTCGAGTCGGCCATCGGCCCGGGCCAGGGCCGAGGCCAGGTCGTCTCGCGAGATCAGCCTCACGCGAAGTGCCTCTCGAAGTCCCGGCGGTCGAATGCGCCGAAGACCAGGTGCCGCTTCATTTCCGCCGGGGTCGTCGCCGCGATCCGCTCGGCGTCCATCCAACCGGGCGAGAAGAAGAACGCCCGGCCGGGCTCGCAGCGCGACGCGTGGTGCAGCGCGAAAGCGCGCATCTTCCGCGCCGGCCGGATCCCGTTCGACAGCTCTCCGGCCGCGGCCAGAAGCCGGTGGTGAAGCGCGTCGGCGGGCTCGTCCAACTCGCCCAGGGCCCGGGCCGACAGCCCGGACAGCGCCGCCGGCAGCACCTCGAAGGCCCTCGGCTCTCCCGCGGCGGAGCGTTCGAGCAGGTCGCCGACCTGCTCCAGGGGCCGATCGTCGTCCCCATCGAGCAGCAGGCTCCCCGGCCGGACGCCCAGCGCTTCGGCCACAGAGGTGAAACCGCGGGAGAACGGCCGGTATCCGGAGCGCAGGAAACGGTAGACGCCCTGCCGCGACAACCCAGCGGCCCGCGCGAGGCCCGAGACGTCCAGGCCCCGGGCCGCCATCAGCTCCCCGATCTTCCGCGTGTCCACGGTCGTCATCTCGAACCTCTGGCCTCGCGTACGAAGCCCTCCGAAGACAATCTGTCTTTAAAATAATTACATGTCAATATATTCTTTACACCTTCCCGCTTGCGGACATTTTCCCGTGTACGGACTGAACGGATCAGAACGGATCAGAACGGATCAGAAAACCACAGAAAACCACGACGTTTGCGGGCCTCATCGCCTGGCGGTTAGGGTGATCCTGGTGGCGTCAGAGGCGTTCGGAGCGGCGGGACGACGACGGGTTCGGGATGGAAAGTGCGTCAATGCGGGTGATACTCACGAGCCCTCGCCACGAGCCTTGCGTCGAAACGGTTTTCATCCGATCCTCCGTCATTCGGTTCCCATGAAGGGATGCCGCCGATTCTAGCATGTTTCGCCGGTCCGGGATCAGCCGCTCGTTTCCTTCGTGGGAAGGATCTCTCGAACGCGGGAACGCGGAGGTGCGTGGTGAGAGGTTTCGCGGTGGCAGTGTCGCTCATGGTCGCGGCGGGCTGCTGGCGGATGGCCGGGATCGGCGGGGCGGACGGCGGGGACGCGGACATGGACGTGGATGACGACGTGGACGCCGATGGGGACGCCGACGGGGACGCCGACGGGGACGCCGACGGAGACGGGGACGCGGACGCCGACGCCGACGGGGACGGGGACGCGGACACGGAGACCTGGGTCGCGACCAACCCGGAGTGCACCGAGGACGGGGACTGCCCGGAGGGCTTCGTCTGCAACGAGAACTGGGGCATCTGCGTGGTGGCCGACTGCACGGGCTGGGGCGACTTCACGCCCTGCGAGGTCCTGACCGCACCGGACCGGTCCTACGACATCTGCGTGGGCGGGACCTGCGTCTCGCCGGGGTGCGGCACGCCGGGCTGCAACGCCCCGGGCCCCCACTTCCCCCTGCCGGACACGGGCCAGCGGAGCTGCTACGGCAACTCGAGCGAGATCGACTGCCCTTCCCCGAACGGGAGCTTCGCGGGCCAGGACGCCCAGTATGGCTGGGACACCCTCCACGCCGCCGACGATCGGTTCACTCGCGACACCTCGATCCCGGACGAGCCGGTGGTCGTGGATCACGTCACGGGCCTGACCTGGCAGGGGTGCGCCGCCGGAGCGTGGGGCCCCGACTGCGGCGAGGGCGACCCCGAGCAGCTCGACTGGGAGGACGCCCTGGCCTGCTGCGACGGGCTGTCCTTCGGCGGCCACGCGGACTGGCGCCTGCCGGACGAGCACGAGCTGCTGTCCGTCCAGGACCACGACCTCGACGAGGAGCCCGCGGTTGCGGATTGGGCGTTCCCCGCGGCCCCGCCCGGAGGGTACTGGGCGTCTTCCACGCTGGCCGGGTCCAGCGCCGACAGCAACGTGGGCGCCTGGTTCTCGTCCCTGGGACCCGGCGGTGCCTTCTTCAGCGCCAAGACGCTCCACGCGTTCGTCCGGTGCGTGCGGGACGTGCCGGTCCCCATGCCGCAGCGGTGGGAGCGGGACACGTCGGTCGCGGGCCAGCCCGTGGTGCGCGATGCCTGGACCGGGCTCGAGTGGCAGGGCTGCGAAACGGGGGAGTCCGGGGACTACTGCCAGGACGGGGGAGCGGCGCAGAACGACGACTGGCAGGGCGCGCTCCAGGCCTGCCGGGACCTCGAATGGGCCGGGCACTCGGACTGGCGCCTGCCGAACCTCCTGGAGCTGCGCAGCCTCGTGAAGAACTGCGTCTACAACGTCACCGTGGACACAGGGGCCTTTCCCGGCTTCTCGAACTTCGGCCACTGGACGTCCACGACTCGGGCCACGAATCCTGCCAGGTCCTGGTACGTGAGCTTCATGCCGGGCACGGCGGCCGATCACGCGAAGGAGACGGACCCGCTTCTGGGCATCTGCGTCCGCCGTGGGTGGTGAACCGGGCTGCGCCGGAGCCACCTTCTCCATCCACCTCCCGACCCTGAAAACCACGACGTTTGCGGGCCTCATCGCCTGGCGGTTAGGGTGATCCTGGTGGCGTCAGAGGCGTTCGGAGCGGCGGGACGATGACGGGTTCGGGATGGAAAGTGCGGTAACGCGGGTTATGCTCAGCGCGGAACGGGCTTGGAAAGGTCGCCTGAAAGCGGGTCCATCCCGCTACCGATCTCGAAGCCCAGGACCCGACTACCGGGGCTCCGATTACCGGGGCTCTTGCGACTTCCCGCCGGCGTTGCTAGGGTGATCTCGTCGCGAAGGGACTTGTCGCGAAACACGATCGGTCAACTCCGCAAGGAAGAAACGGTAGTGCTATCCACTCGCAAAGGGATTTCTCCGGGAAAAACAGAAGTACCGCTGCCGTGAAAACCCGACGCTACAGGGTGTTCTGGTCAACTCTCCGCGGAAGACTCGCTCTGAGTTTCCTGGCGGTGATCCTGGTCGGCATGTTCGCTGCCGTCATGATGGTGGTGCAGTTGGTGAGCCGTCGAGTCGTGGCTGAAGCGCAGGAGAGGGTGAGACACGATCTGAGCTCTGCCCGCATGGTGTACGACCAAAGGCTGGAGTCGGTCGTCACCGTGATGGAACTGACCGCGCAGCGCTTCTTCATTCGGACCGCTCTGCGGGAAGGTGAGCCTCAGAAGCAGACCCGGGAGTAACTCGGAAGTGTGCTGCAACAATACGGACTCGAATTCCTGAGCGTTACGGATTGCAAGGGGGAGGTGGTCATCAGGACCAGAGAACCCTATCTGACAGGTGACGACAGATCGAAGGACTCCCTGATCCGGCACGCCCTGGAAGGCCGGGTGGTGGGGTCGACAGAGATCATTTCCCGCGAACAGCTTGCCTTGGAAGGCGCCCTGCTCGACGCCCGGGCCTATCTCAAGCTGGTCCCCACGCCAAGGGCGAAGCCGCTCGAGAAAACGGAAGAGACGTCCGGGATGGTCATGGAAGCGGCTGTGCCCGTTCGGGACGAGCGAGGCGAGATCCTGGGCGTGGTATATGGCGGAGTCCTCCTCAACCGGAACTACGAGATCGTCGACGACATCAGCGAGATGGTCTACGGCGACGGCCAGTACCACGGCAAGCGGGTCGGGTCAGCCACGGTTTTCCAGCGGGACGAGCGCATTGCGACAACGATTCTCTCGGCAAGCGGCGAGAGAGCGATTGGAACGAGGGTCTCGAGCGCGGTGTACGACGCCGTCTTGCAGAAAGGTGACCGATGGGTTGACCGCGCCTTCGTGGTGGACGACTGGTACATCGCGGCGTATGAGCCCGTCCGGAACACCGATGGCGAGATTGTCGGCATGCTGTACGTGGGACTGCTGGAGAGGCCGTACGTCGACATGAAGCGCAACTTGATGCTCGCGGTGCTGGGCTTCGCGGCAGTGGGCATGGCCGTGGCTCTCGGCTTGGCCACGGTTCTGGGCAAAGCCATCACGCGGCCGGTCACCGAGCTGGTCCGCGGCACCCAACGCATCGCAGCGGGGGAGCTCTCATGCCGGATCGCGCGTCCCACAACGGACGAGATCGGCCGGTTGGCGGACGCCTTCAACACGATGGCACAGAGCCTCCAGGAAACCATCGGGGAAAAAGACCGGCTGAATGCGGAACTCAGGAGATCCGAACAGACGTTGAAGGAACTGAACGTGCGCTACCTGGAACTCCTGGGGTTTCTCACCCACGAGTTCATCCAGCCCCTGACGGTCTTGAAAGGGTACCTGGTCATGCTGGAAAGTGACGTTCTCGGGGAACTGACCTCGGAAAAGCAGCGACGGGCCGTCGCCATCATGCACCGCAGCGTGCGGAACATGACGGACGTGACCCGCAAGTACCTGGACTGGTCGAAGATTGAAGCCGGAGAATTGTTCGTGCGAAGGGAGCGAACCCGTCTGTATCGCGACGTCCTCTGTCCGGCGATAGAGGATCTGCAGGACCAGCTCGCACAGAAGAACATGTCCGTGACGATCCAGGACGAGGATCGACTCCGGACCCTGGAGGTGGACGCGGATCCCGTGTTGCTGGGGGTGGTCTACAACAACCTGCTTGGCAATGCCGTCAAGTACGGTCGGAGAGACGGCAGGTTGTTGTGCGGGATCGAGGAGCAGCGGGATTTCTACTCCTGCACCGTGAAGAACGAGGGGAACGGCATCGCGGAAGCCGACTTGAGCCGGGTCTTCGAGAAGTTCGTGAGGCTCGACAGCGGGCAGAGCGAGAGACCGAAAGGCACGGGGCTGGGTTTGTACAACGTGAAGACCATCGTGGAAGAGCATGGGGGGCGGATCTGGGCCGAGTCCGTCGAAGGGGCCTGGACGAGCTTCATCTTCACGTTGCCGAAGACGCAACGGGACCGTCCGCTGCAGAAGACGGAACAACAAGAGGCGGAAAGGAGCAGGCGAGATGCAAGCCAAGAAGAAGATCCTGGTTGTTGACGATGAAGCAGACATCGTCGAAATGATCCAGACGGCACTCGAGAGCGCGTCCTATCAGGTCGTGACGGCGTGCAACGGCAGGGAGGCACTGGAGAAGACCCGCGCGGAGAAACCGGATGCCATCATCCTGGACCTGATGATGCCCGAGATGGATGGGTTCACGGTCGCCCGGGAATTGAAGAACGCCGACGATACCTCGCACATCCCGATTCTGGCCCTGACGGCGTTCCCCCAGAAAGGTCCCACGGAGGGATACGTCAGGGACCTGGGGCATCAACTGCTGACCGACGACTACCTCCCGAAACCGGTTGATCCGAACAGGCTGTTGTCGAGGCTCAAAGAGCTGTTGGAATTGTAGCCGATGGGGCCGGGCTCCATCCAGCTTCCGACCCTGAAAACCACGACGCTTGCGGGCTTCATCGCCTCGCGGTAGGGCGATCCTGGTCGTGTTCTCAGCGCCCCAGGAGCCGGAGCATGAACCGGTTGCCCTCAAGCATGCCGAGGGAGCCGGCCTTGACCTGCTCCTCGTCGTAGCCGGTCACGGCGTCGGGCTCCTCGCCGGGGCGCCAGATGGCCACGGGCACCGGATCGTCGGCGTGGGCCCCGGTCTCCACCGGGGTCGGGTGGTCCGGCAGCACCGCGATGGCGGCCTCGATCCCGCGCTTCTCGAGACCCTCGAGCACGAGGCGCACCAGCCGGCCGTCCAGGTGCTCGATGCAGCGGATCTTCTGCTCGAGGTCGCGGGAGTGCCCCGCCTCGTCCGTGGCCTCGACGTGGACGTACACCAGGTCGTGCTCCTCGAGGGCGTCGAGGCAGGCCTGGGCCTTGCCCTCGTAGTCGGTGTCCTCTAGGCCGGTGGCGCCCAGGAGGCGGATCATCTCCATGCCCGCGTAGTAGCCCAGGCCCATCACCAGGTCGACGGCCGAGATCACCGCGCCGGAGATGCCGTAGAGCTTCTGCAGCGTGTCCATCTTCGGGCGGCGGCCCGGGGACCAGGTCCAGATCCAGTTGGCCGGGTCCTTGCCCGATGTCATCCGCGTGCGGTTGACCGGGTGCTCCGCGAGGATCTTCCGGGCCCGCTCGTGGATCTCCACGAGCCTCCGGGCCGAGGCCTCGCCCTCGGGGGCCGTGGCGCGCGGCAGCAGGTCGGCTACGCGCTCGCCCACGTGGTCGTGGGGCTCGAAGCACTTCACTGCCGGTGAGCCCCAGCTCCCTCGCAGGACGAGCAGGTGGCGGTAGCTCATCCCGGCGTGGAAGGAGAGCGGTTCCCCCGGTCGGGCGCGCCCCAACTCTCGATCGAGGGTCAGGATCAGCTCGCGGGCCTCGCCGGTGGAGATGTGCCCCGCGGAGTGGTTCTTGATCCTTCCTTCATTGTCGACGCAGATCAGGTTGCAGCGCAGGGCCACGTCCACCGGCGACAGCTCCACGCCCATGCTGGCCGCCTCGAGCACGGCCCGCCCCTGGTAGACCCGGGCCGGGTCGTAGCCCAGCACCGAGAGGTTGGCCACGGCGGAGCCGTTGTCCATCCCCGCGGGGATGGTGCGCAGCAGCCCGGTGCGGCCGCGCCTCGCGATGGAATCGATGTGGGGCTTCCTGGCCGCCATCAGCGGCGTTCGTCCCCCGAGGGCCGCCACCGGTCTGTCCGACATGCCGTCGCCGAGGAGGATGATGTGCTTCATCGGCCGTACTCCCCGAGCAGCATGGCCCGGAATTCGTCGTAGTCCAGGCCCATTTCGCCGAAATGCTCGGCCTTGTCCTCGAGCCCCTCCAGGCTCGGCGGCACGGAAGGCTCCTCGCCGGTGACGGCCCGGATCTCCTCGGGAAACTTGGCCGGGTGAGCCGTCTCGAGGGAGATCGCCGTGGTCCCGGCGTGCTCCGGGTGCCGGTC
>CAYZAI010000055.1:14793-17273 GCA_964476305.1 uncultured Myxococcales bacterium
AGGAACCGTTGGAGGCCTGCCCAGCCCACCGCGCCGTGTGGCTCGAGCATGGTCCGGTGATCATTCCACGCCGCACGGATGGTCGCACGGGTGGTGTCGTCGTCGATACTGACCGCGAAGAAGTCGCGGCCAAGGGCCGCCATGTCGGGTCGCTCGAGCAGCTCGCCCCGCTCGTCCATGTGACCGCCGTAGAGATCGACGAGCCGCGCCAGGTTAGACGGGTGCCCGACGTTCATCGCGTTCGAGATGCAGACCCGCGAGGGCTCGATCTTCCGGTACTCGCCGCTGGACAGGAACCTCGGCACCTCGTCGTTGGCGTTGGTGGCGACGACGAACCGCGCCACGGGCAGCCCGCCGCGGAAGGCGAGCACCCCGCCGAGCAGATCGCCGAAGTTGCCCGAGGGCACCGAGAAGACCACCTGCTCGCCGCCGGCCACATCCGCGAGCTTCGCCGCGGCGTGCACGTAGTAGACCGACTGGGGCAGCAACCGGCCGATATTGATCGAGTTCGCCGAGGAGAGATCGATGCCGGCGAGATCGGGGTCGGCGAAGGCGCGCTTCACCAGGGCCTGGCAGTCGTCGAACTTGCCCTCCACCGCGATGGTCGCGACGTTGCCGCCCAGGGTCGTCATCTGCCGCCGTTGCCGGTCCGAGACCTCGAGCCTGGGGAACAGCACCAGCACGCGGATTCCGGACACACCGAGGAAGGCGTGGGCCACGGCCGAGCCGGTATCGCCGGAGGTGGCCGTGAGGATCACCAGGTCCTTGCCCCGCTCGCGCACCAGCCGGCCCAGGGCCCGGCCCATGAACCGCGCGGCGAAGTCCTTGAACGACGCGGTGGGCCCGCGGTCGAGGCGCAGCACGTGACGCGGCCCGTCGACGCGCTCGAGGGGCACGTCGAAGTCGTAGGCCTCCGCGCACAGGTCACCGAGCTCGTCACGGGTGAAGACCCCGTCCGCGTAGGGCGCCAGCACCTCGGCGGCGAGCTCGGAATAGGCGAGGTCGCGGGCCCGGGACAGCAGATCCGCCGAAAGCAGCGGGACCTGCCGGGGCAGGTAGAGCCCCTTGTCCCCGGCCTGGCCCTCGAGCAGCGCGCCGGCCAGGTCCACTTCGGCCACGCGCCCGTTGGTGCTGTAGTAGCGCACGGGCTCAGCTCCCAGCGAGGTTCGCGCCCGAGGAGCCGCCCGTGGAGTACTCGTAGGGCACGGCCACGGCGATCTTCCCGTCCGCGGCGGCCAGGGCCTGGTCGAGATCGGCGATCACGTCGTCCGGGTGCTCGCCGCCCACGCAGAGGCGGATCAGGTTCGGCGGGATGTCGGCCATGGCGCGACCCTCCTCGCCCTGCTGCTGGTGGGTGGAGATGGCCGGGATCGTGGCCACGGACTTGACGCGGCCCAGATCCGTGGCGCGCCAGATGCGCTGCATGGCGTCGAAGAGGTTCCGCGTCCGCTGCGCGCCGCCCTTGACCCGCAGGGACATCAGGTGCCCGTAGCGGTTGACGCGCCTGCCGTACTGCGGATCGTGCTCGGCGTCCACCAGCGCCAGGTAGCGGCTGGCCAGCTCGTGGAGCGGGTGGCTCGGCAGGCCCAGGTAGTCCACGCGCTCGATGCCGGGGTGCGTCGCCAGGAACTCGGCCACGCGCATGGTGTTGCGGCTGAAGAGGTCCATCTTGGTGCGCAGGGTGCGGATGTCGTTCAGCGAGAGGATGGCGTTCATCGGCGAGAGGCTCTGCCCGTTGTCGCGGTTGGGCAGGGTCTTCAGGTACATCGCGAAGTCGGCCTTCAGCGCATCGTCGCCGAAGTTGCTGGTGATGTCCTTGCGCGAGATCACCGCGCCGGCGATGCCGAAGCCCGACGAGGTCAGCGACTTGGTCACGGACTGGACCACGATGTCGGCCCCGTGGCAGATGGGCCGCATCAGCGCCGGCGAGGCCACGGTGGAATCGACGATCATCGGGGCTCCCCGGGCGTGGGCGAGCTGGGCGACCTTCTCGAGGTCGAAGAACGCCTGGCCCGGGTTGGAGGGCATCTCGCCGTAGACGAAGCGCGTGTTGTCGTCGATCTTCGCCTCCCACTCGGCCATGTCCGCCGAGTTGACGATCCAGCGGCACTCGACGCCGCGCTCGGCGGCCTTGCGCACGGCGAACTGCTGGAACGTGCCGCCGTAGAGCTGGCAGGTAGTGACGAAGTTGATCTTCTGGTCGGGCCGCTTCGGGTCCACGGCCAGGAACTGGTCCGTGGTGCAGGCGATGGCCGCCATGCCCGACGACGTGGCGCAGCACGACGTCTCGCCGTCGAAGCCGTAGCCCTCGAGCAGGGCCAGGGTCGACTCGAAGTAGTAGAGCGAGGGGTTGGCGATGCGCGAGTAGCACCAGGTCGGGACCTGGTAGGCCAGGGCCGCCTCCATCTCGTCCGAGTCGCGGTAGGCCTGGGACGAGCACATGTAGAGCGGCTCGATGATCGCGCCCTGATTGAAGTTCA
>CAYZAI010000056.1:0-17201 GCA_964476305.1 uncultured Myxococcales bacterium
TTCGGCATCACCGCCGGGAACCTGGCCGCGGACTGGGGCTCCTTCGTCGTGGATGGGGTCGTGCCGGGCGTGCCGTCCGTGCTGGTGGCCCTGGACACGGTCTCGTTCTCGGGCCAGTGGGGCACGTTCGACAGCGCGCGGCGGGAGTGGCTGCTCGAGCAGCTGGACGCGGCCGAGGTGACCGCGAAGATCGTCATCGTCGCCAGCCACCACTCGGCGTCCAGTATCGACAACGCCGGCGAGGCAGCCGACCTGATCGCCGTGCTCAACGACTATCCCGGCGTGGTGGCCCACATCGGCGGGCACACCCACTGGAACCGGATCCGTCCCAGGCCCGCCCCGGACGGGCTGCCCCCCGAGCACGGCTACTGGGAGATCGAAACCGACTCCACGACGATCTGGCCCCAGCAGTCGCGGCTGATCGAGATCGTGGACAACCGGGACGGCACCGGCGACATCCATTGCGTCATGCTGGACTTCCAGGTGCAGCCGGAGGTGCTCCTGAGCGAGGAGGCCCGGTTCTACGGTCTCTACGACGTCCAGGACGGCAGCAACGAGAACGGCCAGGGGGACGCCGACGACCGCAACGTCGTGCTGCGCGTGGCGTGGCCGCCGGAGATCACCGAGACCCTGGCCGCGCTGCCCCACCGGCCCGTGAGGACCTTCGAATTCACGCCGTGAAACAGGGCGCAAGGTGCAGCTCATGACCACCGTCGAGCACGTGCTGTCGGGCAGCATTCCGCTCTCCACGTTCGGCCTGCTGGCCGGCATCGCCCTGCTCTGGGGCGGCGCCGAGGCGGTGACCCGCAGCCTGGGCCCGGTGGCCCGCCGCTTCGGCGTGAGCGAGCTGGTCGTGACGATCCTCGGGGTCAGCATTCTCTCGTCGCTGCCGGAGCTGAGCCTGAGCATGGCCGCCGGGCTGCGCGGCGAGGCGGACATCGCGATCGGCAACGTGGTGGGCTCCAACTTCGTGACTCTGACCTTCGTCACCGCGGTGTGCGCCCTGGTCTTGCCCATCGCCGTCACCCGGGGAATCAAGGAGCGGGAGTCGAGCTGGATGATCCTCTCGTCGGCGGTGGTGCTGGTGCTGGCCTCCGACGGCAAGGTCAGCCGGATAGACGGCCTCCTGCTCGTCTCGCTCTACCTTCCGTACCTCGCCAGCGTGCTCTCCGAGGCTCGCGCGGAGGCCCGCCATTCCCGGGCCGAGGGGTTGATCGGCGGGTCGGCGCCCCGGCAACGGATCTGGCCGCAGGTGCTGCTGATCCTCTCGGGGGTCGCCGCCATCGTGATCGGCGCCCGGGTCGCCCTGGCCGGGGGCCAGTCCCTCGGCCGGCAGGCGGGAATGTCGCCGCTGGTGCTCGGCGCCCTGGTGTTCGCGGTCGGCACGTCGATGCCCGAGCTCGCCATCGCCCTGTCCGCGACCCTGAAGAGGAAGGCGTCGGTGACCATCGGCGAGATCTACGCCTCGAACATCTTCACGGCGCTCGTGGTCCTCGGGCTCTGTGCCATCGCCCGGCCCATCGAGGGGTTCTCGCCGCAGGTGCTGCGGTTCGACCTTCCGCTGCTGATCCTCGGCGGCGTGATGATCCAGATCTTCCTCAACACCGGCAACCGGCTCATTCGCCTGGAGGCCCTGGCCGTCCTCGGGCTCTACCTGTTCTTCGTCGCGGGCCACTTCCTGCCCGTGGGGCTCTCGTTCTGAGACTGCGTGAACCTGCGTGAGCTCGTGAACCCCGTGAAACGTGAGAGCGAGACCGAGCTCGCCGAGCGCGTCCGGCCGGTGAAGAGCCGCCCCGGGCAGACCGCCGACGTGGTCGCCGAGACCGACGCCGCCGTCACGGCGTGATCCTTCCCTGACAGCCCCGAAATCGCCTTCGGAACGGCTCCGAGCCCGGCTTTCCAGGTTGGGATCAGCGTCCGAGCCGGTCCCGGCGGGATTTTCCGGCCTGGAACCGCGCCCCGAGCCGTCCGGAACGCGATCCCAGAAACCGAAATCGCGCTGCGAACCGGTTCGGAAGGCCTTTCCAGAAACCGAAATCGCGTCCGGAGGTGGTCCGGAGCGCGTTTCCGCCGCGCGAAAGGGCCTTCCGGAGTCTTCGGGCCTTCATTTCCCGCCGGAAAGCGCCGCCGCGGACTCTCCTGACGCCGATCCCGCGCCCGCCAAAGCCCGTCCCGACCCGTCCGGAACTCGATCCCAACAACCGGAATCGCGTCCGGAAGCGGTCCGGCCAACTTCTTCGTTCTGGTTTTCAGAAGGACCGAAACCGAGTAGGCGCTCGAACAGTTGCTACATGACGTAGGGAATGGACTTCCTGCTCAAGATACTCTCTTTCGTTGCATCCCAGTCGTCGCCAAAGATGGCTTTGCATTGCTCCTCGTCCAAGCCGATCATCCTTCCCCGGGACAGCAGTTTTCCCATTGTGTCAGACCCCACAAAACTATGGTCCCTCTTTATATTCCAAAAGAAATCGTCCGCCTTGCACTCGATGATCAGACTGCTCCTGTACTTCAACAGAGTCAGGCACAGGGACCATCGCTCCCAGAGATGGCAATCGTCCATTTCATCCACCTTCAAAGCGCGGTCGCCGTTCGACATCCGCTCCAGCTCCGAGATCCTCGCCCGTGAACCCGTACGGACTAAACGGATCAGCCCGATATCGCTGCGCATTCCGCCCCAGCACCGGAATCCACTCGGCGCGTGAACCTGCCCCGGCGTTCGATATCCGATATCCGAGATCTGAAAGACGACAACCCCCCACTACGATCCCTTACTGACTACAAGGATCAGATCAAGCGGGCGCTACGGTTTGCCGTCGAGCAGGGCCGCGAGGGCGGCGGCGGCGGCGGGCGGGAAGGCCGGGTCCCTCGCGGCGAGCGCGAGGGCGGAGCGCGAGAGCGCGACGTACAGCGCGCGGGCGTCCGGCGCGGCGTCCAGGGCGGCCAGGTGCGCGGCCACGGCCTTCTCGTCGCCCCGGCGGACTGGGCCCGTGAGGGCGGCCTCGGCGCCCAGCTCCGAGACGCTCCGGGTGGCACCGCCGGCGAGGACGGCGAGCAGGGCTTCCGCCTCGCCCGGGGGCACGCCGCTGCCGGCGAGGGCGTCCCGCGCCGCGGCGAGCAGGGCCACCACGCAGTTGCTCGCCAGCACCGCGGCCGCGTGGTAGGCCGCGCGGGCCGAGGCCGGCACCTCCACGATCGCGCCGCCGAGGGCGGCGGCGAGCTCCGCGGTCCGTTCCAGCGCCGCGCCCCGGCAGTCCACGCCGAAGCGGACCCCCGGGGGCAGCGAGGTCTCGCGGCCCGCGGGGAAGACGAACGCCGGGTGGAACGCGCCGATACCGGCCACCCGCGGCTCCACCGGATCGAGGGCCTCGGCGCCGAAGCGACCCGCGCAGTGGAGCCAGACCTGGTGGCCGTGGGCGAGGCCGAGGGCAGCGGCCTCGGCGGCGACGATGGACACCTGGTCGTCCGGGACCGCCAGCAGCACTGTCCCGGCAGCGTCGCGATCCTCGGATACCGTGACGCCGCCGGCGGCGAGAGCCCTGGCCAGCGAGCGGCCCACCGCGCCCGCGCCGACGATGAAAACGGCAGCGCTCACGGTGTCCTCCCGTAGAGCCCGTGGTCCGCGATGTAGTCGAGCACCGCGGCGGGGACGAGGGTGCGGGGACGCTCGCCGGCGGCCAGGCGCGAGCGGACCTCGCTGGAGCTGACCTCCGACGGGGCGGGCAGCGTCGCTTCCGGGATCGGCGGGGCTCCGCGGCGGCCGACGTACAAAGGCGGGGCCAGCCGGATCACCTCGTCGAAGCGATACCACTCGTCGCGCTCCAGGTGGATGTCGGCCCCGGCCACCAGGCGCAGCTCGCTCCCCGGATGCCGCTCGCCAAGGACGTGCAGAAGCTCGAGGGTGCGCCCGGGGGTGGCGATGGCGCGCTCGGCGTCCGAGACGTCGGACCGGGGTTCGTCCGCGACGAGGAGGCGGCACATGGCCAGCCGGTGATCGAAGGGGGCCGGGGTCTTGCCGAAGGCGTGGGCCAGGCACGGGACGAGCAGCACGCGATCCACCTGTGCCGACGCCAGCACCGTCTCCACCACGCCGAGATGGCCGAAGTGGGGCGGGTCGAAGGTTCCGCCGAAGATCCCGATCCTCATCTCCGGACCTCCATCAGATGCCCGTGCGGTGGCGCAGCTCCAGGTGGTCCTTGCTGAACGTGAACGAGACCACGCTTCCGATGCCGGGCACCAGGGCGAGCGGCGTCACGGGCCGTCCGTGCTCGGCCGCCATGGACCGGAGGGCGCCCGAGAGCGACCCCGTGGTCACGAGGCCGATCCGGTGCGCGATGGTCAGCAGGTTCTGGCGCACGGTCGGGCTCTTCAGTGCGCTGCCGCACTCGAAGGCGAACGGCGCCACGCGGGCGATGACCTTCTCGGGGATGCTGCGGCGCAGGAACGCGACCTCCTCGTCCAGTTCGCCCTGATCGAGGCCGGGAGCCTCGTAGCCCGGCACCGCCAGCCGCACGAGGCCCGCGACCAACAGGCGCAGCCGGTTCTCTTCGACGATGGTCGCCAGGGCCAGCCCTTCCCTGGCGAAGGCGAGGATCGAGCCCGCGGCGAACGGGATCAGAGCCGGGTCCTCGCCGCTGACGATGCCCTCGGGCACCAGGGCGATGCCCGGCGCGCCAGGGGCGAAGCGGATGCCCGGCGTCGTGGTCCGGTAGCACACGATTTCACCGCGGACTCCGAACGCCGGCCCGAGCAGGCCGAGCATCAGCGCCAGGGGGTGCTTGCGGTCGATCCGGGAGTCCTTCGGCAGGTCCACCTGCTTGGCCGATGCTCCCAGCGAGCGGGAGATGGGCTCCTCCACCGCGCGCAGGGTTTCGCGCAAGCCGGGGGGGATCGTCTTGGGGCAGAAGAGCTCGGCGAGGCCCGCGTCCCCGGCACGGGCGCCGCCCTGCCAATGGACCTCGACAACGTCGGGCGGGACGTCCGGGAAATCGGACCGGGCACCCAGCAGATCCAGGATGCCGACGGCGAGCGAGGCCAGCGAGTCCTCGTTCTTCATCTCGAGGATCCGGTACACGTTGGCGTAGAGCACCGGCTGGTCGGGATTGGACTCGAGTGAGGCGGCATGGGTGGCCAGCGCCTGGTCCAGAAGGACGCTGAGCGCCATCCCGTCCCTCTGTCTGGTGTAGAGTTCGGCGAGCCCACGGATTGGCGCGATGTCCATCGGATCGAGACCACGCGCCTCGTTCAGCAGCCGTTCCGCGTCCGCCGGGCGCGAGAGCCTGGTGTCGAGGGTCGCGGCGAGGGCGACCATCTTGGCGGCCTTGACCGAGGGGGACTCGGCCATGATCGTCAGCTGCTCCAGGGCCTGCGCCGACCGCTGCCAGTTCCCCATCCGCGCATAGACGTCGGCGAGCCGTTCCATGGCGGCGAAGTGGCCGCGGTTCCATCCCAGCACCTTGACGAAGCTCTTCTCGGCCAGGTCCGTGCGCTCGGTGTGGTCCGCGTAGAGCGTGCCGAGCTCGAAGAAGATCTCCTGGCCGGCCTGGGGATCGCGATTGAGCCGGGCCGCCTCCATCAGGTGCTCGATGGCTTCGGGCCACTCGTCGTCCCGCACGTGCATGGCGGCGAGCCGGCGTCGCGCGGCGACGTCTTCCGGAGACAGCTCCAGCGCGAGTCCCAGGGCGGTCTTGGCCCCGCTGGCGTCGCCGATCGACAGGCGGATGTCCGTCAGCTCCAGCAGCATCCGGTGCTTGTCCGGGGCGGCTTCGAGGCCGCGGATGCGCTGGGTCACCAGTCGGGCGAGGCCCGCGTGGTCGCCCATCGCCTCGAACAGGTCGCGGCCCAGGAGATGGGCCTCTTCGCAGGCCGGGTCGATCTCGAGGGCGGCGACGCAGCAGGCGGCAGCGCGCCCGTTGTCGCCGAGGCTGTCTCGTGCGAGCCGGGCCTCGGCCAGCAGGTACTGCACCCGCTGTTCGGGCACCCCGCTGATCCGGGCCAGGCCGGCGAGGGCGACGGCCTCGCCCGCCGCGTCGCCGGTGGCCCGGCGCATGCGCAGCAGGGCGGACCAGACCGCCGCGTCACCGTGCTCGTCGTGGATGAGCCGTTCCGCGATCGCGATGGCGCCGGGTACGTCCCCGGCCTGCTCCAGGGCTTCCGCGAGGCGCGCGAGCCTGATCGGCGTCTCACCGAGGGCGGCCGAGATGGCCCGCAGCACTTCCACGCGCTCTTCCGGGGAGTCGGTCAGTGCCTCGAGTTGCACGAGGTGGACTGGCGTGTCCGCCCCCAGCTTGGTGGCGAGCCTCAGCAGGTCGATCCCGGCGGCGGTTCCCGACCAGGAGATCTGGGCGAAAGCCGCGCCGTCGGCCGCGTCGTCCACAGAGCGGGCCAGGTCGGCGAACACCCGGGGCAGCTCGTCGCGGTGTCCCTGCCGCGAGTAGTGGAAGAGCAGCTCGACCAGCGTCGACCGGTGGCCCGGCAGCAGATCCGCGAGGGAGAGCAGCGAGAGCACTGCCGAGGTCCGGTCCTTGCCGTAGCGGGAGTCGACATCCGCGAGGCGCAGGAGCAGCCGGGCCCGCTCCTCGGGGTCCTCGGTGCCGTCCAGATCCTTGAGCAGCTCGCTGGAGACGAGGCTGCCGCGGCCGGCCGCGAGCAGCGCTTCGGTATGGCCCTGCCGCGCGATCGGATCTGACGGATCGAGGGCCAGCGCCTCCGAGAACGCGTCAATCGCCGCGGCGGGATCGACGCCGAGTGCCAGGGATCCGAGGGAGCACAGCAGTCTCGGTGTGAGATCGTCGCCGCCGGTGGGAAGCTCGAGAAGCCGCGCGGTGGCCAGGGACGGGCGATCGAGGGCCAGCCTCAGCAGCAGGATCCGGAGGTCGATGTCGTCCGGTCGGAGATCGAGGGCCTGGCCGAAGAGACCCACGGCCTCCTCGAGGGCTCCCATGGCGAGCCGGTGGGCTCCGGCGCCGAGCAGGTGGCCGAAACGGTCGTCGCCGTCGGCCTCGGTGGCCGCTGAGGCGTGAGCCTCGGCCAGGGCTTCGTGATCGACCACGCCCCGGGACAGGGCCGCGAGGGCGAGGGAACAGGCCGGGTCGATCTCCAGCGCGCGGCGGTAAAGCTCCGCGCCACGGCCGGCGTCGAGCCGGCCCGTATGGTGGCCCGCCCAGGCCAGCCTCAGCGCCGCGGCGCCAGGGCCATCCGCGTGGTCGGCCTCCACGAGCGCCAGCTCGGCGAGCCTCGCGTGATCCGAGACCCGGGCGCGGATCAGCCGAGACAGTGGCTCGCGGTCCAGGCTGTCCGCCACCGCGGTCAGCCCGGCCACGGCCTGTTCCGGGGCGTCGGTGCGTTCGTCCCTGAGCCAGGCGGCGAGCACGGCGAGGTTCCAGCGCTCCTCCTCGTCGGCGCCTCGGTCCCGCAGGGCCTCGATGGCGGCCGTGACGCGAGGCGCATCCCGATCTCTCAGGGCCAGGTGGAGGTCCATCCCAGGCGGCCCACCGCTTGGCGCCTCCCGTGTCGCGTCGTCGGGTGAGGTCGACAGCAGCCGGTCGAGGACGCGCCCGGCTATCCCGAGGGCACGGATCTCGGCGGTCGGTTCGGAGCCTGCCCCGGTCGCCAGGTTCGTGGCCCAGGCGCCCGTGAGCAGCGCCGCCCGTACTGCTGGTGTGGCGACCGCCTCGGCGAGGAACCGGACCAGGCGGTCCTCGTTCTCGAAGTCGCCGGCGCGCAGGGCCGCGATCAGGCGGGGCTCGACAGCGGCGGTTGCGGGCTCGATGGCGTGCCCTGTCATGGGAGCGCCGCCGATGGCGAGCGCGAGAACCGTCCTTCGGAACCGGTCCAGGGCCTGCACGAGATCCTCGGCACCCTCGCCGTCGATCGCCTGCGCCAGGTCCTCGAGGGCGCGGACCGCCGGCTCGGGCTGGCCGGTGTGCAGGGACAGCCGGGCTTCGGCCCAGGCGCAGGCCGCCCGGGACGGGCCGGGCTCGGCGCCGGCCGGGCGATCGAGCTGCGCCAGGGCCGCTTCGTGCCGTCCGAGACGCTCCTCGAGCAGGGCCAGCATCAGGCCCATGCCCGGCTCCCGCTCCGAGTCCGGCCAGGCGTCGACGATGGCCCGCAGGATGTCCGCCAGCTCGGCGTCCTCCATCTCGCGGGTGGCCACCGCGAGCTGAAGCAGGTGTGTCACCAGGGATCGAGGCTGGATCCCCGATGCCTCGCGCAGCGTTCCCATGGCGTTCGTGAAATCGCCGAGCGCCGTCTCGGAGCTGGCTCGTTCGACGAGCAGCGCTGTCGTCTCGGCGTCGTCCGTCGCCCGTTCGAGCTCGGCGTCGATGATCCCGGCGAGCAGCCTGGGATCGTTCGCGTCGTATGCGAGGCGGCGCAGGGCGTGCCGGGCCGGTGTGTGCTCGGGCTGCACGGCCAGGGCGCGGCTGTGGCAGAGCCAGGCCTCTCCCGGGCGGCCGAGGCGCCCGGCAAGCAGGCGGCCGGCCTCGTGCCAGCACGTGGCGGCGATCAGCGGGGTCCGCTCCTCGGTGGCGCCCGCATTGGTTGCCAGGGCCTGCACGCGCTCCTCCAGGAGGGGATCCGCGGCGGAGGCCGCCACGGCCGCGAGAGCCGGAGGCACCGGCCCGTGAGGGAGGTCGCGGCCCGCGAGGGCGATGGTCTCGGGATCGAGCACGGGCGGAGAGGCGGAGACGTTCGTCGTCATTGCGAACCTCCTCCCTTCGCCATGCCCACCAGCGCTCGCGCCTCCAGGTAGTCGGGCGAGAGCATGAAGCGCAGCAACTGCCGGCAGCGGGGCACCTTGGCGAGGGTGTCCGCCGGCCGTTCCGCGAGGCGCCTCAGCCCGTTGGGGCCCGCGCTCTCTTCGACAATCCAGGTTGTGACACCCGCGAGGTCACCGACCGCCAGCAGGCCGAACCGGTCGGCCGAGTACGAAGTGGCTGCGGTCCAGGCGCGAAGTCTCTGCGGTGGGATCTCGAGCAGCGCACGGCACGGGTTGGTCAGGGCCTTGCGAAGCTTGCGCGGCATCGCCTTGCGGGCCCGCTCGACCAGCACCCGGTCCGTCGGCAGCGGCAGCGCGGCGCCGTCACCCAGCGCGGCTGCCGCCAGCGCCAGGACCCACCGCAGGGGTGTGGCCTGGTCGCCCTCGTGGAACGCGCCCAACCCTGCGGCGGAACGCCACGCGTGGCGTGCGAGGAAGAATCGCGAGCGGGCGTCGAGTGGCAGGGCAAGATCCGGGTTCATCACGAGCGCCGGCGCCTCGCCGGGAAGGGTCACCGAGCCGCGGGGATCCTCCCCATGGCGGGCGATGTCGATCCGCTCGACGCCGATGGCCGCGCTCCAGCGGAGGATCCACGTCGCCAGCGGGTCCGCGGCGGGCTGCTGGACGAAAGCCCCTCGCGGGACCGCCGGGAAACCTTCTGCCGAGGCGAAGACCTCGCCGGTCAGGGGGCCGGCCATCCGCGCCAATTCGGAGGCCGGGGAGCCGCGCTCGTCCTGGTGCAGCAGCAGGTCCCTCAACCGCCCCGGATCCGTGCTCGGTCCGGGGACCTCGTCGCCGGGCTGGTCGAGGGGCTCGGCCCCGCCGATCACGGTGATCGCGGAGAGGCAGGTCTCGGCCGCCTCCCCGCGCTCGAGCAACTCCGAGATCTCCCGCAGCCGCGAGATGGTCTCGAGGTTCAGCGGATCGTCGTCGAGCTGCTCCTGCAGCCCGGCCTCGGCGCGGGAGAGGATCGCCTGGGCCTTCTCCTCGTCCTTGAATTGCAGGGCGATCCCCATCGCCGTGATGTCCGTGGGATCGATTTCCAGGACCTCGTCGAGCAGGCGCTCGGCCTCCTCGTCCTCGAACAGGTGCTCGAGGAGGATCCGGGCCCGCTCGCGCACGATGCCCGCGCGCTTCGTCGGTTCCGGGATGCGCCCGGCGAGATCCTCGAGGGCGGCGGCGGCCACGTCCCATCGGGCGTCCTGCTCGGCCAGCCGGGCGATGAGCCTCAGCGTCTGGGGGTGCTCGTCCCCGGAGTTCCAGTGCTCTCGCAGTGACGCGATGGATCCGCCCACGTCCCCGAGCTCCGTCGCACGGATTTCGGCCGCGCGCCAGATGGACATCCGCCGCTCGATGGGATCGGATGTCGCCGCCGCGAAATCGCCGAGCGCCGTGATCGCCTCCTTGAAGCGGGATGCACCGACGAGGAGATCGATTTTCATCCGGTGCGCGGGCGCGTTCGCATTCTCGAGAAGAAGGATGTTCTCGATGGCCTCGATGGCGCCGTCGGTGTCCTCGAGCGCCAACAGGCTATCCGCCTGCTCCTGGTAGAGTCTGATCAGGGCCGGCGTTTCGTACTCGGCGGCGATCCGCGTCTCGAGTTGCTCGACGATGGCTCCGTCGTCGCCACGCTCGTGGAGCAACTGCTCGAGCATCGTGTTGGCCTCGGCGTGGCCCGGGACCCGCTTCAGGGCCTCGCGCAGGAGGCGCTCACCCCCTTCCGGATCCTCGAGCTGGTCAAGGAGAATCGCCGCCGCCCGGGAGAGTTGGGTCGCCTTCTCGTCCGGAGAGACGTAGGTCCGGGCGAGCCGGCCGTGGGTGTCCGCCGCTTCGGCGAACTCGCCAGCGGCCTCGGCGAGCCGTGCCTGGGCTTCGAGCAGGCCCAGGTGATCGGGCAGCCGCGCCACGCCGGTGCGCACGACCGCGAGGCCGTCAGCGATCCGGTCCTCGTCCTCGAGCGCTTCGGCCTGGGTCAGCAGCCAGTCGGCCCAGGGGAACGGATCGTCCCCGGCGAGCCCGGCGGCGCGCAGGCTCGCCCATTCCGCCCGCAGTTCGGGCGCTGCCGCCGGCCGCAGGTGCTCCGTCACGTGCCATAGCGCCTCGGGCGAGTCGAGGTCGGCGCCGACGAAGCCGACATCCTCCGCTGTCCCCGCGGTCCCGAGCAGCATCGCCGCCGTCCTGCAGGCGCCCGCCATCTGGCCGGAGGCGGTCCGTCGTCCGAGCTCGGCGAGGATCGGCCCGGCTCCATCCGCCTCCCGGCTGTCGGGGAGGCTTGTGACGATGTCCAAGAGCAAGCGCGCCGGGCCCCGCTGCTCTTCCGGGGGACCGAGCCCGGAAAGGCCGCCGGCGCCCCGGGTCGCGCGGATCGCTTCGGTCAGCTCGGGCAGCCAGATGTCCCGGCCTCCGTGCCCCGCCTGCGCTTCCAGCAGCCCCTCGAGGGCCGCCAGGTCCCCCCGCTCGTGGGCCGCGTGGATGCCGTAGAGCCGCGCGACCGTGGCCAGGGGCTCGGGCAGATCGCGCTCCGCGCGGGTGAAGCGCTCCGAGGCTTCCGTGTCGCGGCCCAGAGTGAACAGCAGCAGCTCGCCCGCCAGCAGATCGAGCCGGGGTCTGTCGGCGGGCGCGATCTCCGCGAGGCGGTCGATGGCCCAGACCGCCCGGTCCCAGTCCGCCAGGCACAAGGCCACCCGTATCGCGAAGAAGATCACGGCCGGGT
This sequence comes from uncultured Myxococcales bacterium, assembly GCA_964476305.1. Lineage (GTDB taxonomy): Bacteria > Myxococcota_A > Polyangia > JAAYKL01 > JAAYKL01 > CAYZAI01. The sequence goes on from CAYZAI010000056.1 coordinate 11,469, forward strand.
CGTCCGGTCGGGCGGCTGCCAGATCGTAGATCGCCGAGCTCGCCTCGGCGGGGTTCCCGAGTGCGAACTCCAGCAGCAGGGAGCGCTCCAGCGCGGCTTCCGTCGCCATCTCCGGTTCGGGAGCCGATCCGGCCAGCTCGCCGAGCCGGTCCGCGAGATCGGCCCACTCGCGGTTCCGGCGGAGGATTCTCAGGATGAGGGCCGCGACGCTGCCATCCCCCGGCGCCAGGGCGGCGGAGGCGAGGCCCAGCTCGAGCGCCTCCTCGAAATCGCCCCGCTCCTCGGCGGACAGGGCCGCGGACGCGAGCAGCGGGGCGCGGACCTCGGACGCGCGGAGCGATTCGGCAAGCGTGCGGAGGCCGTCCGGGGCCTCGCCATCCAGTGCGCGGCCGAGGGCGCGGATCAGCGGCTCCCAGCTCGCGCCGCCCCCGGGAGAAGGTCCGGCCCACCAGGGCGTGGCCGATGGACCCTCGGCGGCGACGAGCTCGGCCACGGCGGTCCCCTGTCCCGTGGACAGCATCCCCGCCGCGACGGTCCGCGCCTCCGGGTGATCCGGGTGCGCGGCGAGCCAGGAAGCGGGATCCCGGTTCCGGTCGCTCGCGTCGGCCGGTTCGTCCGCGGCGGCTCCGGAGGCGGCGACCAGCGACTCGATCAAGGGGGAGCCCTGGCCGGCGAGGCTCGTCGCCGCGATCTCCCGGACCCGCTCCGCGAGCCCCGCGGCGAGCGCCAGGGCACACTTCTCCACCGGCAGCAGATCCGGGATTTCGACCTCGGCGCCGGCGGCCCCCGGCACCCCTGTCGCGCTCCGCAACCGGGCACACTCGGCCCTGAGCAGCGTCGATTCCGGCAGGTGGTCTGCTGCGTTCTCCATGGCGACGAGCGCGCCCTGGGCGTCGTCGAGGCGGCGCTCGCGCAACAGGGCCCCCATCCACCAGGCGGCCGCCGCGGCGCGGTTCCCGCGTTCGATGCCGTCGAAAGTCCGACCCGCCGGGCGATCGGCCTCGGCCGCGGGGGCGGGCTCGTCGGCGGCCAGGGCCAGCCGTTCCCAGGCCAGCACCGACAGATCCTCCCGGCCGATCTCCGCGCACACGCGCGCCGTGTCGTTGAGCAACCACCAGTCGCGGACTTCCTGGGCGAGCGCCTCGCCGTGGAAGGCCGCCACCTCGTCCGCCCCGCCGGCCTGTCTGCCGCGGATCGCGGCCAGCTCCAGGGCCAGAGCCGCCCCCAGCGTGCGATCGCTGGTCAGGCCGCGCAGCCGATCGATGGGTGGCGCCGCGGCGGCGTCACCGCGGGCTTCCAGCTCGTCCAGCAGCAGCAGCCACAGCGAAAGGCGGTTGTCCGGCTCCCGGGTCACGACGTCCGTCAGCTTCCTCCCGGCGCCGGCAGGATCGGCGAGCTGCGAGGCCAGCAAACGGGACAGGAACAGATCGGCCGCGTTCCGGATCGCCGGGGTTTCCACTTGCCGCGACAAGCGTTCGAGGGCGCGCGCCCGGGATCTGGCGTCGCGTTTCGTGGCGAACCTGAGATCCTCCCACGGCAGGTCGCCGGCCAGGGTTTCGTCGGCCTCGACTATCAGGGCCTCGAGGTCTGCCTCCACCTCGCGATCCTGGCCGAGCCTCTCGGCAAGCAGGCGCAGCAGGGCCATGCGCAGCGTCGTGTTGGCGCCGGGTTCGCCGCCGGCGGTGATCTCCTGGCGCAGCTTTCCGGCGAGGTTCTCCCAGTAGTCACGAGCAGGGTTGTTGTTGGCAGTGTCACCCATGGTTCTACCCGAAATCCGGTGGCGGGTGCAGCGCGCGCCCCTCGTGCGTCCACCACTCCTCCGCCAGTCTCCGGACATCCTTGCGCTGCCTGTGGTCCAGCGGCCCGGAGGGCCAGGTGATGGCGTCTCCGGTCAGGCGTCGAAGCTCACCGACGGCGTGGAGCCGGATCTCCTCCCTCCTGTGGTTCACGGCTTCGAGGGCCCATTCGATCCTGTGCCGGCCGCGGTTCGCCTGCCACCAGGTCAACCAGCGCCGCTCGGAGAACCCGAAGTCGTTGAACGTCGTCAGCACAAGCGCCCGCTGGCAGAGCTCGGCGAGCACCCCGTCGACTGATCCCAGCATCTCGGCCAGGGCCTTTACCGCGAACGGCGTCCGCAATCGACCGAGGGCCTCGGCGACGAGCCGCTTTCGCTCGAGGTTCGAGGCCGAGCTGACCAGCGCCGCCGACAGATCCTGCGCGGCCCACCGGTACTCGGGGAACCGCTCCAGGCTGGCGATGACGTCGATGGCCAGCGTCCTGATCTGTCGATCATTGTCGAACACGCGCTTCACCAGCGCGGGGAGCGCGAGCGGGTGCGAGATCGCCGAGAAAAGGAAGACCGAGAAATAGCGCACCTCGGAATCGTAGCTTTCGGTGAGCGGCAACAGGTGTGGCACGACCCGATCGCCGAAACGCACGAGCAGCGCGAGCAGCGGGCTGAACTCGGTGACCGGCCGGACGCGGCTCGGATCCCGGTAGCGGTCGTGGACCAGGGGGCCCGGGAAGTGAACGACCAGCCTGGAGAGGGCGTCGTCGCCGATGCCGAGCAGGAGATCGACGGCCTCCTCGTCCAGCGTGCCGTCGGCGGCGAACCGGCCGCGAGACAGGACGCGCTCGACCAGGCGATCAATCTCCTCCCCCATTTCGATGACCACCGAGCGGGGGGACGCGGCCGCCTGTGGCGCACCCACGGAGACCACGGGCTGCACGATCACCTGGGGCTGCGGCTGGACCTCCGGCGCCGGGGCGGGAGGCTCGGGCCGCGGCTCGGGCACGAGCGGTGTCTCGGGTGTCCGGAACGGCTCCGCCTGCTCCGATGTCCGGTAGTCGGCGGAAACCTCGAGCAAATCGACGCGGGCGAGCAGGTCCGCCGTGGGAGGGCGAGCCGGATCGAACGCCTTCCCGGCCGGGGCCGTCGCCGGAGGTCGGATCTCGATGGCGGGCTCCGTCGCCCGGGTTGCGATATCTTCCTCCGGGGGAGGCTGGACGGGGGCCGGTTCCGGTGGCCGCGATGGCGGTTCGGCAGGTGCCGGCCAGCTGTCGGTCTCGAGAGCGGCGGCGTATTCCGTCTCCGGTGCGGCGGCGGCCTTCAGCCGGGCCTTGCCCACGGGCGCGAGGGACGGCGTCGTTGGCGGCTCCTTGGCCGAGTAGGACGCCAGATCGGACTTCTCGGGCGGAGGCCTTCGCAGGACATCGTCCTCTCCCACCCGGATCTTCGGCCCGCCGGTATCGGGGGCGTAGTGGAACCGGCCGAGCTTCTGGGCGAGCAGGATGCGCTCGAAAGCCGCGGCCACCTCGCGGCCGAAATCCGCGAGCTTGGCTACCCGGTTGGCGCGCACACCCCGTTTGCCCGAGTCACCATAGAGCATCAGGACGATCCGCTGTCGCAGCGAAACCGGGATCACCGCGCAGTTCGACGGCCGCTGGCGGCCGAGCTGTGCGAGCAACTCGACGTCCTCCGGGGCTTCTCCTGGCGGTCCGAGATGAACCCCGCGCGTCTCGTGGACGGTCCGGAACATGCCGCCACCATCGAGGGAGAAGCTCGCGCGCTCGATGTCGATCACGGGGCCGCCCCGACGGGCCGCCACCCGACCCTGGACCAGTCCACCATGAACCAGGAACAATGCGGAGAAGTCGAAAGCCTGGCGCGCGAAATCGAAAAAGACCTGCAGGATCCCGTCCCGGGACTCGACCGCGCGTATCTCGCTCGTGGCCTCCGAAAAGCTGAGTCGGCGCGGCCGCTCGAGCGCGGGCTCGGGTGGGGGGGGGACGGCCGGGACCACAGCCCTGCGATGTCCGAACGGCGCGGTGTTCTCCCGCTCGTCGCCCTTCGTGATGAACCTGATGGTCGATTCCTCCGGGCGTTTCCCGGGCGTGGATGCCTCGATGATGATTGGCGGTTTCTCGGGTGCGGCGGGGATCGGGGACGGCGCCACGACCTCGTTCGCGACGGGCGCCTGGCCCCCGAATGACGAGCGCGGCTCGTAGTCCGGGGCGTAGCGCTTCTGGAGACCGGCGAGCCGGGCCGGGATGCGGACGCCGTAGTAGCGGTTGAGCGCGATCGCCAGGCGGAACTCGAGCACGAGGTGGACGGAGACGAAGGCACCGAGATCCGCGGAGATCCCGTCGATGACCTCGGCCGGTGGCGGTGCCGCGCAAGCGATGACGAGCGAATCCCCGCGGAAGCGGACCGGGATCACCGAGCGCCCTTCGGCCACGTGCCCGGGCAGTCGTGCGATGATGTCGGGGTCGATGTCCTCGAGGGCCGAGCGCGGGAGTACCGGTTGCCGCATCACCCGGGCCACATACTCCACCAATCGATCTTCCTCTACCAGACCGAGTTCCAGCAGGTTCGTGACCAGGTCGCCGCCGAAAATGACTTGGCGTTGGAGCGCCTGCTCCACCTGGTTCACGGTGAGCACCTGGTCCTGGACCAGGAGTGAGCTGAGAGCCGACATGGGAACCACAGCTTAGAGATTCGGCGCTGATTTTTCTAGCGTCTTTTTGCCGTTTCCGACGGGTGCCGATAATCCAACTGACAACGAATGACGGAAGCGAAAATACCTCAGCGAGGGACGGATTATTCTGGTAACATTGATCGATTGATTTGGCCCTTGGCAGGGTGATCGAAAAGCGAGGAGAGAGAGATGCGACACGAGGTGCTGCTACGGTCCTGGATGGGGTTTTGTCTCTGCGCCCTGCTGATGCTCGGAGCGAGCACGGTCACCGCCCAGACGCAGATCAAGCCGCGCATTCTGGTCATCGTGGATACTTCGGGTTCAATGGTGTTCGATTTCACTGACGAAGATCGGACCACCTATGGCGACGGAAGCACCGATCCCTGGACCGGAGGGCGCACCTGCTGTCCGGGCATCGGGGGATCCCGGTTGTACGCCGCAAAGGAAGCCCTGGCCCAGATGCTGATAACGTCGGGCGACATCGAGTTCGGTTTGATGAAATTCGCTCAAGCCTACTACTCGAACCAGTCCAGTGCTCCCGAGGTCGCATGGTACCGCTACAACCAGGCTGCGACAGCCTACGATCATCTGAGGTACTACAACAGGTACGGGGCTTCGACCTTCGCCGACAACCGGAACTGGTTGGCCGTCGGGTTCGGCCAGCAGACCGGCCCCCTGCCCACGAACCGCGACGTCAACACCGAGAACGACCGGGCCGAGGTCCTGATGTGGGTCGACCACCACGAGTACTCGGCGTCGAGCCTGGGCAACGCGGACACCTCGCCCTGGCGCGGGCCGTGGAACGACAACAAGGAGCAGGAACTCCGCGCGAGCGGCGGCACTCCCATGGGCGGGGCCATCAACTCGGCCTACAGCTATCTTCAGAGCGTGATCGCTGCCGACGACGACGCCGACTGCCGGCCTTATTCCGTGATCTTCATCGGTGACGGAGCGGCCTCCGGCGACACGCATGATCCCATCACGCAGACCAACCTGCTGCACGACAACCTGCTGGTGGACACCTGGGTCATCGGCCTCGCTTTCCAGTCGACGACCCTCGACAACATGGCGGACGTGGGCGGCTGCCACTACGACCCGGCCCAGTCCTACAACCGCACGCCGCACGCCTCGTCGGACTGCACGAACCCGGCCGGGCACGCGTTCTTCGCCAACTCCCAGGCGAGCCTTTCGTCGATCCTCTACCAAGTGGTGGCGGGCTCGATCCTGACCGAGGAGTGCAACGGCATCGACGACG
>CAYZAI010000057.1:0-17149 GCA_964476305.1 uncultured Myxococcales bacterium
CGAAACCGGCCTGTCCGACGCGATGCCGTGCCAGTAGGCCCAGTTGTTTTCGATCATCAGGTCTAGATCAAGGCTGGCGCAGTACTTTGCAATCCTGCGCGTTGACTCGACCATGAGCCCCCATTTCGCAAGATCCGGACGCAACATGCTTGAGTCCGTGACCGCAGCGCGTATCGGCGGATCAGGGAACCGGTGGGGAGCAGCATGCATTACAACAAGCCGCAGCAGAGAAAAGCGCCTGCGGGCCTCCTGGATATAATCCAGGATCTGCGAAACTGATATTTCACGCACATCAGTTTTTGTCGATGCAATGTGCAACCGGATATTCTCCAGTGAAGAGTCAGGACAGGTCCCTGATATAAAATCCGCAGGCACATGAGCACTGGTTACCCGGTCAGCCATCCTGCTTAAACGCGGATGACTGAGATCTGTCCCGGCTTCGACAAAAAGCCCGCGATCGCGGATAATCGCTTCACCGGCCTTTATCGGCAACGCCAACTGAAGTGGCATGCACAAGCCCTGTCGCATCAGTACCGCCCGTAAGTCCTTGCGGTTTCGACCATGGCTCTCAGGTTCTCGTCGGGCGTATCACGACCGCACTGATCACCGGTCGAGAGCATGAACCGTCCTCCTGCAGCCGCGTCGTCGATTGCCTTTTTACTTGCAGCAACCACATCATCACGGGTTCCCCTGAGCATGACATCTGTTGTGTGAAGATTGCCCTTGAGCACAATCTTGTCGCCGAACCTCTTTTTGATATCCGCCAGGTCGCAATCACCCATGGGCGGCACTTCAAGCGGATCAATAACGGTGAGCTTGGTTTCCTCCGTAAACATCCTGATCAGCTCAGCCTCCGGACCGCAGCAGTGCACGTGGGTGAGTATCCCCTCGGCCGCAGCCAGTTCGATTACCCGCTTGGCAGCGGGAAACGCCAACTGGCGGAAAACATCCGGAGTCTGGAAAATCAGCGATCCGGAGCCACCCACGCAGAGAAAGTCGGGACGACAATCCTCGGGCAGAGCCATAATGCGATTGAAGCGAGCCTCGGCCTCTTCTACGCGACGGCGGGACCACTCCTCATGCTTCTCCGGGTGATCGTAATAGTCGAAAACATCCTGCTCGGACTGCAGCACCAGAGTACAGGTTACCTGGATCCCGACTAGACCCTGATCGCCCAATAATTCCTTGATATGCCTGAGTCCCTCCGGACCGGTGTCCGCCGGCTTAACGCCTTCCAGCGGCTCCCAGCTTTCAGGAACCGGAGGAAGGCTCATTCTCTCCAGGGCTACGCCCATATTGGGCGGATCGTTTCGGCTATAAACATCGACTCGCGGAGACCAGACCATACCGCCGTTTTCCCTGTACGCAGCCTGGGTAATGATCCTGTCGTTGTCTCTGAAGGTGATGTATCGTTCCCATTCCGGTCCGTCCTCTTCCTCCTCCGGGAAGGTGAGCGGGAAATAACCGTCCATCAGCGAATCTATATCGAAATGCTTTGCGCAGTCGATATAGGCATCCCAGATGGGCGGATCGTTGTACAGGTAAAGATCCCAGAACGGCTTGCCCGTCATGCGCGCCGGAATCATGTTGCTGAAATCCGGCGCCACGGGAACACAGTCCGGAATTTCACCTCTAAGCACAGTCAACAATCGTTCGCGAGAAGTCATCAGGTAGTACTCCAGAAAAATGTCCGCTTAAGCACAAATCCTATTTGCTGTTATTCCTCAATGCTGTCCGGTTTGCCCCCTGCGCCAGGTTGCAGAGGGTCGGAGCCGCTACGAGAATTCCGGCCACGAGAGCATAACGGCCGACTTCTTCATTGTCCGCCCTCCTTCAGGATGGCGATAGCCTTCTCGATCTTCTTCCTGACCCATGGGACCGGTTCGCCGGCGAGGGCCTTTTCCAGGTGGGGGAGGGAGCCCTTGTCCTTCATCAGGCCCAGGCCCTCGGCCGCCGCGGCACGCATGTTCTCGTCGAACCACAGCTGGGTACCGTACTTGATGTGGTCGAGCACCTCGCGCTTCCGTATCCGGAAGATGCTCTCGCGCAGCTTGGGAGCACTCTCGGTGTCCCCGAGCATGCCCAGGGCAATGGCGGCCCTGCGGCGCACCACCATGAAGGGATGGTCGAGCAGTTCGCGCAGACGGGGGATGGACCCCTTGTCTCCCAGTTTGCCGGCGACCAGCGCTGCCTGGGGGAGCATGTAGGCTTCCTCGAGCGTCAGGCACTTCCTGACAGCCGCGATGGCCTCCTTGTCGCCGGGCTGCTTGACCAGTACGGACATGCTGCGCAGGATGGACATCCTGGACCGGGAGCTCTTGCAGTACTCGCTGCCCAGGGCCCTGGCCAGGACGGGTACAAATTCCTTCCATCCTGATTCAGCGGCCATCTGCCCGATGATGCAGGCGCCGCTCATCCAGGCGCCACCGGCGTACTTCATGTCGTCCCCGCCGCGCCAGGGGGAATTCTTCACGTCAGCGGCCATGTGCAGAAGCACTGGCCTGGCTTTCTCGCGGTCGGTGTTGTAGAGGGCCAGGAGGGCGACCTCTTTGTTGCCGGCCTTGCTGCAGATGGTCTTGTCGTAGGCCACTTTTTTGACCGCCTCAAAGGCCGCCGGGTCGGCCAGCTCTGATGCCCACACCAGGATCTTCTTGGAAGTTCGTCCGGCTTCCATCTGCTTGATAATGTCCTGGACGGATGGCTTTTGCTTGTCGCGATGCAGTTCGCGCATCCAGCGACAGCGGCTCTCGGCCACGCTGGGCTCGGGCGGGAGCTTCTGTATTTCGCTGGGTTTTTCCTTGAGGATCGTCTGGCTGCCTTTCCCCGTGGCGGGCACCGCCTCGATGAGTATATCCTTGCAGACGCAGTCCTCCCACTTGGCCCCGGCGGCGATGATCTCGTAGCTGTATGGAAGTGCCTCCGCGATTGTGACATTCTTCCTGGCTTTACCCTTCGGATCATCCCAGATATACGTCACCTTGATTGCGGCATCCTTTTTGAGTTTTCCTTTTACCGTAATCGTATTCCTTCCCGGCCAGAGCTGAGGCAGCGAGCGGATCGCCTGCTGCACAGTGGTCTTGAAAGTGATGCCTTTCACTTCGCAGTCAGCGGGTGACTCCTTGGCCAGCATGTCCAGTTTCAGGCGAAAGGCGTAGCGGCCGAAGGGCGAGTTGAAGTCCGCGGGCACCTTCCACTTGCCGGGTGCGATCTTGAACTTCTGGTCCAGCTTCGCGGTGAAGGTCTGTTCGCCGGTCTTCTCCGCGGGTGCACTCCAGCACGGTTTCCAGTTTTTGCCCCCGTCCACGGAGAGCGAGAGCTTCAGCGTGTCGGCGTCGCTCTTGCGGAAGGCCTTGATCTCGATTTCGGACTCTACCGCGATGTAGGGTGTCCGAAAGTGCCAGGTTGCGCTGGCCGGCTTCCCCGCTGCGGCGGGTTGGAGCTTGCCGGCGGCACAGTTCTGCAGCGGTTCGGCCAGGCCTTTGGTCCAGTCGGCCGAGGAAAGGTCAGGAGCATAGGTCCAGAGCCCGTTGCCGAACGTGACGGGGTAGGGTCCCTTTTCGAATGGCTTACGGGTTTTCAGGTCTTTCTTGGCGGAGACATTGTCGTGACAGGGCTTGCCCCAGTTACCCCAGATGCGCTTCAGGCCCTCGCCCTTGCGCATGGCCAGGTCCACCCGGTGGGTGGGCATAGGCCAGGGCTCGCCGTAGTACCAGATGTGCATCCACTGGTAATAGTCGGTGCTGAATTCGTCCATGCTCAGCACGCGCTTGCCGGTTCGGTCCAACGTGAATCCGCCGAAGTTGCAGTCGAAGAGATGAGGGCGGCGTACCCCGTCGAAGTCTTCGTAGCACAACCCGGCCAGGCCGTGGCTTGCCCGGTGGACCGCGTGTCCCTCGTAGCCGAGTGACCGCCACATCAGCGCCGTCACTCGAGCCAGTCCGCTGCACCAGTGCGCCTCGTAGACGTTCATGATCTTGATGGGGTCCCACACCGTGGCGCCGTCCCGTTCAGGGTTGAACGGATCGGTCGGCGCCTGGCCGTTGGTCTGCGACTTCACCCGGCGCATCCAGCGCCAGACCGCCAGGGCCTTCTCGTGGTCGGTCTTGGCGCCGGAGAGGCGGATGGCGTCCAGGCAGAACTGGCGCAGGTCGGAGGTGTCCGGCCAGCGGTCGCAGGTTACGATCACGCCCGTGACGTCGGGCTTGACGCACAGAAACGGGCCGGGGGTTTTCTCGTAACGCCCCCGCCAGTACTGGTAGTCCCGGGTTAGCTCAGCGGGCGGAGGGGTGGTTTCGCCGCCGGCAGCGGTGAAGGGCACGAGCACCGAGGCGAGTATCAAGAGAAACAGTACCGTTATCCAGGGATGTCTGCGCATTTCATCTACCTCCAGTGTGGTCAAGTCGGCTTATTTCTTGTTTGTTGTCTTGAGCTTGGCGTCGGCGATCGCCTTGGCGATCAGCTTGTCCGCCAGTTCGTTGATGTAGTACCCTATGTACGTGTAATCCTTGTGCCGGTCATCCTTCGAGGCACCGGCCGGGACAATCTTGTTGCCGTCCTTGGGGTCACTGGGATTCAGCTTGTGGGCCTTTTCCCACTCGTCAGGCATGCCGTAGTTATCCGAGTCCCTGGGCGCCTTGCCAGGCTTCATGCCAGCCATCAATCCGCCCTTCGGGTCGTGTCGACCCCACTCGCCGGTGCCCTCGCGGACGTCCTTGATGGTCCGTTTGGTCACGACGTCGCGCGGGAAACAGCCGGCCTGGGCCAGAACCAGTTCGTAGGCCTCCTCGGCCTTGTGGGTCACGACCGGCGCGGCCGACCAGGGCTTCTCGGCCTTGGTGCATTTCTTCATGGAGATTTCATCGAGCTTGGCCGTCCAGACGTCGAGCGTCTTGCCCACCGAGGCGAAGTGGTTGCCCTCGGCGTACATATGGGACCCGGCCTCATTCACCATCGACCTCCGGTAGAACCCGGCCTTGTTCTCCGGGAGCGCATCCTTGCGGTTAGCGGGTGCACTGGGACCGGGCTTGAAGTAGTTGGCGACTATGTTCGACCGGAAGGGCTGGCCCGGTCGGTCCAGGTTCTTGCGGCCGCCGTGAAACATGATGCCGGCCGCCGTGTTGTAGACCACGTTGTTGCGGTGGTCGAGCACCTCCAGCCCGCAGAGCGGCGTGCGCCGGTTGTGATGCGCGAAGAGATTGTGGTGCACGCTGACGTTGCCCTTGCCCGTGTAGCCCATGATCATGGCGAAGTTGTGGGGGGAGGTCCCGGTGCACTTAAACTGCTGGGTCTTGCCGATGCGGTAGTCGTCGAGCGTTCCCTTGCCCTGCCATGAGGATTCCTCGTTGGTGCACCACTGAATCGTGAACTGGCGGGAGACCCCGAAGTCCATGTTCTCGTCGTTGCCCCACGAACCGGAGCAGTGATCGATTATGAAGCGTTCCACGCCGGCGATGGTGATGTTCGAGTCCTTGATCTTGAGCCCGGACTTGCTTTTCACAGGGATGACCCCGCTGACCTCGAAGACCACGATGCGCGGACCGCTCTCGGCACAGGCGGCGGCGAGGCTGCCCGGGCCGTCGGCGTTCAGGTTGGTGACCTTGATGACGCGTCCGCCCTTGGAAACCGCGCCGAAACCCTCGGCACCCGGGAAGGCAGGGATCTGCGGGTCCTCCGCAGAAAGGCCCGTGGCCGCGCAGAAGGTCATTATCATTACGATTGACTGCAGCTTGAATCTGTTGAGCATAGCAGCTCTCCTTTTTCTAGAATTCCTACTTGCCCGCGGGCCGCTCGAGGACTGTGGCCGCGGAGAACCGGACGACGTTTACTGCTGAAGGACCGTTATCTCAACCGTGTCCTCTGCAACAGCGCCTGCTTCATCCTTTATAGTCAACGTGAGCGTATGTTTGCCGACGGGCAATTCCACGCCGGGGGCAAAACCCTCTGCAAGCTCCTTGCCGTCTTCTGCCCATGCCCATTTTATGAGGCCGGCATCCTGGTCATAGCTGTCATACCCGTTGAGCCATACCAGCTCCTTGCCGTCCCCATCCATGTCTTTGGCGATCTGGTCCCTGCCTGCGTTTGCCACCGGAGGCAGGTTCGGAGCCTTGATTTCCCCGCCACACGCTCTTCCAAACGAAACATCATCCACGGCGACCTCGGCGTTCCACAACTCGCTTCTGCTCTTCAGGTAACCCGTGAAGTAATAGAACACGAACACCTTACCGAACTTCTCCTTGGGCTTGACCGCATACCCCCCGCTCTCATTCCGCAGAAGAGCCAGGGGTATCTCCATCATTCTGGATTCTCCCGCAGGAACGACAGGGAATCTCAAGGGCTCTCCGTACCACATCCGGATCTTCCAGACCTTCTTTCTTACATGCCCCCAGGAGATGTAGGGCGTCCGCCGTAGACTCGAGTATTCCCCCCTCTTTGAGACATTCGCCTCCTTCTCCTTGTCGAGATTGTACACCTTGAATTTGAATACCGTGCTTCCTTCCGGTATTGTGACCGTTCCTTTGCCGCCCAGGTTGAGGGCATCATAGCCGCCCGTGAGCGCGTAGTCTCCGTCGGACACCTTGATGAACTCGGCCCTGCCGGTCCATTGCTTGGGCTTTCCTGAAGAATCCTTCCAGAGAGAATCCTTGTTCCGGTCATTGAAGTCGTCTATGAGAAAGTCCCCGCCATTGCCGGCTTCGAATTCAGCGGTAATGTCAACATCCCCGGAGGCCGCAAACTGAATCACCGGGTTTGTCTTCTTGTCCAGGGGACCTCCAACCCACCGTTTGAATTTGTGTCCCTTACTGGAGTAGGCGGCCAGGGTGACGATCTGTCCTTCCAGGTATTCTCCCCTGCCGGCCACGTTTCCCGCCTTGGCGGGCGAAACCAACACGGCAATCTGACAACGCTTGTTACGAGGCTTGAAGTGAGCCTTTACGTCGACATTGGCGACAGCGGGGAAACTGATCCTGCTGGAAGTCAGGCCCTCAACCGGTTTGCCTTCCCAGTGGGAAAAGACGTACCCGGGCTTGGCCTTCGCGCACATGACCACGGTTGAGCCCTCATTGTATTCCTCTTCACCCCATTGGATTACGCCGTAAATATAGGGCCTGTTGTAGCAGGTGCCTTCGCGGGGAGCCCTCTCCGCATTGATTACCCCCGCCTCAGGGGGAGAGACGCTGGTCTTGATGGTATAGGTCGGGCCCAGGGATTTTCCCACGATACTGTCGGCAAGTTCATTGAGGTAGTACTCCAGATACGTGTAGCCCTTGTGCCTGTCATCGGGACTGGCGCCGGCAGGCACGGTCTTGTTCCTGTCCTCGGGGTCGGCAGGATCGAGGCCGTGTTCCTTCTCCCAGGCGTCGGGCATGCCGTCCCTGTCCTTGTCGTATTTCTCGGATGTCGGTCCGTCTCTTCGTTCACGCAAGGGTTCAATGGGGCCGTGACAGCTTCTCTTGCCTGTTCTCGTCCTGACTTCCTTCATTGTTCTCCTGGTCGTGGCATCCCTCGGCCAGGCTCCGGCTTTGTTCAGGACCGATTCAAGCGCGTCCGCGGTTGTTTCCGTTTTCACGGAAATCCACGGCCACGGCTCTGTCCTCTTGCCGCCTTTTGACGGAATCTTGATCGGCTCTCCCTTTCTGGGATACTGGAGATTCCCGGCGTAGTAGCCGGTATCGTGCGGACCACCCAGTTGGCCCCCCGCCTCGTCCGGGCCTATGATGTAGCTGTTGTTTATCACATTGACTTTGAAGGGGCCCTGCAGATTGGTGCCCATCAATGCATTGTAGATGACACAGTTGCGCATATCGAACTGCACGTCGGTGCTCTTGGAATGTATATAGGGCGATCGGGCGCTGTGATGAGCCATAAGCACATGATGAAAATTGGATTTGGCCTTGGGGTCATAAGCTTGAAACGGCCCGTAATTGTGGTCCAAGCCCCCGCTTCCGGATTGTTGCCCCTGGTCACCCCAACCCGACTCTTCGGCGGTGAACCACTGGATCGTATAACGTGAAGCACCGGAAGCATCGATGGTTTCATCGCAGCCGGCGGATACGGAAACGTGGTCCAGGATACAGTCTTTGGCATAATACAAACCGATGGAGTCTCCTCCCCTGTTATATCCCCTTACCCTGATGTGTCTGATAATGAAGTTCCTGGTCCAGTGATCGTTCCAGTAGGTATGGGCCGAGGCTGATAGCCCCTTGTTCAGTGTTATGCCCCCCGGAGCGGTTTGACCGGCTATGGTGTAATCACTGTAGTCGTGGGGATCCAGACTCTTGGGGCTCCGTGCCGGGACCGTAAGCGGACTCTTCAGATCAATAAGCCCGCCCACGTCAAACACAACTATTCTCGGCCCCTTTACTTTCGTTAAGGCCCAGCGCAGGCTCCCTTCGCCCGAGTCATTCAGGTTGGTGACATGAACAACCTTTCCCCTTCTTCCGCCGCTGGCACAAGCCCCGAAACCCTCGGCACCGGGGAAGGCCGGAAGGGCTACCTGGATAGACACGGTGGCAATATTGCTTTCCAGGTGGCCGTCATTCACCTTGAAGGTGAAACTGTCATCACCGTTGAAATCAGCCCGGGGCGTATAGATCAGGCTGGGAGCTTCTCCGGAAAGCTTCCCATTTGCCGGAGGGGTTACGATCTTATAGGCCAGGGATTCCTCGTGATTGGGATCAAGCGCCTTCAGATTCATCGACACAGGTGTGTTGATGGAGGTCGTCAATCTCTGACCGTATGCCGTGGCTGGTTTTCTCAGCTGCGTATTGAGGGCGACAACCTCCTTTTGGGAAAGGGCACGGTTATAGATCCTGATGTCATCCATATCACCCTTGAACCAATACCTTGACTCGTTTGCTCCGATCTCTCCTCCGATTCTGAAGTGGTTGGAGGTCTTGCTTGACTGCCCGATGGTTCGGGTCATGGACTGGAGTTTCTCTCCATTACGATAACCTTCGATTTGTTCACCTTTAGCCCCGACAACGACTACTAGATGATGCCAGGCATCATGAGGGATAGTGCCGAGATCGCGTCCATGCCCATTGGCGTTAACGCCATCGCCCATGTTAAAGCCCACGCTGGCATTTTGCCTGATTGCCCAGGTCCATTTCCCGGCCCCACCAAACCAGGCACCATTCAGCCGGCCCACCAGGTGTGCCCACCATTCACTCTTGCCTCTGCCGGGTTTGCCCGGCTTGAGCCACAGAGAAACGGTGAACTTGTCATCAGGGCCGAACTCGTATTTGTCGACATCCCCCAGGTCAACACAGTCATCAACGCCGTCAAAATGCAGGACGCCGTTTCCGGCCCTGTCTTTGGACCACTTGGGAGGTGTGTTCTTGTCATCATTGGCCGGGTCATTATCCGTGAGCTTGCCGTCATGCCCTTCTCCCGAGGAGTCATGGGCAACGGTGCCGCTCTTCTCATCGAACTTCCAGTGGCCGACAAGCCCGTCCGTGATATCCTGGCCGAAGGAAAGGCCGGGAAAAGAGAAAACAAGCCCGAGCAGAATGCCAATGACCGAACCACCTGTTCTTGTTGTCTTTTTCATGTCCATGAACCCTTTCGTTATCTATTTCTCCTCTTGCTGGTGTGCATGCATCTACTCCTGCTCGCTCCTTGCAGCTAACCATCAGACGCTTCGGCTGAACCCACAAGATCAATTGTCATAGACCACTGAGTTGCGCGGCCGCGTTGTCGAAAAAGTAATATTCCTTTTTTCTCTCCAAGTCAGGAGAGATATTGAAAGTCACTCCTGTCTTCTTGGCGAAATATTCTACCCCTTTCTCTGCCGGCTTTTCGGTGTAGTACGGTCCAAGCCGTCGGCACCCAGGAAAATCAAATGCCTGCTTTCCAGAATTCCTACTTGCCCGAGGGCCGCTCGAGCGCGGCAGCCGCGGAGAACCGGACGACGTAGTCATTGTCTGTGCGGGCTTTCTCCAAAGCGGAGCGGATGGTATTTTCCGAAGAACCGACCAGCGCCAGGGACCAGGCTGCTTCGCGGCGGACTTCGGCGTCCTTGTCGACGAGGGCGCCGGCCAGCGCCGATGCCGCCGTACCGGCGTCCTTGCCAATATTTCCGATGGCCCGTGCGCAGTACTTGCGGACGGATGTGTCCTTATCGGAGAGCGCTCTGGTCAGCGCCGGCAAGGCGGCCTTGCCGATCCTGCCGAGAGCCAGCGCCGCGGCGCGGCGGACTTCTACGCGCTTGTCTTCGAACGCTTTCTCCAACGCGGTAATGGTTGTCGCCGCAGCCGGGCCGCATTGTCCCAGCGCCTCCGCCGCGCCGATCCGCACGCCATAGTGATCGTCGGCCAAAGCCCCGGCCAACGCCTTGTGCGCCGCTGCGCTTTCCGGAGCGATCCCCACCAACGCCGCCGCGGCCGCGACCCGCACGGGAACCGCGGGATTCTTCCCGAGGGTTTCAATGAGCGCCGGTGCCGCTTCTTTTGCGTCTGGTCCGATCCAGCCAAGCGCCCGCGCGGCGGCGGCGCGAATGTGCGGATCGCCGCCGGCCAGGGCCTTGACCAGTCCAGGCACCGCGGGCGCGCCGATGTGCGAGAGTGCCTGAGCGGCAAAGAAACCGGCATACTGCACGTCTTTTCGACCCGGCACCTTCAGGAGTTCAGGCAGGGCCGGTTGTGCGGCCTTGCCGACTCGCGAGAGCGCCCAGGCGGCGTTAGCGGGTGCCCCCCCGTCCTTGCCCGTGAGCAGCTTGGCCAGCGCCGGTACCGCCTCCGCGGCCTGTTGCTCGTTCATCCCGATCCGTCCCAGGGCCCAGGCGATGTAACCGTAGGGCTGGAAGGTCCAGCCCTTCCTCTGCGTGTTCTGTTCGCTTTTCAGGGCCTTGATCAGGTCGGGCACGGCATCCCTGGCGGCCGGGCCGATGGCGCCCAGAGCCCAGGCGGCAAAGGTTACGGCCTGCGGGTCGTCCTTGCCCTTGGCCAGGCCCTTGGCCAGTTCGCGCACCGCCGGTGCCGCCTTCTCCTTCATGCGATCGAACCGGATGATGGCCTGCCAGGCCGCAACCATATCCCTGTAGGACTTCCGGTCGCGAAGATCCTTCTGCTCGGCGTTCTGACAGCGGATGGCGGCGACCATCTCGTCGAGCGATTTCTGCCAGTGCGTGGTGTGGACGGAAAGTCCGTTGGCCGGTTTTTCCCAGGGCTTGGCGGGCTCCGGGTCGAGCCGCGCCTGGGTCAGGGCCTCGGCGACCTTCAGGTCGGCCAGCTCGTTGATGTAGTACTCTATGTACGTGTAGCCCTTGTGGCGGTCGCCCTTCGACGCGCCCGCCGGAACGATCTTGCTGGCGTCGGCGGGATCGTTGGGATCCAGCTTGTGGGCCTTCTCCCACGCGTCGGGCATGCCGTCCCGGTCGGCATCGGGGGGACACTTGGCAGCGGGGGGCAGGCCCTCGAGCAGCCCGCCGTCCGGGCCCCAGCGGCCCCAGCAGCCCGTGCCGGTGCGGACCTCCGCCCGTGTCCGCTTGCTGACCGCGTCGCGGGGCAGACAGCCGGCCTGAGCCAGGATCAGCTCATAGGCTTCTTCCGCAGCGTGCCTGGTCAGCGGGGGGAAGCCGTCGAAGGGCTCTTCGGCCGCCTCATTGGGCCGGCGGAAGCGCTCCTTGCCGACGTATCCGTCCCAGCCGAAGCGGTTGCCGTCGAAGTAGATCTTCACGTCGTTCTTGTAGTAGGCGTAGCGGTCTACCGGTTCGAGGCCCTGCAATGAGCAGGCCAGCGGAGGCTTGAAGACGTATCCGGCGATCAGGCCGCCGGGGCCGCGCTTCCAGTAATTGCCGCGGAGCATATACTGCTGGCGATTCGGAGCGTCCTTGCAGCTTCCCATGTGGGTTTCCTGCGGTCCCATATTGTAGAGCACGTTGTTGCTGAAGTCCGTGTACCAGTTGGACAGCAGCGGCGCCCGGCCCATGTGGTGGGCCAACAGGTTGTGATGGATGCTGACGTGACTTTCGTGCCAGGAGCCCATGAACCCGAAGCCGTGGCACTCGCCGGTCTTCTCCAGGTGCGCCGGATCGCTCTCTTCGATGGCACACCATTGAAAGGTGAAAATGTCGTCGCCGCCGGGATAACCCGGGTTGAAGCACTGGTCCAGCCCCCAGGAGCCGGAGATGTGGTCGATGATGGCCTTCTTGCAGTAGTAGAACTCGACGACACGCAAGTTGCCGCTTCCCTCGGTCGGTCTGACGCGCAGGAACCGGGCAATCACGTTTTCGGTGCGTTTGTTGCTACCGTAGTGGCTCCTGAGCCCGGAGGTCTTGTCGCCGCGATAGGTCGAGAGCATTCCGTCAATGGTGATGCCGGGGGCGGGGGCGGTCTGACCGGCGATGGTAATGTCGCCGTTGAGTATGGTGATCCATCGACCCTCTTTGTTCCCGTTGCCAGGGCGGATTACGCCGGCGACGTCAAAGACCACGATGCGCGGGCCCTTCTGGCTGCAGGCCCACTGCAGTGAGCCCGGGCCCTTGGGATTCAGGTTGGTCACGTGGATGACCTTCCCGCCGCGGCCGCCGGTGGCCACCGCTCCGAACCCCTCGGCGCCGGGGAAGGCCGGGAGGGAATCCGTCTTCTTCTCGGCAGCGAGGGCAGGAAGGACCGCCAATGCTGCCACCAACGTGATCGAGGTGAAATGTACAGCGCGTGCGTGCGACAAGGTCGTCATTTTGTGTCTCCTCCAGCAATCGACAATGGCGTGAACACCGGGCACTACTTCGCGCCCTCGATCTTTTTGATCGCGTTTTCGATGTTGCTGCGCAGGCGGCCTTCCGAGCCGGGCAGCGCTTTCTTCAGTGCGGGCAACGCCTCCCTGGCAGCCGGCCCGATCCTGCTCAGCGCCCACGCGGAGTGTTGCCTGACTTCCGCCTCTTCATCCCCCATGGCCTTGATGAGGGAGGACAGCGCCTCGACGGATGGGGCGCCCAGGTTGGCCAGGTTCAGGGCTGACCTCACGCGCAGCCACGGCTCGCCGTTCTCGAGGTTATCCGCGTAGGCCTGGATCAGCGACTTGCCGGTCTTCACTTTCACGGGCCAGGGCGCGCCGAATACGCCCCGCGCCCCTTTCTTGTTCAGCCGCTGTTTTGCGAAGGTCTTCAAGTCGATGAACTTCCCGTCCATGACGGCGATGGAGCCGGTCCACCCCTGGCCGTTCTGGCCGCGGCCGTTATTACCCCAGGAAAGCAACGTGCCGTCCTTGAGCACGGCGACGCTGTCCGCAGCTCCGCCGTCAAAGGCAATGACGTCCTTGAGCACGCCGTTGCCCCGGATACCCTTGACCTGCGAGGGCGTACCTTTCGACCAACACTCGGTGCCGTCGCCGATCTGGCTGCAGTAGTTCCAGCCCCAAGACCACAGCGTGCCGTCGTTGTGCATGGCCAGGTTATGCTGTCCGCCGGCCGAGATCCGTTTGACGTCGTCGAGGCCCTTGACCCGGGCCGGCGTGTTGCGGTCCGTCTCGGTGCCGTCGCCGAGCTGTTGGAGATGATTCTGGCCCCACGACCAGACCGTGCCGTCGGACTTCAGGGCCAGGCCGTGGAACCATCCGGATGCGATGGCCGTGACACCGCTCAGACCCTTGACCCGCACGGGCGTGAGCTTGTCGGTGTTGGTGCCGTCGCCGAGTTGCCCGCAGAGATTATCGCCCCACGCCCAGACCGTGCCGTCGCGGCGCAGCGCCAGGCTGTGTTTTGCGCCGGCCGCTACCGCGACCGCGCCGGTCATGCCTTTGACCTGCACGGGCGCCGGGTGTTTCGTGGTACTGCCGTCGCCGAGCCGCCCGTCCATGTTGCAGCCCCAGGCCCAGACCGTACCGTTCTTCCTGACAGCGAGCGTATGATACGGACCCGCCGAGACCGTGACGATTCCGTCGAGCGCGCCCTGGCCTTCGGGGCCGACTACCTGTGCCGGTTCGACCTGCTTGTCGCTGACCGCGCCCAGTCCCAACTGACCCAGGTCGTTCTGGCCCCAGGCCAGCAGCGTGCCGAGCTTCATGCGCGCCACGACGTTCGGACCGGAGGAAGAAAGTTCCACGACGTCCGTCAGCGGCGGCAAGCCCGCGGGCTGCTTGACTTTCACGGGTATATCGTGGTCCGTCGTGTTGCCGTCGCCGACTTCGCCGTGCCAATTCAAGCCCCACGCGTAGAGCTTGCCGTTCGGAGGCAAGACCACGACGTTTCCGCCGCCGGCGGCCAGCGGCACGGTGACCGTTGGCGTCTCGGCGACCTTCATGTCCGCGGCGATCTCAGGCGGCGCGGCAGGGGACTCCGGCGCGGGTCGCGCGGCAGGCTCGTTCTTGGCGGCCTCGGCGTCGGCCATGGCCTGCGCCACAAGTTTGTCGGCGCATTCGTTGACGTAATACTCGATGTACGTATAGCCCTTGTGGCGGTCTTCCTTGGAGGCGCCGGCGGGGACCGTCTTGGTCGCGTCGGCCGCATCGTTGGGGTTGAGGCCGTGGGTCTTTTCCCACGCATCGGGCATGCCGTCGTTATCTGCGTCGGGTGCGGCCTTGCCCGGTGTGAGGCCCTCCATCAACCCGCCCTTGGGGACGAAGCGTCCCCAGTAACCCGCGCCGGTGCGGAGCTCGCGCATGGTCCGTTTGCTGACCGCGTCGCGGGGCAGGCAGCCGGATTGGGCCAGGACCAAACGGTAGGCCTCCTTGGCGTCGTGAGTGGTGACCGGCGGGACCAGCCAGGGTTCCGCGACCCAGTATTTCGAGCCCTTCTTGATGCCGTGTCCCCGCATCACCTCCGGATCGTAGTCGCAGTATTCGCCGTCCTTGCCGGTCCGGTCGAAGAAGTTCTTCTGGCCGTAGATCTGCACTTTCTTCCAGTCGGAGATCCCGGGTACGGCGCGGTTGAGCGGCGGGAGCCAGGGGCGTATGCCCACCGGTCCGGCGGCCCCGTCCTTGAAGTAGCATCCCACGAGATTCGTGTGGTACATGCGCTTGTTGCGGCGGTTCATCCTGGGCGGGTGATATTGCAGCGCCCACATGACGTTGTAGATGACGTTGTTGCGGTGGTCCACGGTGTCCAGGCCGCAGAGCGGAGCGCGTTCGGAGTGATGCGCCCAGAGGTTGTGATGCAGAGTCGCATCACCAGCGACGTAACCCAGGATCATGCCGTAGTTGTGAATGCCGCTCTTCTGGAAGGCAACGCGCGAAGGCTCGATGGCGCACCATTGGACTGTCAAGTTTTTGCATCCGCAGAAATCCATATTCTCGTCGTTTCCCCAGGATACGGAAACGTGATCCAGGATCATGCGATCGCTGTGACCGAGTTGTGTGCAGTCGCCGTTCCCGCCGCCGGACTCTCCGTATGTCGGCCTGCAGCGCAGGAAGCGGATGATGACATCGCGCAGGCCTCCGCACATCAACCGGCCGGACAAAGTGATGCCCGCGCCGGGCGCGGTCTGACCGGCGATATAGATATTGGATCCACCGATCTTTACGTTGCCCTTGATAACTCCGCTGACGTCAAAGACCACGATGCGCGGGCCGGTCGCCGCGCAGGCGGCGGCCAGGCTGCCCGGGCCGTCAGAGTTGAGATTGGTGACCTTTATGACCCGGCCGCCGCGACCGCCGGTGGCGCCCGCGCCGAAACCCTCGGCACCGGGGAAGGCGGGTACATTTTTCCCTGCTTCCTGAGCTGGAGCAGCGGAAACAGCCGCCGTCAGGACTGAGATCAGGATTGCGATTGCAGTTCTCATGAAGTTATCTCCTTGGTTTTCACGAATTGGTTTTATTCTTGTTGTCCTTGGGTTTGACGTTGCGGATCAGCTTGAGAGCCTCAGCGGCGGCATCGCTTACCACGTAGCTCTTCTGCCGGGTCTTGTCCTTGAGGGTCTTCTCGAGGGCGGGGATGGCGGCGGATGCCGCGGGACCGATTTGACCCAATGCCTTGGCGGCCGAGAATCGAATCATGACGTCGTCGCTCTCCGTCCCGGTGTGGCCGAGCGCGGTCATCAGGGTGGGCACGGCCTTGGCGGCGGCCGGCCCCATCTCTCCCAATGCTCCGATGGCGAATTTCCGCGTCCAGAGGCTCTCGTGTTTCGCGACGATCTCGACAAGCGGCGGCACGGCCGCCTCGCCGATCTTGCCGAGGGCATGGAAGATATCGCGGTTGATGACGCATCTCGAGTCGCCCCGCGCCCGGGCGGCGGCCCGCAGCGGCCCCACCGCTTTCGCTGCCGCCGGACCGCAGGTTCCGAGCACCCTCACGACGCTCGTGCAGACGCTCTCGTTCTTGTCCTCCAGCGTTTTGATAAGCGCGGCGATCGCCTCCGGCGAGGCCTGGCCGCCGTTGCCCAGGACCTCGGCGGCGTGCTGGCGCACGAGGGAGACCTTGTCTTCCCCCAGCGCGCGGATCAACACGGCGGCGACGTCCTGGCGCGCCGCGCCGATGCGCTCCAGGGCCTTCACTGCCCCCAGGCGCACCAACTCCTCCTCGTCGCCGTACAGTTCGCTGATCTTCCGCACGGCCTGGGGATCGTCCTTGCCGATGCCGGCGAGTTTTGCTAACGCGTCCATCACGCGCACGCCGGGCACCGGAACCGGCACCGGACTCGGCCGGCACTCCATCTTCCGGGCCCCGCTCCTCTTCAACTGCTTGGCGGTCATGCCGCCGGTCGCCTGCAGGTAC
This sequence comes from uncultured Myxococcales bacterium, assembly GCA_964476305.1. Taxonomy (GTDB): domain Bacteria; phylum Myxococcota_A; class Polyangia; order JAAYKL01; family JAAYKL01; genus CAYZAI01. Next base: position 16,649 of record CAYZAI010000057.1, read on the forward strand.
TTGCCGCCCTTCATCCACGCACGCGTGGTGCCGTCGCCGATCTGACCATTGCGGCTGCCGCCCCAGGTCAGAACCGTACCGTCCTGCAGCACGGCTACCCCATGAGAACAGCCTCCTTCCAGGACGGCAACACCGGACAGGGATCCCTGGCCCTCCGGACCGCTCATCGGCGTGGGCAGGTGAATGCGTTCGTCCACTACCTGGTAGTTCTTGGTGTGCCATTGCTTGCCGGTGCCCGTTTCGCAGAAGAAGTTCATGCCCCAGGCCCACGCCGTACCGTCCTTCTTCACGACAAAGCTCTGGTTGGCACCGCAGGCGATGCCCGCTGCGTCGGCGAAGAAGCCCGCGCCGTCCGGCCCCTTGACCCGCACCGGAACGTTCCGGCCGAACTCGGTGCCGTCGCCGAGCTGGCCGAACTGGTTGAGTCCCCAGGACCAGACGCTACCGTCGGCCTTGAGCGCCAGGTTGTGATGGCATCCCGCCGCGACTGCGATCACCTGG
>CAYZAI010000058.1:0-16993 GCA_964476305.1 uncultured Myxococcales bacterium
CAAGGCGTTCTGCACCGGCGGCAACACCAAGGAGTACTCCGAGTACTACTCGCTGCGCCCCACCGAGTACGCCCTGTACATGGACCTGTTCAACGGCATGGTCGATTCGATCCTGAACTGCAAGAAGCCCGTGATCTGCCGCGTCAACGGCATGCGCGTGGCCGGCGGCCAGGAGATCGGCATGGCCTGCGATCTGGCCATCGCCTCGGACCTGGCGATCTTCGGCCAGGCGGGCCCCAGGCACGGCTCGGCTCCGGTGGGCGGCTCGGTGGACTTCCTGCCGTGGATGCTGCCGATGGAGCTGGCGATGTGGAACTGCATCTCGTGCGAGATGTGGAGCGCCTACAAGATGCTGCGCCTGGGCCTGGTCTCGAAGGCCGTGCCGGTGATCAAGAAGGACGGCAGGTGGCTGCGCAACCCGCAGGTGATCACCGACGAGTACCTCAAGGACGGCGAGATCGCCTACGGCGAGTTCAGGACGGGCGACGAGGCCAAGCAGGCCCGCGCCCTCGTCAAGGAAGCCACGACCGACTTCGAGCTGCTCGACAAGGAGGTCGGCCGGATCCTGTGGACCTTCACCAACCTCTTTCCCCACTGCCTGCAGATGTCGATCGACTCGGTGCGGCAGAAGAAGAAGTTCTTCTGGGACCAGGGCAAGGCCGGCTACCGGCACTGGCTGGCGACCAACATGTCCAGCGAGGCGTTCCTCGGTTTCGGCGCCTTCAACACCAAGAAGATCACCGGCCAGGACACCATCGACTTCATCGAGTACCGGCGCCTGCTGGCGGCGGGTGAGACCGTGGACGAGAAACTGTTCGAGCACGTGCTCGGCAAGCCGAAGTGAGGGAGCGCAGATGGCGAACGTACCGAAGACGATCCAGTGCTGGCAGATGGTCCGGCCGTGGAGCAAGAACAAGGAGACCGGCGAGAAGATCCCGGGCGTCATCGAGCGCGCCGAGGTGCCGGTGCCCGAACTCGGGCCGGGCGAGGTGCTTGTCGAGGTGGCGGGTTGCGGCGTGTGCCACACCGACATCTCGTACTTCTATTTCGGCGTGCCCACGGTGAACCAGCCGCCCTTGACCCTCGGCCACGAGATCAGCGGCCGGGTGGTGGCCGGCGAGCCGGACATGCTCGGCAAGGAGGTCATCATCCCGGCGGTGATGCCCTGCAACGAGTGCGCGATCTGCAAGTCCGGCCGGGGCAACCGCTGCCTGGCCCAGAAGATGCCCGGCAACAGCCTCGGCATCTACGGCGGCTTCGCCAGCCACATCCCGGTGCCGGCGGCGGACCTGTGCGTCGTCGAGAGCCGCGGAGACATCCCCCTCGAGCACCTGGCCATCGTCGCCGACGCGGTGACCACGCCCTACCAGGCGGCAACGCGGGGCGACCTCCAGCCGGGCGACAACGTGATCGTCACCGGCGCCGCGGGCGGCGTGGGCTCGTACATGGTGCAGATCGCCAAGGCCTTCGGCGCCGGCGCGGTGATCGGCATCGACGTGGCCGAGGACAAGCTGAAGAAGATGCTCGACTTCGGCGCGGACCTGGTGATCAACCCCAAGGACAAGGACGTCAAGGCGATCAAGAACGAGATCAAGGCCTTCTGCAAGGAGCGGAAGATCCCCCACAACTATGGCTGGAAGATCTTCGAGGTCAGCGGCTCCGGTCCCGGCCAGGAGCTGGCCCTGGGCCTGTTGTCATTCGTGGGCAAGCTTGTCGTCGTGGGCTACTCGGTGGCCACGATGCAGTACAACATCTCGAAGCTGATGGCCTTCGACGCCGAGATGATCGGCACCTGGGGCTGCAAGCCCGAGCACTATCCGAAAGTCTTGAAGATGGTCCAGGACGGGAAGATCCAGCTCGGCCCGTTCGTCGAGACCCGGCCGCTGTCCACCATCGCGCAGACCTTCGACGACGCCCACCACGGCCGGCTCGACCGCCGCGTGGTCCTGACGCCCGACTTCTGAGCTGCTCGCCCTCGTCGTGCGCGTGAAGAACGACAGCGGAGACCACTGGAATGTCAAATTGAAAAACTTTTATTATAATTGACAACCCATCATTTTTCGTCAATTATTTCGGAATGTTCAGCCGTCAATTGCTGTCCCGCCTCACCGACGCCGCGGCGACCATGCCGGTGGTCACCCTCACCGGGCCCCGACAGTCCGGCAAGACGACTCTGGTCCGCCACGCCTTCCCCGACCACCAGTACGTATCCCTGGAGCGGCCCGACCAGCGGGCCGCGGCCGTCGAGGACCCCCTCGGTTTTCTCGCGACCCTGCGCGGGGATGTCGTCCTCGACGAGGTGCAGCGCGCACCGGACCTGCTGTCGTACATCCAGGTCTCGGTGGACGAGAACGCTCGTCCCGGACGGTTCGTCCTCACCGGGTCGCAGAACCTGCTGCTCATGGAGCGGGTGTCACAGACCCTGGCCGGCCGCACGGCGCTGCTCAAACTCCTGCCGCTGTCCCTCGGTGAGCTGACCGGACGGCCGGCTCTCGACCCGGACGCTCTCGACTCGCGAGCCATCCCCGAGATCGAGCCGCCGGCCCTGGAGCCGTGGGACACGCTGTGGCGCGGCTTCTTTCCGCGCATCCACGACCAGGGCCTCGATCCGACGCACTGGCTTTCCGATTTCCAGCGGACCTACGTCGAACGCGACCTTCGCGACGTGCTGCGGGTGATGGACCTGGCGGCCTTCGATCGTTTCCTCAGGCTCACGGCCGCGCGGACCGGTCAGGAGCTCAACCTGTCTTCCCTCGCGGCCGACGTGGGCGTCAGTCAGCCGACCGCGCGCCAATGGCTGGGCGCCCTCGAGACCGGATACCTCGTGACGCTGCTGCCGCCCTACTACCGCAGCTTCCGCAAGCGGGTGCGCAAGCGACCCAAGCTGCACTTCCTCGACACGGGCCTGGCCTGCCACCTGCTCGGCATTCCGAGCCCCGCCGCGCTGGAGGCGCACCCGCTGCGCGGCGCGATCTTCGAGAGCTTCGTGGTCGGCGAACTGTCCAAGGCGTTCGTCCACGCCGGACGGCCGGCGCCGCTCTTCCACTGGCGCGACGCCACCGGACACGAGGTGGACGTGATCGTCGATCTCGGCGCCCGGCAGATACCCGTGGAAGTGAAGTCGGGCATCACCGTGGCCTCCGACGCGCTCGACGGGCTTCGGTTCTGGACCGGGATCCCCGGCAACGCCAATCGCGGCGGGGCGCTTGTCCACGGGGGCACGGCCTCTGCCGTCCGCGAAGGCTACGCGGTGCGGCCCTGGTTCCTCGGGTAGAAGGGCGCGCTCATTCCCTTGACAGCCCCTCGGGCGCATGAAAAAAACGAGCGCTGCTCGGTGGTTCGAAGACAACGGGAGGCCAACCATGGGCGAAACCTACGAGAAAATCAGCATCGAGACTACCTGCGCCGGGCAGGTGCTGCGCATCACCCTGGACAGCCCGCCGGCCAACATCCTCGACGGACAGACCATGGCCGAGATCCGAGCCTGCCTCGGCGCCGAGGGCGCGAGCCGCGACCTGAAGGCGATCGTCTTCGCCGGCGCGGGCAAGCACTTCTGCTTCGGCGCCAGCGTGGCCGAGCACCAGAAAGACCAGGCCCCGGCGATGATCGCGGGCTTCCACGCCATGTTCAATGAGCTGCTGGCCTGCGAGACGCCCCTCGTCGCCCTCGTCCGCGGCCAGTGCCTGGGCGGCGGAATGGAGCTGGCGTCCTTCTGCAACTTCATCCTGGCCGAGCCCTCGGCGAAGTTCGGCCAGCCCGAGATCCAGCTCGCCGTGCTGCCGCCCGTGGCCTCGGCGATCCTGCCCGGCATCATAGGGCAGCTCCGCGCCGATGACCTGGTGCTCACGGGACGCTCCATCGACGCCAGGACCGCCTGTGACTGGGGTCTGGTCCACGGCGTGGCCGACGACGGCGAGGCGCTGCTCGGCGAGCTGCTGGAAAAGCACCTGCTGCCGAAGAGCGCCGCGGCCCTGCGCTGCGCCAACCGGGCCGTGCGCGCCGGCTGGCATGCCAGCCTCGGCCGGACCCTCGACGAGATGGAACGGCTTTACGTCGACAAGCTGATGGAAACCGCGGATGCCAACGAGGGCATCGCCGCGTTCCTCGAGAAACGAAAGGCCAGTTGGAAAAACGCCTGACAGGCACGAAGGAGAATCCCATGGCATTCAAGAATGTATTCATCCCCTACGGCGCCTACTGGAGCAGCCCCTTCTCGCGGTGGCAGGGCAGCTTCGCCAACCTCCATGCCATCGAGCTCGCCGGCGAGACCGGCCGCAAGTTCTTCGAGCTGAACAAGATCGATCCCCAGAAGATCGACAACCTCTACCTCGGCCAGACGATCCCGCAGCCGTCGTGCTTCTACGGTGGACCGTGGATCTCCGGCCTGCTGGGCATGGGACACGCCACGGGCCCGGTGGTGGGCCAGGCCTGCATCACCGGCATCATGATCATGCGCATGGCCGGCGAGGATCTCGACAGCGGGTTCTCCGGCGTGACCCTGGCCGTGGCCACGGATCGCTGCTCCAACGGCCCGCACCTCTACTTCCCGCGTCAGGACAAGCCCGGTGCCACGGGCGACCACGAGGACTGGGTCTGGGACAACTTCGGCTACGATCCCTGGGCCAAGAACGCGATGATCCAGACCGCCGAGAACGTGGCCAAGGAGCACGGCATCACCCGCGGCGAGATGGAGGATGCCGCGCTGCGCCGCTGTGAGCAGTACCAGGATGCTCTCAAGGACGATGCCGCTTTCCTCAAGCGGTTCCTGATCCCGGTCGAGGTCGGCAGGGGCAAGCGCGCCAAGACCATCGCCCTCGACGAGGGCTGCACCACGGCGACGCCGGAGGGGCTGGCCGGCATGAGGCCGGTGCTCCCCGAGGGCACGGTGACAGGCGGCACCCAGACCCACCCGGCGGACGGGAACAGCGGCATGATCCTGACCACGAAGGAGCGCGCCGCCGACTACGCCAAGGATCCCAAGATCACGATCCAGCTCATCGGCGTGGGCACGGCCCGCGTGAAGAAGGGGTTCATGGGCGCGGCGATGGTGCCCGCCGCCGAGAAGGCCCTGGCCGACGCCGGGATCAAGGTCTCGGACCTCAAGGCGCTCAAGACCCACAACCCGTTCACCATCAACGACGTGCTCGTCTCCAAGAAGCTCGGCTTCCCACAGCAGGAGATCAACAACTTCGGCTGCTCCTATATCTGGGGCCACCCCCAGGGACCGACCGCGCTGCGCTCGGTGATCGAGCTGATCGAGGAGCTCGCGGTGAAGGGTGGAGGCCTGGGGATGTTCACCGGCTGTGCCGCGGGAGACACCGGTGGCGCTGTGATCGTCAAGGTCTCCGGCTGAAACGCCGGTCGCACCCGCGCCGCGAGCGCGGACTCCAAGGAGCGAACATGATCGACCTCAAGGGAAAGACCGCCATCGTCACCGGCGGGAGCCTGGGCATCGGCACGGCCATCGCCACCAGGCTCGCCAGCTTCGGCGCCAACATCGCCATCAACTACCGAAAGCACGACACCGAGGCCAAGGCCGTGGTCGAGCGGTGCGAGAAGCTCGGTGTCCGCGCCCTGGCGGTCAAGGCCGACGTCGCCAGCTTCGACGACGCGCAGAAGATGGTGACCCAGGTCCGCGAGACTCTGGGCGGCCTGCAGATCCTGGTCTGCAACGCGGGAATCAATTGGGACGGCGTCTCGTGGAAGATGACCGAGGAACAGTGGGACAAGGTGATCGAGGTCAACCTCAAGGGCTACTTCAACTACTGCCGCGCCGCGATCCCCGTCTTCCGCGAGCAGGCCTACGGCAAGATCGTCAACGTGACGTCGATCAACGGCATCCGTGGCAAGTTCGGCCAGAGCAACTACACCGCCTCCAAGGGTGGGATCATCGGCTACACCAAGACCCTGGCCCGTGAGCTGGGCAGCAAGAACATCAACGTCAACGCCGTGGCCCCGGGCCTGATCGAGACCGAGATGGTCGCGCAGATGCCGGAAGAGGCGAAGAACAAGTCCCTGCAGGAGATCGTCATGGGGCGCCTCGGGCAGCCCGAGGAGGTCGCCAACGTCGTGGCGTTCTTCGCCTCGGACGCCTCGCGCCACGTGACCGGACAGGTGCTCAACGTCGACGGCGGTCAGCTCATCGCCTGATCACGCCTTTGTGAAGACGTAGGTCAGCCGGCCCTCGGTCAGCTCCCGGACCTCGGTCTTCATCCGCATTCCGATCCGCAGTTCGTCGTAGGGCAGGTCCTTGGAGATGCGCCCGAAGACCTTGTAGTCGCCGAAGTCCAGAAGGGCGATGGTGTAGGGCAGATCGCCCTCGAACCCCACCGGGGCGAACTGCAGCTCGCTGAAGCTCACCAGCGCGCCGTCGCCGGTGATGTCGAACCACTCCATCTGGCTGTCCAGACACTTGGCGCAGTCGGCGCGCGGCGGGAACCAGATCGCTCCGCAGGTCTTGCACCTCGTGCCGGTCACCCGCCCATGGGCCAGGTTGCCGACGAAATCGTTGGTCTTGGTGATCGCGGTGAAGCTCACCGTACCGAACTTCTCGAAGCGCTGGTCGACTTCGTTCCTGGGCATGGCTCACCTCCCGAAAATCGTCACGTTGCTGTAAAGGCCCACGCCGCCGATATTGTGCACGAGGCCTATCCCGGGATCCTTCACCTGCATCTCGCCAGCCTCGCCGCGCAACTGCAGCACGATCGTGCGGATCTGCGATCCGCCGGTGGCACCGATGGGATGCCCCTTGGACAGCAGGCCGCCGTCCACGTTGATCGGGATCGACCCCTCGCGATAGGTTTCCTTGGAGGCGATCAGCTCCCTGCCCCCGCCGGGCTCGGCGAAGCCCAGGTTCTCGTAGGCCATCAGTTCGGCGATGGTGAAACAGTCGTGCACCTCGGCGAGGTCCACGTCTTTCGGAACGATGCCGGCCATGCGATAGGCCTGCTCGGCAGCGATCCGGGCCGCGCTGAGGCCGGTGAACAGATCGCGGCCGGCAAGGTTGACCGTCTCCGAGGCGGACCCCACCCCGAGTATCCAGACCGGCTTGTCGCACAGGGCCCGGGCCCGCTCCTCGCTGGCCACGATCACGCAGGAGCTGCCGTCGGCATTGGCGCAGCAATCCCCGACCCTCAGCGGTTTGGCCACCGCGTTGGCCATCTTGCTCTCGGGCTCGGTGAACATCTCCATCGTTACCGGCTTGCGGTAGACGGCCTTGTCGTTGATCTGGCCGTAGGTGGCCGCCTTGACCCGGATCCGCGCCAGATCATCGAGGGTCGTTCCGTAGCGATCCATGTGCGCCTGCGCGTACATCGCATAGTAGGCCGGCATCATCGTGCCGAACGGCGACTCCCACTGGATGTCAGCGCCGCGACCCATGCGCTCCTGGCTCTCGGCCGATGAGATCTCGGACATCTTCTGGAAACCGATCACCGCCACCACGTCGTGCAGGCCGGCCTTGACCATCGCGTAGGCAACCTTGACCGCAGCGCTGCTCGAGGAGCACAGCGACTCGAGGTAGAACGTCGGCCCGGGGACAAGGCCGCAGTACTCGGCGATCACCCCGGCGGGTGACCTCTGCTTGTCGTATTCCGGCGCCGAGGCGATGATCGATGCCTCGATCTGCTTGGCGTCGATCCGGGCGTCCTTCAGGGCCTCCCTGAACCCTTCGAACGCCAGCTCGCGGATCGACCCCGGGTAGCCGCGGACGAAGGCACTCTGACCGACGCCGATGATTCCTACCTTGCCCATGCCGTTTCTCCCTGTGAAGCTGTTGTTTCCGAGCGCCTCCCAGCGAGCCGCTCGCCGGGAGCGTATTAGCGTTTCTCGCCTCCTGGCGCAAAGGAAAAAAGGCGCGGGCTTGAAGTGGACGGCCGCTGCGGCGGCGGCGTCACCAGCGCCATGGTCATCCGCCGCGAGAGCTGAGCCGTAGTTCCGCCCCCAACTCATCGTTTTTCACCCGGTCTCCTTGTCCGTATGCTAGACTCTTGGACTGGATAGCACCGGCACTTTCACCAGGAGGGGACACCATGCGCCACGTGAACAGGACGAAACATGGGGGGGGCGAATGAATCGATCCTCGCGGGGATCGTGTTCGCGTTTTCGTTGCTGCTCCTGCCCGCGACGTCGTCCGCCCTCGACCCGCCCGAGCCGCAGTCCGTCCTCTTCGTGGCCAACGGGTACTACCAGCAGGAGACGATCATCAAGAACCACCTGCTCTCCAGCGGGGCGTACACGGTGACGGTGAAGAAGGACTACCAGGTCACGGGAACGCTCAACCTCGCGCCCTACGACGTCGTCATCCTGACTGAGTTCGCGCCGAACGTCTCGACCTCGGGCATCAACAACATCAAGAGCTCGGGCAAGCCCGTGCTGATCGTCGAGTACTGGGACTTCTGGTACTCGTACCGCTTCGGGCTCGTGACGACGGAGGACTGCGGCTACGTGGGAGCCAGCTTCGTCGAGTCCGTCTCGGCCGGCATCGACGAGTACTCCTGGTACGTCGGCCGCGAACCGGATGTGTACACTTCGACGTACACGATCTACGGGATCGCCGCCGCCGACGTGACGGAAGGGGTGAGCAAGCTCTACTACAGCTCGCGGAGCTTCGACGAGATCGCCGTCCTGTTCGATGCCTCGCAGCGGGTGGCGGCCACCGGCGTCTACGACACTAGGCGGTACACGGCCGAAGCCTGGCGACTGTTCGACAGACTCCTGCAGATGGTGGCTCCGCAGCAGGTCACTTGGGAGACACCTTGGGATATGCCCCAGGCGCTCGCCGACTCCGGGCTCCTGGCGTACGTGGACACCGTGAACCGGAATCCGGAGCGCTACACGGTCGCCGAAGTGGAAGCGAGGCTCTGGGCCGATCTCTCACGGTGGGGCATCCTCGAGCTGGCCGATTTCGTCTCGGATCTCGTTCGCCCCGCTTTCCCCGGCTTCGACCTGCTGCCCGATCTCCGAATCGGCATTCCGGATCTGCCCCATCCCGAGCGGTGCGGGTACGACAACCAGCGCTGGTTGCTCGGTGCACACTGGTCGAAGAGCTCCAGTTGGAGCGATTCGAACAAGAAGTGTACCGAGTACTATTTCCCCGACGATCTCACAACGTGGCCAACAGACGACATTCATAGCACCGTCTCGGACCAGGAATATAACGGCCCGGTGTGGAACAGCGACAAGGTGGGCGGCGTGGACATGGGGGCAAATACACGGCTTTGGAATCGGACTTTCTTCTACATGGGTGACACCTGGGTCCGGGGTCTGACGGTTGGCGCCTACTACGAACAGGATCCCGACTGGTGTGACGACCCGATAACGGAGTTCCTTTGCGATCCCGGTGCGGTGAGGAACGACGCCATAGCCGTCTCGGTCGACGACGATCCGACCGATGGGATTGACCTCACCGTTTTTTCACAGGCTGCAGGCACCTTCTTGGGCATCGGGATACCCGGTGTCCACAACGAATCTCCGACTGATTAACGCCGGTGACTCATATCGCCTGTTCGTTCGACGGTATTAGTTTCTTTGCCTGCTACGGAGGTGGCATTCTGGGCGCTGTACCGCTTTCTGAAAGCGGCTTCCGTTATCTGGACTGCGAGAACCGAATAGCGGAATACGGGCCGGACACTGCGGGGCGGTTCATCGGGGCATCTCTGGTGGAGGTCGGTCCTTACGATTTGAAATCGATGTGCGTCGGTGACGGGATCAATCCCGCCTATGCTCCGGACAGCCAGATGTGCGAGTTGTACAACGAGGAAATCGGCTACGGAGGGCTTTTCTTGTACGGACAAATGAGGCCGACTCCCATATCGCCGCTTTTCATCGGGTTCATCAAGGCAGAGGAGATCGGGCTTGTTGACAACAGCGGCAAGCCCAAGATCTGGTACTACACGGACGCGAACGACGAGAATCCGGAGTTGCTTTCGTGGTCGAGGGACGAACACCAAGCGATACCTCTTCCAGACGGGGATTGGAACGGGGAAGTACCCTGCGACGAGTTGTCCGAGACGAGCCGGGGTTGCGAAACGCTGGATCCTCCAATCCACTATCCGCCAGAGAACTGCGCGTATATTGATGGGATGCCGTCGTTTGGATTCTACCCGTTGTCGCTTGCTCTTGTCAGAGATGGAACGGAAGACCAAAATGGGATAGAGCGACCAGAGATTGTAATGCTTTATAAAATATTGGTAGTCCTTTATCGGACGGCGCCTCTGGCCGCTCCGTGGGAAATGTCAGAGAAGCAGGCGCTTTACGACTATGAAGAGACGGAGAATTGTTTGCAAAGAGCAGATGGTTACGGAAACCAGATAGTACATGGTTCTTCCGATGACTACTTCCATTTCGAAAACGGAGAACTCAATTTCTGGCACCTCGTTTCCAGTTGGGAATCGCTAAATCAGCATTGTTGCCCGGGAACTACCAATCCGGGAGGTGGACCTTACGGTGTCTATAGCAGAATGGAGACCATTAATTGGCCGCCGGTGGAACCATAGAGATGCTTTCTAGCAAGATAAAACAACACAAAGTAGCAACAGATCAATTTGGCCTATTGATCGGAAGCCTGGCTATTGGACTGACCTCCTGCTGGCACGATTCCTCCCCGGGGAACGATTCCGGAGTCGGCGCGGACGCTGATGTCGATACCGATTCCGACATGGACACAGATTCGGACGTCGATACCGATGCCGATACCGACGCAGATGCGGACGCGGACGCGGACGCGGATTCCGACACCGACACCGACACGGACACCGATGCCGATTCCGATAGCGACACCGATGGTGACACGGATGCGGACGCGGACACCGACACGGAAACCGGGACGGACACGGGAATCCAGCCCTGCCAGGGAGACGAGTGCCCCGATCTTATCTGGGTGACCATTGAGGGGGGCACTTTCGAGATGGGCTCGGAGATGGAACCGAACGAGCAGCCGGTGCACGAGGTCGCGGTGCCTTCGTTCGAGATGACCGGGACCGAGGTGACGGTAGCGCAGTACGCCGAGTGCGTGGCCGCATTCGCGTGCACGGAACCGGACTTGGGATCGTGGTGGTGGTGGTGGTGCAACGGCGCATCTTCCGGCCACGAGAACCATCCGATGAACTGCGTGGATTGGTACCAGGCGGTGGACTTCTGCCAGTGGGTGGGGGGGCGCCTGCCGAGCGAGGCGGAATGGGAATACGCAGCCAGGGGCGGAGGCCAGGACATCACCTACCCCTGGGGCGACGAGGAGGCTACCTGCGAGTACGCGGTGATGGACGACGACTCGTACGAAAGCGGGTGCGATGCCTGGGGCACGTGGGCCGTGTGCTCGAAGCCGAACGGGAACACGGCCCAGGGCTTGTGCGACATGGCCGGTAACGTGTGGGAGTGGGTTCGAGACTGGTGGCACTCGAGCTACGATGGAGCGCCGGACGACGGCAGCGCGTGGGAGGGACCTCCCGGAAGTGGTCGAGTATTGCGCGGTGGAGACTTCGAGTCTTCTGCCGTGTCTCTGCGTGCGGCGAACCGTGTTGCATTGGAGACGTTCGAACAATACACAACGTGGGGTTTCCGCTGCGCGAGGGCGCTCTGAGAAGCAGCAGATGGCAGGAGAACGATCAGGCGTTGGAGGTTCTCGTGCCGAGTCTCTCGGAACGATCGCGACACTGGCGCGGATCGGGCTACTGGCGCTCGGACTGACCTCATGCTGGCACGACGCCTCCCCGGGGAAAGATTCCGAAGTTGGAACTGATGCTGATACCGATGCTGACGTGGATACGGACGCCGATGCCGACACGGACGTCGATACCGACGGCGACGCGGACACGGATGTCGATACGGACAGCGGCAGCGATCCCTACGAGTGCGCCGGAGGCCGGTTCGATCCGTCCTCCGGTCTCTGCTGGCAGCACCCTATGGCGAGCGGATCTTTCCATTGGCAGGAGGCCGTGGACTACTGCGACAACCTGGACCTGGCCGGTCACTCGGACTGGTATCTGCCCGATCAGTTAGTCTTTATCGAGCTTCTGGGAGGTTGCGACGATGGAGTGTGGAATGGGACTGCTGGTACATGCGATTCGTGTGCAAACAGTACGATGTGTAGCGCGCTTCTGAACTCGGATGCCGGGTTCTACTGGTCATCGTCACATTTTCCTATCAGTTGGGACTTCTCTTGGGCGTTCGACTTCGAAAGCGGTTCCGTGACCCATGTTCTGACAATTGGCAATTTGGATTGCAGGTGCGTACGAGTCGAGCCGTGACCTCGGTTTCGGCTCGGCGTCGATCTGCGGCGGCGGCGGCGTCACCAGCGCCATGGTCATCCGCCGCGAGAGCTGATCCTCCTCTCCCAAGGAGCCCCTCTCCCCCTGGATCGGAGCCGGAATGCGGGGTATGCTCCTGCACGGAGCGATGCCAGGGGAACGCAGGATGGACTTCACGATAGCGGTAGAAAAGCCGGGCGAGGAGCGACCGTGTCCGGAACGCGTCGCGGATCCGGTGGAAGCCTTGGATCTCCTCGAAGCGCTGCGCCTCGAGGCGGGGAAGTTTCTCTATGAATACCCAGCCCGACTTCGAAGAACTGTTGCGGTTGTTCGAAGAGAACCGCGTTGAGTACATGGTCGTCGGCGGCTATGCCGTCGCGTTTCATGGATATCCCAGGTTCACCAAGGATATCGACGTACTCTATCGCCTTTCCGCAGAAAACATCGAACGGCTGAAACGCGCGCTCGTCGCTTTCGGGTTCGCGAGAGACGCCCTGCCGGAACGCCTGTTTTCGACCCCGGGGAACATCATCAAGTTCGGCATCGAGCCGGTCCGGGTGGACCTGCTGAACGACATCGATGGCGTGGTCTTCGAAGAGATTTCCAAGCGAGCGGTTCGGGGACGATACGGCGAGACGGAAGCGACCTTCATCGGCAAGGAGGACCTGATCGCCAACAAGCGGGCCTCCGGGCGGGCACAGGATCTCGCCGATCTCGAAAGACTGGAGAACCGATAGGGGTCGAAGCCGGGCACCCGCGCTGCGCTTTTCTCCCCGGTGGCAGCAGGCGCTCATCGGAAGCGCCGATTTCGTATCGGATCTCGTGTCCCCCCGCTTTCCCCGTTTTCGACCTGTAGCCCGATCTCCAGCCCATGGTCCCCCCGGGCGTGGTGTCGATCTGCGTCGGCGGCGGCGTCACCAGCGCCATCGTCATCCGCCGCGAGAGCTGAGATCCCGCCGCTCCCGGACTGACCTTCCCGCTCGTTTCAGTCGTGAAAGAGACCGACTCCGATCCCGTCGCGCCTCATCGAACCGATTCGATGAACTCGTCCACGGAGATCCCCGCGTTGCGGATGAGCGCCCGCAGGGTGCCGACGGAGAGTTCCCTGTGCTGGGGCACGGAGAGGTTCACCCGGATTCCGGGCTTCACCAGAATGACATGGCTGCCCACCTGCCCGGCGACGCTCCAACCGAGTCTGCGGAAGGCCTTGACCGCCTCGGAGCCGCTGATGTTTCCGAGTCTCCCCATCAGACGGCGACCACCACCGGCGAGGCGCCGCGCCGCTTCCTGAGCGCACCGGCGGCCTTCTGGTCCTCGGCCCAGAGCCAGGCCGTGATTGCCTCCTTGATGTTCTCGAGCGCTTCTTTTTCGTCCTTGCCCTGGGAGACGCATCCGGGCAGCGCAGGGCACTCGACGACGTACCAGCCGTCTTCGGCCTTCTCAACGACAACGTGGAAGATCATCGGGTACCTCGCTTTCCTCTCGTCGGATACTACCACGCCGGACCGCGGGCCGCACGCCGGTCCGCGCCTTCGCCGGTCCGCGCCTTCGCGTCGAAACGAAGTGCGGGACGGGTCGGCGGCGGCGTCACCAGCGCCATGGTCATCCGCCGCGAGAGCTGAGACCCACCTCCCGCCTCAGCCCGCCTTGCCGTCCAGCTCGCGCAGGCGGAAGCGCACGATCTTGCCGTTGGCGTTCTTGGGCAGCTCGTCGACGAACACGATCCAGCGCGGGTACTTGTAGGCCGCCAGCTTCTCGCGGACGAAGGCCTTGAGCTCGTCGGCCAGGGCCTCTGACGCCCTGGAGCGGTCGCTGAGCACGACGAAGGCCTTGGGCTTGACCAGCCCCCCGGCGTCCGGGTGGCCGATCACGGCGCACTCGAGCACGGCCTCGTGCTCGCCGAGGCAGCGCTCGACCTCCACCGGCGAGACCCAGATCCCGCCCACCTTGAGCATGTCGTCGCCGCGGCCGTGGCACCAGTAGTAGCCGTCCTCGTCAACGTGGAACTTGTCCCCGGTGTTGATCCACTCGCCGACCATGGTCTTGCGGGTCTTGTCGCGCTTGCGCCAGTAAAGCTGCGCCGCGCTCTCGCCCTTGACGTGGAGCGTGCCGACCTCGCCGGCGGGGACCTCCTCGCCGTTCTCGCCGAGCAGCCGGATCTCGTAGCCCGGCACCGGCTTGCCCGTGGAGCCCGGGCGCACCTCGCCGGGACGGTTGGCCAGGAAGATGTGCAGCATCTCGGTGGAGCCGATGCCGTCCACGATCTCGACGCCGAAGCGGGCGCGCCAGCGGTGGTAGAGGTCCGGGGGCAGTGCCTCGCCGGCCGAGACGCACAGGCGCACCGACGACAGCTCGTGGTCGCCGCTGGGATCGGCGCTGCGCCCCGTCTCGCGGTCGATCTTCTGGGCGTGGTCGAGCATCTGCGCGAACAGCGTCGGCACGCCGAAGAACAACGTCGGGCGGTAGCGGACGAGCCGTTCGAACATCAGCTTCGGCGCGGGCGGCTCGGGGCCGATGATGGCCGAGGCCCCCACGGCCAGCGGGAAGTAGCCCGCGTTGCCCAGGCCGTAGGCGAAGAACAGCCGCGCCGCCGAGAGCACGATGTCGTCCTCGTTCAGGCCGAGCACGCCCTTGGCGAAGCCCTCGGAGCAGACCACGGGGTCGTGGTGGGAGTGGATCGTCCCCTTGGGCGAGCCCGTGCTGCCCGAGGAGTAGAGCCAGAACCCCACGTCGTCGCGGGTGGTGGGGGCGGACTTGGCCACGGCCGGGGCGCGGCGGTATTTCTGCTTGAACGGCAGCTGCGCGCCGACGCCCTCCTCGAGCACGATCATGTCGCGCAGGTACGGCAGGTCTCCGGAAACCCGGTAGAGCACGGGCACCAGGCTCTCGCTGACCATCACCACCTTGGCCCGGCTGTCGTTGAGGAAGTAGTGGTAGTCCTCGGGGGTCATCATCGTGCTGATCGGCACCGGCACGGCGCCGATGCGCATCGCCCCGAAGAAGCAGGCGTAGAACTCGGGCGTGTCGAGGAGCACCATCATCACCCGGTCCTCGATGCGCACGCCGAGGTCGATCAGGGCGTTGGCGGTCTTGTTTACCATCTTCTGCAGGTCGTTGTAGGTGTAGCGCCGCTCGCGGAAGTGGAGCGCGGTCCGGTGGCCGCGGCCCTGCCGGATGTTGCGGTCGATGAACCAGTCGGCCGCGTTGAAGGTCGGCTTGTCGTCCTGCTGCATGCCCATCGGTATCCTGTTTCGTGGTTGGAGGTGGAACGGAAGCTACCGGCCCTCGTAGGTCGGCCGGGTGCGGTCGATGACACTGCCGAGGCCCGCGCGGGCGTCCTTGGTGGAGAAGATCCGGGGCAGGCCGCCGAGCTCCAGCTCCACGCCCTCGGCGATGGGGGTCGAAGGCGCCTTTCGCATCAGCTCGTCGGCCATTTTCAGGGCGACCGGCGCCTTGGCGCGGAGCTTCTTGTACGCCTTGCCCGCGGCGTCGTCCGTCGGCTGGAACGTGCCGTCCAGCATCGCGGCGACGTTCCCGTCGGTGTACAGGGCCTCGACGGCCGCCTTGGCCGCGCCGGGCCGCGCCAGGCCGCCCGCGCCCTCGCCGGCTTCGACGGCGCCATCGGCGAGCAGCTGCCGGACGGCATCCATCGACGCCCCGGATGGCGCGACGCGATCGACGAGGCCCAGATCCGCCGCCCTGGCCGCGGGGAGCACGTCGCCGGTGAGGACCAGGCTGCGAGCCACGGCCAGGCCCGTCCGCCCCACCAGCCGCTGGGTGCCGCCCAGGCCCGGGTAGATGCCGATCCCGGTCTCGGGGAAGCCGATCGACGCCCCCGGCTCGGCCACGATGGCGTCGCAGGCCAGGGCCAGCTCGGCGCCGCCGCCCAGGGCCAGGCCGTTGAGCCGGGCCACCACGGGCTTGGGACAGCGGTCGATGCGCAAGAAAAGCTCCTGGCCCACGCGCGTGAAGTCCACGATCCGCGGGATGTCGCCATCGTCGATGCCCCGGATGAAGAACTTGATGTCCGCCCCCGCCACGAAGGCCTTGCCCCGGCCCTCGAGCACGATCGCCGTCGCCGCCGGATCCGCGGCCGCGGCGTCGAATGCCCGGGCCAGGGAGGCGACGGTCTCGGGATCGAGGGCGTTCATCGCGTTCGGGCGGTTCATGGTGATCCGCGCCAGGCCGTCCTCCACGATCAGGCTCACGGCCTGGAGCGCGAAGGGCTCGGCGCGGCCCGCGAGCAGGGAC
The DNA here is from genome assembly GCA_964476305.1 of uncultured Myxococcales bacterium. Lineage (GTDB taxonomy): Bacteria > Myxococcota_A > Polyangia > JAAYKL01 > JAAYKL01 > CAYZAI01. The sequence goes on from CAYZAI010000058.1 coordinate 16,497, forward strand.
GGCAGGGGCAGATCGTGGCGCCGGGCCACGTCAGCGGCGGCCTCCACCGCCTGGCCGATGCCGATGCGGTTGGCCAGGGCGAAGGGCCCCCGGGGCCAGCGCAGGCCCACCATGGCGCCGATGTCGGTGTCCTCGGCCGAGGACACGCCCTCGTCCACCAGCGAGGCCGCCACCAGCAGCACCACGCCCAGCATCCGTCGCTCGATCTCGGCGACGCCCTTTTCCGACGGCTCGCCCTCGATCTCCCAGCTCTTCCTGCTCTCGACCTGCTTCTTCAGCAGCTCGCACGGCGCGTAGAACGGCCCCAGCTCCGAGGCCAGACCCTTGCAGGCGTGCTTCGCGATCGGCACCCCGGTGACGTTCATCAGCACGAAGGGCCCCATGCCGATGCCGAAGAAGCGCTTGCATGTCTCCTCGATGGTGGCGATGTCCGCCACCCCCTCCTCGAGCAGGCGCACGTTCTCGTTGAGCCACGGCACGAAGAAGCGGTTGACCAC
>CAYZAI010000059.1:0-16579 GCA_964476305.1 uncultured Myxococcales bacterium
CCTTTGCGAAAACCAAATGATGCCGAACTGATCCACGTAGTCCCAACCAAGTTGGCGGATCCACGTAGTCCCAACCAAGTTGGCGACCAAGTTGGAACAAGTTGGAACAAGTTGGAGGGATCCGCTACTTGCCCCCGCCTGGTCTGGCGTCCAGGCCGCCATCGGCAGTTGTTGATGATTTCGTTTCGAAAGGTACACTGCGGATGAAGTCCGGGCAGCCCGTTCTTGCGGCGACACCGGCCAGCGGGTATGACTCCGGGCATGACCGACTCACGTGACGCCGTCGACCTGGAAACCCTGGTCGGGCGGCTGGGATACAGCTTCCACGATCCCGGCCTGCTGGAGCGGGCGCTGGTCCACCGCTCGTACGTCAATGAACACCACGAGACCCCCGGCCACAACGAGCGCCTGGAATTCCTGGGGGACGCGGTGCTCGACCTGGTGATCGCCGAGACCCTGATGGAACGCCTCCCCGACTCGGCCGAGGGAGAGCTCACGAGACGCCGGGCCGCCCTGGTCAACGAGGGGAGCTTGGCCGACGTGGCCGCCGATCTCGACCTCGGGGTCTTTCTCTGCCTGGGCCGCGGAGAGGAATTGAACAACGGGCGCGAACGGCCGTCGATCCTGGCGGACGCGGTGGAGGCACTGATGGGCGCGATCTACTTGGACGGCGGGTACGACGCGGCCCGGACCGCGGCGCTCGGCTGGTTTGAGGACCGGCTCGAGGACGTGGTCGCGGGCCGGTCCCCCGCGGATCCCAAGACCGTGCTGCAGGAGCGCCTCCAGGCTCGTGGCTCGGGCTCGCCGACCTACCGCGTGGTGACCTCGACCGGCCCGGATCACGACCCGGTGTTCGAGGTCGAGGTGGTGGTGGACGGCAATGTCATCGGCCGCGGCACGGGTCGCAGCAAGAAGGACGCCGAGAAGGACGCGGCGCGCTGGTGCCTGGCCCTGGCGAGGCGCGATCCGGCGGCGGCGCCGGAGGAGGAGTGAACGGGATGCCGAAACGCACCCTCGCGGCGACCACCGCCCTGCTGCTCGCGCTGGTCGTGGCCGGCGGCGCCGGGGCCGAGACGAAACGCGAATACGAAAACCGCCTGCGGGTGATGGTCGACCTGTCCGTGCGGCTCGACGAGTACGTGCGCCAGAACCTGGGGGACAGGTCACTGGCGGCCTATGCCCAGGCCCTCACCCTGCAGAGCGTCACCGCTGCCGAGCGGATGACGCCGCCCAAGAGCCTCGTCCAGCTCCACCCGCACCTGGTGCTCGTGCTCGAGAACATCGAGCGCTCGTTCTACCACGCGTCCGAGGGCCGTCTCGACCGCTACCGCCATCACCAGAAAATCGTCCGCAAGGAGCTGCTCCTGCTCGAGAGCATGGCCGAGCAGGCCGGCATCGTTCTCTACGGCCGGGAGCGTTGATCGGCGGGCCGGCTCAGGAGTTTCCGCCCAGGCAGATGTCGAGGTAGTCGATCTCCGCAGCGCAGTACTGGCCGTCGTTGCTCCAGTCGCCGCAATAGAGGTCGGTCTTGCACTCCAGCCACTCGGCGAAGCGCTCGCCGCACTGCATCGACTCGTTGCGCTCCATGGCCTCGTCGCACTCGCGGTTGCACTCCGAATAGCTGAACATCTGGTGGCTTTGCTGTGCGCACTCGCCGGCGGCGTCGCAATAGTCCGCGCAGGGATCCGGCTCCTCGTCGGCGACGCAGCCCTGGGCCGCGCCCACGGCGACCACGCAGCACACCGCCAGCATCTTCCAAATGGACATGTTCGTCACTCCTTCCTCCTTCGAGGGGCCCACCGGGTCAAGCGGTCTCCGTGTCGGTTCCGGTTTCCGTGTCCGTGTCGGTATCCGTGTCCGTGTCGGCATCCGTGTCCGTGTCGGCATCCGTATCCGTGTCGGTATCCGTATCCGTATCCGTGTCCGTGTCCGTGTCGGTGTCGGTTCCGGTGTCCGTGTCGGTCTCGGTGTCGCTGTCCGTGTCCGCGTCCGGCCCGCTGAGCAGGTCCTCGACGTACCAAAGCCTGACGTACTGGTCGTCCCCGCCGCTGGCCAGCAGCCGGTCGTCCGGGGAGAACACGAGGGAGTTCACGGGCATTCCGTGGCCCTTCAACTCGCGCACGATCTCGGTGGACCAGGTGTTCACGAGGGAGATACGGTGGCCCTCGCCCGCCGCGGCGATGAGCGAACCGTCGTGAGACCAGGCCACGGCGCGGAACGAGAGAGCGCTCACGTCGAGCGTCAGATCGAGCTCGCCGGTCTGGGTATCCCAGATCCTGAGCAGCCCGCCGTGGCCGTCGAAGCCGGGGCCGGAGTCGTCGCCGGCGGAGACGAGGCGCGTGCTGTCGGGCGAGAAGGCCACGGCCACCGGTACGTGGTCGTCGACGCGCATGTCGTACAGCAGCTCGCCTTCCGCCACGTCGAAGACGAGCACCGACCCGTTGTCCGACGCCGTGGCCAGCAGCGCGCCATCCGGCGATATCGCCACGGCCCGTACCGCGGCCAGGGCCACCCCGTGCTCCAGCGCCTTGTTGCCCGAGATGTCCAGGATGACCACGCTCCCCGGGCCGAAGTCGAAGCCGAGTCCGGCGGCCACGGTGCCGATGCCCGGCGCAGGCGCCAGGGAGAGCACGGGCGCCTCGAGCCCGCGGTGCTCCACCGCGCCCTCGCCGGTTTCGAGGAACCAGCCGCGGATGACTCCGCCCTCGCCGGAGCGGGCGTTGCCGCCGAAGACGAACAGCCCGTCCGGGGTGAACGCCAGGGACCGGAAGCCCGTGCCCCTTCCAAGCAGCGGACTGATACCGAGCTCCCCGGGCAGCACCGAGGGCGTGGAGCCGTCACCGATGTGCTCCACGAAATCGGCGAGATCGATGAGCCGGATGGTGTCGTCCTCGCTCGCGCTGCCGAGCACCAGCCCGTCCGGCGAAAAGCCCACGGCCGTGACCTCGGCGCCGTGGAGCTTGCTGGAATAGACCTCGCGCTCGTCCTTTTCGTGGCCGCACGAGGCGACCATCAGCGCGGCCAGGAGCGCGGCCGGCAGTGGTGAGGCGGCGATCGCAATAGCTGATTTCATGACCCTGGTCCTTTCGTTCACCCGAAAGGGGCCTTCAAGATCCGTTCCAACCCGTCGATGATTCTACAACACGGCGCAGTACAAGAGAAAACGGCTGCCGCGCGATCCTTGGCGGCTGTGTCCGGCTCGCCACACTCCGACACGGGCTCAGACGGGACCGCCCGGATCCCGGGTCCGCCCCGCGCATTCCAGGGTGACAGCCAAGCGGGGAAGGCGGACACTGTCCCCATGCGCGCCGTCTTTCGGAAGCAACACGCGATCCGGGCCATTGTCTTCGGTTTCTCGGCCATCGGCCTCCTCTCGGGCCTGGCCCCGGGCTGCTCGGACGCCCTGAGAAGGCCGCTCAGGGGAGGTGGCGCGGTGCTGTGGCGGGTGGGCACCACCCGGAACCCGCCGATCACGCCGATCAGGGGCAGCGACGGCGATCTGGTGCTCCTCAACCCGGCCGTAGCCGTGATCGTCTCGACCGGCGAAGTCGATCAGCGCCGCGGAAAGGGCAAGGGCTCCATCGTCGGCGCGTTGACCTCCGCGGCCGAGGGCGGCGAACTCGAGGAGCTGCGGCCGATCCTGCGCTCCGGGGGCGCGCCCATCGCCCTCGAAGTGACCCGCGTCGGCGCCGACAAGCGAGGCGGCGTGCCATCCATCGTCGTGCGGTCCAGAAGCGAGTCGCCGCGCCTGTCCGTGACGACCCGCGTGACCCTCTCGCCCCATGGCCCGTGGGCGACCATCGAGACCGCGGTCGAGAACACGGGCGACGCCCCGGTCGCGGGGTTCCAGATCGGCGATCGCGTGAGCTGGCCCGGCGGGCCGACCTTCGTCCCAGGTCTGGGCTTCACGGCGGAACCCGGCAAGGCGCGAGCCCCGTGGATCGGCAGGCGCGGCGAGGAGGTGTCGTACGCCTTCGCCTTCGCGGAGGGCGAGACGGCGATCGAGGTCGAAGCCGAGCCCCACGGCCCCCTGGGCGCGGTGGCCTTTTCGGAACCGCGACAGCTGCTTCCCGGCACGTGGCGGACCTGGCGGCGCACCCTAGCGGTCACCCCCGGCGGGCTGGAGCGCGCGGCCCGGGAGGTCTGGACCGTCCTCGGCGTGCCCCTCGGCGAGATCCGCGGCGTGCTCTCGCCCACACCGGCGTGGGCCGCGATCGAGATCGGCCGGGAGGACGGTGGGATCGAGCTGGTCGCCGACGCGGCGCCGGACGGATCGTTCGGCGTCCTCGTTCCCGCGGGCGGCTACCGGGTCACGGCGAGGACCCCGGGCGGCGAGGACCGCGTGGACGCCGAGGTCGCCGCCGGCGCCGCGACCGTGGTGGCGCTCACTCCGCCGACGCCTGGCGTTCTCAGGTTCCTCGTCACCGGCGCGGGGGGGGAGCCGCTCCCGGCGCGTTTGGTGATCCGGGGCGTCAAGCCCACGAACGATCCCAGGCTCGGCCCGCGGCACTCGGCCCGCGGCGCCGAGAACATCGTCTACGCGGCGCGGGGCGAGGGTGCGGTGGAGCTTCCCCTGGGCCGCTACCGAGTCACCGCCACCCACGGCCTGGAGTTCTCCATCGCCGCCGAGGAGGTCGCCGTGGCCGAGGACAGGGGCGCCATGCTCCGCGTGTCGCTGGAGCGGGAACTCGATCCCGGAGAATGGGTGGCTGCCGAGCTCCACGTCCACGCCGAGCCGAGCTTCGACTCGTCGGTCTCGCTCCCGGACCGGGTCACTTCTCTGCTGGCCGAGGGCATCGGCTTCGCCGCGGCCACGGACCACAACGTCGTCACCGACTACGGGCCGGCCATCGCGGACCTGGGGGCGACCGGGATCCTGGGCTCGGCCCGCGGCGTGGAGGTGACCACAGAGAATCCGAAATGGGGCCACTTCAACGCCTGGCCCTGGCCCGAGGGCGAGCCGGCACCGCCCTTCGCCCAGGCGACACCGCGAGAGAGCTTCGCGGCGATCCGCGCCGCGGCGCCCGGGGCGATCATCCAGGTCAACCACCCGCGGATGGACCAGTACGACATCGGCTACTTCACCCTGGGCGGGCTCGACACTGCCACCGGCGTGGCCGCGAACCCGGACTACTCCCCGGACTTCGATGTCGTCGAGGTCTGGAACGGGATGGACAACAACGACCTCGAGGTCACGTTCAGGAACCTCTCCGAGTGGTTCGAGTTGCTCAACCTGGGCTTGCGCTACACCGCCACCGGCAACTCGGACTCCCACCTGCTGGTCTACCAGTGGGCGGGATACCCCAGGAACTGGGTGCGCACGGGCGGCCCGGGCGTCCCCACGCCGGAGACCATGGCCGAGGCGGTCAGGGCGGGCCGCGTGCAGGTCAGCTCGGGGCCGTTCATCTCGTTGAAGGTCGGCGGCGGCGACCCCGGGGACATGGTGGCGTCAGAAGGTGGACGCGTGCAGGTCGAGGTCGAGGTCCTGGCTGCGTCGTGGATCGACACGGACACCGTCGAGATCTGGGCGAACGGCGAAATGGTGGCCGAGGGCGCGCTGGCAGCGGGGGGAAAAGGCCCGGGCCGCGGACGCCTCGGCGTGCGGCTGCCCGTCCCGCGGGACACCTGGATCGTTGCCGTGGTCCGGGGCGACGAGCCGCTCGCCGAGGTGCTGCCCTGGACGAAGCTGGTGCCTTTCGCCTTCACCAATCCCGTGTTCGTCGACGCGGACGGCGACGGCCGGTTCACCGCCCCGAATGCACCGGACGCTCCGGGCACGACGGACGACGCCGGCGCAACGGACGCGGGCCTCCGCAACGGCGTGACCGACGCCGGCCCGTTGAGTGCTGCCGGGGAGGGGTTTTGAGTCTTTCATCTCTATCATCGGACATGTTGCGAACCCTGTACGTCGGGGAAGGCGCCGGCGGGGGAGCCGAGACCGCTGCGGGACACTTCGAGGCGCTGCTGCGGCTCGCGGCTGCGTACCAGTTCCGCGAGGAAGGCATTCCGGGTCATCTGCGCCGCATCTCCGCGTACGTGGAGCTGCTCGCCAAGGAATGCGGCTGGCCGCCGGCAGGGGCGATGCTGCTGTCGCAGGCGTCGCTGTTCCATGACGTGGGAATGATCGACGCACCGGAGGACGCCCTCCGCCAGCAGGGCGCCCTCGATGCGAAGAAGACGACGATGATCCGCCTGCATGCCGAGCTGGGACGGAACCTGCTCGGCGACGGCGGTCCGCCACTGATGGCCGAAGCGTCGACGCTGGCATGGACCCACCACGAGTGCTTCGACGGCAGCGGCTATCCGCGCGGGATCCGCGGGGGGGAAATCCCGCAAGGGGCGCGCATCCTCGCCGTGGCGGACGTGTTCGACGCCCTCACGACCCGCCGTCCGTTCAAGGATCCGTACCCGGTCGACGTGGCGCTCGACATCATCCTCGCCGATTCGGGCAAGCGATTCGACCCGGCGGTCGTGTCCGCGCTCGTGGCGGTACGGGCGGACTTCGTCGAGGTGTGCGCGCGCCTGGCGCTGCCGGTGCAACCCAGCAGGCCTGGGTTCCGGATCAGCGCGCGCGACGTCACGGATGGACGCGTTCTCTCCGCGACGAGCGATGCCTACTTCTGCTGCCCGTTCTGCCACGAGATGCATCCGCATGAGGCGGCGACGTGCCCGGCCCAGGGCCAAACGCTGCGTTCCATCCACAAGCTGTCAGGGCGCATCCTGGGAGACCGGTACCAGGTTCGCGTCCCCAGGGGAGTGGGCGGCATGAGCACGGTGTACGAGGCGCTGCACCTGCTGATCGGACGCCGTCTGGCCATAAAGTTCCTGGACGCCGACAAGGCGCCGGGCTGGCAGAACCTGGAGCGTTTCCGCAACGAAGCCCGCTTCTGCTCGACGGTCGGACACCCCAACCTGGTGGACATCACGGACATGGGCGAGACCGTCGAGGGGATTCCGTACATCGTGATGGAGCTGCTCGACGGCATGAGCCTGGCCGACTTGATGTTCGAGTGTGGCCGCCTGTCCGCAGCCGCCGCGATCACGATCGCCATCGAGGTTCTCAATACCCTCGCCGCGGTCCATGCCAAGGGCATAGTCCACCGCGATCTCAAGCCCGAGAACATCTACCTCGTGAAGGGGCCGAGCGGGCCGCGGCTGAAGGTCCTCGACTTCGGCGTGTCGCTGCTCCTCTCCCCGGACGGCCGGAACAAGCGCGTCACCGGCACGGGTGATTCGCCCGGCACGCCCGCGTACATGTCGCCCGAGCAGGCGCGGGGGGTGCCAGACGTCGATCACCGCTCGGATCTCTTCAGCGTGGGTACGATCCTCTACGAGATGCTGGCCGGCCACTGCCTCTTCGACGGACCGAACCCGTTCGCCACTCTCGCCGCGGTCACGAGTTGCCAGGTGGAGCCGCTCCGGAACCACACCCCGGATGTGGACCCGGATCTCGAGCGCGTGGTCCTGCGGTCACTCGAACGAGAGCCGCGAGACCGCTACCAGTCCGCAAAGGAGTTCCTGCAGCCGCTGCTTGCCGTCGCGCGCCGGGATTCGCGCTACCTGGAAGGACGGATTCTCGACCTGGACCCGCGCCTGCGTCAGCTCGCATAGTGATGCTGTCGTTTCTGTTCTTTGCACGATACGGAGTCGGAGTATCATGCCCGCCGCGATGGGCGAGGTTTCGAAGATCCAGGGCAGCGTCCGCGGCTACCGCGGCGTCGGGCTCGTCTACCGCCTGCTGGGCTACGGAGCCGTCGCGCTCCTCGCGCGCTTCATCTGTTTCTACTACTTCCTCTTCCACCCCAGAGTCGTCGCCTCGTCGATGCGCTTCTACTCAGCGGTGTTCCCCGAGGCCGGGCGCCTGCAGCGCTGGTGGTGGGCCTGGCGCCAGTTCCGGTCCTTCACCACGGTCTTCGTCGATCGGCTGGTGCTCGAGCGCGGCGAGGAGAGCCGCCTCGCGCTGGCCCATGACGGGCTGGAGTTCCTCACCGAGGCCGCGGCCGCGAAGCGCCCGGCGATCCTGTGGATGTCCCACCTGGGCAACTGGGAGGTGGCGGTCCGCTGCCTGAGCCGCCTGGACGTCCCCGTCACCCTGGCCATCGGCCGCCACGCCGCCGAGCAGGTCTCCCGCGTCCAGAAGGAGGCCCTGGCCCGGGCCGGGATCGGGGTCGTGTACGTCGAGGAGGGCGAGGACCTGGCCGCGGTGGAGCTGATCCGCGCCCTGCGGGACGGCGGCATCATCGCCATCTCGGGCGATCGGCTCTTCCACGACTCCCAGCGCCACGTGGAGGTGGCCTTTCTCGGCCGGACCTGCCGCGTGCCCCGGGGGCCCTACGTGCTGGCCGGCCTCACGGGCGCGCCGCTGGTTCAGATCTTCGGGCTGCGCACCGGAAGGCTCGCCTACCGCTTCGTGGCGCTGCCTCCCCGGCCCGTGGAGTTCCCGGACCGGCTCGGCCGGGAGAACCGGATCCGCGAGGCCGCGGCAGCCTGTTTCGACGTGCTGGAAACCATGGTGCGCTCCCACCCGGATCAGTGGTACAACTTCTTCGACTACGAACGATAAGCGACGCCGGGACCGTCCGGGGGCGGGGAACCGGCAATGAGCCGTGAGAGGAGCCCGATGATGACCACCCGTGGAAAGAACCGGATCGAGACGACGATAACAGTCCTGCTGCTGCTCCTGACCGGGACGCTGACCCTGGCCTGCGCCGAGAGCGCCGAGTCCGAGAGCGACGACGACGGGGCGACCGACACCGACACCGACGCCGACGCGGACAGCGACGCGGACGCCGACGCCGACTCCGACTCCGACTCCGACACCGATTCCGACACGGACAGCGACACCGATGGCGACACCGACACCTCGGGCGATGACTGCGCCGAGCCGATCGTCGTCCCGGACGATCCCGCCACGTGGATCTACTCCAGCAACTGGAACCAGCACCAGGTGAACAGCTTCGACAGCACCCAGACCGGCTGCTCGAACAGCGCCGGCACCACGGCCTGGTTCGAGGTCGGCGTGCCGGCCCTGCACACGCTGAAGATCACCAAGACCAGCGGGGCCACGGTGGGGATGAACCTCGTGGACTCCTGCGAGGCCACGTCGTGCGAGGCCTCGGGGCCGAACACGCTCAAGTGGATCAACACCTCCGAGGAGGACGTGACCTGGCTCGTTCCCGTCGAGTCGGACTTCGCCATCAGCCAGGCGGCCATGGACTTCACCTTCGAGCGCTACGAGAAGCACGGCGAGACCTGCGAGGACGGGATGGTGGTCGAGGACTTCCCCTACACCAAGACCGTCGATGTCGTCGATTACGCAGTGGACACGATGCCCTCGACCTGCGGCTCGGCCTACGGGCCGGACGTGTGGTTTTCGGTGCCAGTGCCGCCGGCCACGCAGCTCACCTTCCAGGCCTCGTACTACACGACGTTCGGCTTCGGCTACAGCCTCGACTGCGTCTCGTGCGCCAGCTACCTGGACTACAACTACTCGGCGACGAGCATGAACTACACCAACACGACCGGGTCCGAGGTGATGACGCACTGGTTCATCCGCAGCCAGTACGGGGACACCACGAACCAGTACACGGCCACGGCCACGCTGACGCCTCTGCCCGAGGGTGACGCCTGCGTCTCTGCCGTGGTTCTCGACGAGGGCGACCTGCCCTGGACCTGGTCCACCACCAGCACGCTCTTCATCCACACCTGCCCGGCCGGCATCTGCCCCGGCACCAGCGGCCCGGACGTCTGGCACGAGATCGTCGTCCCGGACGGCGACGTGCTCACGGCCGAGAAGCTGGCCGGCGACGAGACGACGTTCCACGCGGTCGTCTCCGATTGCACGTCGTCCTCGGCCCTGGCCTTCACGGCGAACTCCACACCGCTGGTCTGGCAGAACTTCACCGGCACGGACCAGACCGTGTCCGTGGTGACGGGCCTGGTCAGCGGCAGCAGCCTGGTGGGCACCGAGTTCCTGTTCTCGATCAGCACGCCCACCGCTGGCGACTTCTGCGGCACGGCCATCCCCGTGACCTGGGGCGACACCGAGACGAAGACCGGCAACTGGGCCGACTTCGGCAACTTCTTCTTCGGCGGCGCCGGCGGCGACGCCGCCTCCGGCGCGGAGGTCTGGTTCGAGGTGGATGTGCCCTCGGGAGAGAAGCTGACCGTCGCCGAGACCAGCACGTCGGACACGGTGATCCAGGTGCTCGCGGGCTGCGCCTCGACGGCGTGCCTCGAGAGCGGCTCTGCCGAGGAGGCGGTGTACCTCAACAACACGGTCGACGACCAGACGGTCTACGTGGCCGTGGAGTCGGCGACCGCGACGCCGAGCGCTGCGAGCTTCGCGGTGGATTTCGAGTGGGAGGCGCCGATCCCGGGCGACCTGTGCGTCGAGCCCATCGACATCGCCCTGGCCCAGAGCGCGTGGTCCGGCGACTGGACCGACTTCTTCGACAGCGCCACGCTCTCCACGGCGAACGGCTGCGGCCTGGCCGACGGCCGGGACGTCTGGTTCTCGGTGGAGGTCGGTGCCGGGCAGCAGCTCAAGGTGACCGAGACCAACGCGGCCGTGGCCACGGTGGTCCAGGTCGTCGACGGCTGCGGCGACGCCGCGGGCTGCACCTTCGCCGGGGCGGACCAGGTTACGTGGATCAACGACTCCGCGTCGACGGCAACGGTGCTGATCGGCGTCGAGGCCAAGCTGGCCTCCACCATCTCCGGGGCCATCGGGCTGACGTTCCTGCGCTCCGCGCCGCAGCCGGGCGAGTCCTGCGCCGTGGCCATCGACGTGGTCGAGGGCGACCTGCCCGACTTCTTCCTCGCCAGTGCCGGTGACTTCGGCGCGGCCTGGCCGTCGACACTCTGCAACCCGGCCGCCGGGGCCGACGTCTGGTACGCGGTGGACGTACCTCCGGGGTACGTGCTCAGCGCCGAGGAGGCCCTCTCGACCATGGACGTCGTGATCCACGTCGCCACCGACTGCCCGGTGACCGACTGCGAGACCAGCTCGGACGATCCGGAGCTGGTCTACTGGTACAACTCCACCGAGGATCCGGTCACGGCCTATGTCGTGGTCAAGGCCAAGAACCTGCTGTCCACCGGGACGATGCTGACCGTGATCGACATGTTCCCGGCGGCCGCGGGCGACTTCTGCTCGGGCGCGATTCCCGTGGACCTGACGGGCAGCGCCAGCGTCGACTGGGTCGGCGATTTCTCGGACTACACGGGCGGCTTCGACGGCGGCACGGGCTGCTCCGGCTACCCGGGACCGGAGGTCTGGTTCGAGGTCACGGTCCCCGCGAACACCTGGATGCACGTCAGCAACGATTCGGTGGTGAACGCGGCGCTCCAGTTGGTGGAGGACTGCACCGGCACGGATTGCGGCGGCTGGGGCATCAACTCGGTGTGGCGGAACAACGAGTCGTCGTCGCCCCAGGCGTTCCTCGTGGCGGTGGAGAGCCCCGGCGACGCCAGCGGCGAGTTGGACCTGAACTTCGCCACGGCCGTGAACCCGCCCGAGGTCGAGATCAGCGGCGGCACCTACGACGCCAGCCTGCCGATGGATCTATTCTGGGATTATTCGTATTCGCAGTCGATCTACCTGGCCTCCGAGCTCTACGCCGGTTCGATCCAGGGCATCAGCTGGGAATACAACGGAGCGTACACCTCCAGCGAGACCTTCGTGATCTACATGGGGCACACGACCAAGACAGGGTTCACCAGCAGCAGCGACTGGATCCCGGTGGCCAACCTGACCCAGGTCTACAGCGGCTCCATGACCTTCAGCTCGTCGGGCTGGTACGACATCACGCTCACCGTGCCCTTCGCCTACAACGGAAGCGACAGTCTGGTGATCGCGATCGACAAGAACACCGGTAACTATCTCAGCAGCTCCAACTTCTTCTACTGCACGGCGGTCACGCCGGACTACCGGTCGATCGAGTACCACCAGGACAGCACGGACATCCTGCCCTCCAGCCCGCCGACCTACGCCTCCCAGTGGAGCTACGTGCCGAACGTCCGCATCCACTTCTAGGATCGTCCCGTCCGGCCCGGCATGGGCTCTCGATACCCGCCCGTCCCAACCGGGGGCTTTTCCGGACGGGCTTCGCGAGCTATAGTGCGACCCGTCTCCGGAACGAGCCACGCGAAAGGGGATGTCATGCAGAAGACAACGACGACGGCGGCAACGCTCTTGGCGATCCTGGTCTTCCTCGCCGGATGCGGCCAGGAGGTGAAGTCCGTGGTGACCGATCCGCCCCAGGTGGAGTTCAAGCTCCTGTCACAGAGCGAGAAGCTCGCGGCCAAGGCCACGGACATCATTGACGCGCCGGTCAAGGGCGTCGAGTTCTCTTTCAGCGCCGAGAACCCGCTGGTGGCCACGGTCAGCAGCGACGGGGTCGTCAAGCCCACCGGGAACGGCTCGACCTGGATCACGGCCAGGACCAAGACGGGAGTCGAGGGCCAGACGTTCGTCAAGGTCTGCCTGCCCAAGGAGATCAAATGCGAGCCTTCGGACACGCTCAAGCTCAAGGTCGGCCTGGCGGGTCCGATCAAGTGCGAGGTCCTCGATTGCAAGGACGAGCGGCGACCGGGCAAGATCGAGCTGACCCAGGCCGACGACAAGCTGCTGCTCAAGGAGGAGGACAATATCTTCATCGGGCTCGCCGTGGGCGACACCGAGGTGAAGATCAAGGCCTTCGAACTCGAGACCTCGGTCAAGGTGCACATCGACGAGCAGATCTACCTCCCGGGCATGGAACCCGGCGCGGGCGGCGGCGGCGGCGGTGGCGGCAAGACGAAGAGCGGCGAGGACACGGCCTATGGCAAGAGCAATTTCGACCACATCTTGAAGAACATGAAGTTCGGCGGCGATTGATCCGACCCGTCTTATTAGATAGTAATACCGTCTAATAAAACTGATAAACCATCTTTGAAAACGATGGTTCCGTTCCCCATCAAGTCAGCCGCCGGCAGAATTCGATCCAACATATGGGATCCATTGCTATTCCAGTAGCCTGGCACGATCCTGGCTATCCGTTCACTACAAATTCGGAATCACCTCCCCGTGTGGCGGCTTGTGACCGGGAGAGCGGAAATGAGCGTGAGAAACCTGCTGAAAAGCCACCCGCGGGTGGCAGTGTGGTTCGCTTCGGCGGTCCTGGCGGCTGTGACCGCCGGGTGCAGCGAGCAGCCGGCAGACCCGGCGGGGACGGGACCGGGCACAGAGACGAACAAGGGCGGCCCGCCGCCGGTAACGATCCTCAACGTCTCGTACGACCCCACCCGCGAGCTGTACCGCGAGTTCAACTCGGCCTTCGCCGCCCATTGGAAGGAGAAGACCGGGCAGGCCGTGACCGTCGAGCAGTCCCACGGCGGCTCGGGCAGCCAGTCACGGGCCGTGATCGGCGGGCTCGAGGCGGACGTCGTCACCCTGGCCCTGGCCTACGACGTAGGCGCCATTGTCTCGCACAGCGGGCTTCTGCCCGCGGACTGGCAGAAGCGCCTGCCCCGCAACAGCGCGCCCTACACCTCGACCCTGGCGTTCCTGGTGCGGAAGGGGAACCCCAAGGGCATCCGCGATTGGGACGACCTGGCGCGGCCAGGCGTGCAGGTGATCACGCCCAACCCCAAGACGTCGGGTGTGGCGCGCTGGAACTACCTGGCGATGTGGGGCTTCGCCCTCAGGCGCGAGCTCGGCGAGGACTTCATCGCCGCCTTGAAGGATCCGACCCGGGCCGAGGCCGCGGCCGCGGCCCAGGAGAAGGCCCGGGAGTTCGCCGCCGCCGTCTACCGCAACGTGCCCGTGCTCGACAGCGGCGCCCGAGGGGCGACCAACACATTCGTCCAGCGCCGCATCGGCGACGTGCTGATCAATTGGGAGAACGAGATCCTGCTGGGTTCGAAGGAGCTGGACGTGTCCGGGCTCGAGATGGTGGTCCCCCCCGCCAGCATCCTCGCCGAGCCGGTGGTGGCCGTCGTCGACAAGAACGTCGAGCGCAAGGGCACGCGGGAGGTGGCAACGGCCTACCTCGAGTACCTGTACTCGGAACAGGGGCAGGACATCGCGGCCAGGAACTACTACCGGCCCGCGGTCTCGAAGACGGCCCGGGAGAAGTACAAGGACCGCTTCCCGTCGATATCGATGTTCACCATCGACGAGGTCTTCGGCGGCTGGGGGCCGGCCCATGAGACGCACTTCGCCGACGGCGGCACCTTCGATCGGATCTACCAGCCCAGATGAGAGCGGCGGCCAGGCGCTCCCACGTGCTGCCGGGTTTCGGCCTGAGCATGGGCCTGACCCTCTTCTACATGGCGCTGCTGGTGCTGATTCCCTTGGGCGGGCTGGTGCTGTTCACCGTGGACCGGGTCACCTTCGGGCAGTTCTGGGACTCGGCCGTGGCCGATCCCCGGGCGCTGGCCGCCTACCGCCTCAGCTTCGGCGCCGCTCTGCTGGCCGCGGCGATCAACGCCGTGTTCGGGTTGGCCGTGGCCTGGGTGCTGGTGCGGTACGACTTCCCGGGCAAGCGCCTCGTCGACGCGATCGTCGATCTGCCCTTCGCCCTGCCCACCGCGGTCTCGGGCATCGCGCTGACCACGCTCTACGCCCACACCGGCTGGATCGGGAAGTGGTTCGACGCGGCCGGGATCCGCATCGCCTACGCCGAGCCCGGGATCGTGATCGCGCTGACCCTGATCGGCCTGCCGTTCGTCGTGCGCACGGTGCAACCGACCCTGGCCGACATCGATCCCGAGGTCGAGGAGGGCGCCGCGAGCCTGGGCGCCACGCGCTTCGCGACCTTTCGCCTGGTGATCCTGCCGGCGATCCTGCCGGCGCTGCTCACCGGGTTCGCCATGGCCTTCGCCCGGGCGCTCGGCGAGTTCGGCTCGGTCTACTTCATCGCCGGCAACATGCCGTTCCAGACCGAGATCGCGCCGCTGCTGATCCTGATCAAGCTCGAGCAATACGACTACGTCGGTGCCACGGGCATCGGCGTGACGATGCTGGTCGCGGCCTTCGTCCTGCTGCTGGTGATCAACCTGCTGCAGTGGTGGAGCCGGCGCTTCCAGACCTGAGAGGGGAAGATGGCCCACGCGTCCGGACTTGGCCTCGCGACCCGCACCGGTGCTCCGGTGCCCGCGATCACCGAGACGCCGCTCGTGCGGCGGCTGCTGATCGCCACGGCGCTGGCCTTCCTCGGGCTTTTCTTGCTGCTGCCCCTGGTGCTGGTGTTCACCACGGCCTTCGGAGACGGCATCGGCGTGTACCTCGCGGCCTTCGCCGACCCCGACACGCTCTCGGCCATCCGGCTGACGCTGATCACCGCCGCCATCGCGGTGCCCTGCAACACGATCTTCGGCGTGGCCGCGGCCTGGGCCATCGCCAAGTTCGATTTCAGGGGCAAGAACCTCTTGACCACGCTGATCGACCTGCCCTTCGCCGTCTCGCCGGTCATCGCCGGCCTGATCTTCGTGCTCCTGTTCGGGGCCCAGGGCTGGTTCGGCCCGTGGCTCATGGAGCACGGCATCCGCGTGATCTTCGACACTCCGGGGATCGTGCTGGCGACGATGTTCGTCACCTTCCCGTTCGTCGCCCGGGAGCTGATCCCGCTGATGCAGGCCCAGGGCACCGAGGCGGAGCAGTCGGCCCTGACCCTCGGCGCCAGCGGCTTCCAGACCTTCTGGCGGGTGACGCTGCCCAACATCAAGTGGGGCCTGCTCTACGGCGTGATCCTGTGCAACGCGAGGGCCATGGGCGAGTTCGGCGCGGTCTCGGTGGTCTCGGGCCATATCCGCGGCCTCACCAACACCATGCCGCTGCACGTGGAGGTGCTCTACAACGACTACCGGTTCAGCGCGGCCTTCGCCGTGGCCTCGCTGCTGGCGCTGCTGGCGCTGGTGACGCTGGTGATCAAGTCCCTGGTGGAGTGGAAGGCGGCCCGCGACAACGCCCTGGCCCTGCGGGACCCCGGAGGAGTCGATCCATGAGCATCGAGGTTCGCCACATCAGCAAGAACTTCGGCGCGTTCAAGGCCCTCGACGACGTGAGCCTCCAGGTCGCCGCCGGCGAGCTGGTCGCCCTGCTCGGCCCGTCCGGATCGGGCAAGACCACGCTGCTTCGGATCATCGCCGGTCTGGATCGCGCCGACCCGGTGGCGGATGGCGAGCCCGGTGCGATCCTCTTCCACGAGGAGGACGTCGGCGCCTGGCACGTCAGCGATCGCGGCGTGGGCTTCGTCTTCCAGCACTACGCGCTGTTCCGCCACATGACCGTGTTCGAGAACGTGGCCTTCGGCCTGCGCGTCAGGCGCCGCCGGGACCGGCCGTCCAAGACCGTCATTCGGGCCCGCGTGACCGGGCTGCTTCGGCTGGTGCAGCTCGAGGGGCTCGCGGGCCGCTACCCGCACCAGCTCTCCGGTGGCCAGCGACAAAGGGTGGCCCTGGCCCGGGCCCTGGCCGTGGAGCCGCGGGTGCTGCTCCTGGACGAGCCCTTCGGCGCGCTGGACGCCCGGGTGCGCAAGGACCTGCGGGCCTGGCTGCGGCGGCTCCACGACGACCTGCACGTAACCAGCATCTT
>CAYZAI010000060.1:0-16503 GCA_964476305.1 uncultured Myxococcales bacterium
AAGCGTCGTGGGTTTCAGGGTCGGGAGCTGGATGGAGAGGCTCAGGTCCCAACCGGGGTCTCCCAACCGGGGTCAGTCCCAACCGGGTCAACCAGGGTCAGGACCGGTCACTTGTCACTTGGACGTCCCAACCGGGGTCAGGTCCCAACCGGGGTCAGGACCGGTCACTTGTCACTTGGACGGGATTCTCGAGCCGCTCGTGCGGGACGGTCGAAGCCCGAGAGCCGCGAGGATGGACGAGGAAGTCACGATTCACCGCGTGTCTCGGCAGACTAAAAATGCGTAGTGCGGGTGTCTGACACCATCTCCACTCCCCTGATCACCCGCAACCCCCTCCGCCCTCCGAGGACAGCCCCATCAACCTGCGCCCGTGAGAGTACCGGCTTTTCGGGTGGCTTCGGGGGAGCGGGAGGAGCAGGTTGCGCGACGAGGGCCGCGTCGATCAGCTCCTCGATTGTTGAAGGAGAAGTTGAGGATGAATCCCACGGCCAAGTAGATGTAGATGATTTTTAGGATCAAGAGGCCTCCCTATGCAGCCTGCATGATCTACGCCGCCACCTCGATGCCCAGCGCGCCCAGGGCCCTGGTCATGCCGTCGCCGGCGTGGGACCTGCCTCGGATGCACGGTTGCCTTTGCCCGTTCGAAAGGGGTCGTGCTAGATTGACCCGGCCCGCCAGCAAAGGAGGTCCGTCGATGCGCCAGAAACGATGGGAAATGCTCGCTGCCCTGCTGCTCGGAGGGTGCCTTCTCGCCTGTGGTGGCCCGCAGACGACCAAGACACCGCGGCCCGGGGCCGATCTCGCCCGCGGCGAGCTTCTGATCGAGCAGGAGGACTGGGCGGGCGCGGCAGAGCTGTTCGCAGACCTGGCGGCCTCGTCTCCGGGAAACGCCAAGGCCCACTACTACCTCGCCCTGTGCCGCGAGAACCTCGGCGATCCCCAGACCGCGGAGCAGCATTACCGGCGCGCCCTCGAGATCGACGCCGAGCTGCTGGAGGCCCGCAACAACCTGGGCCTGATCCTGCTCGACCGGGGCGACGCGACCGGCGCCGAGGCCGAGCTGGCGCTGTTCCTGGAGGCCCGGCCCGACGAGGCCGCGGCCCACTACAACTACGGGCTGGCCCTCGACGCCCTGGGTCGGGGCGCAGCGGCGCGGGAGCACTACGAGAAGGCCCTGGCCCTCGATCCCGAGGACGCGGCGCCGCTGATGGGCCTCGCGGACATGGCCCGGGCCGGCGGTGATCTGGAGCGCGCCGTCGAGCTCTACCGCCGGGCCGCCGCCATCGCGAACGACGATCCGCTCCCCGCCATCGGCCTGGGGCAGGTGCTGCTCGACCTGCGTAGAATCGACGAGGCCCGGGAGGTGTTGAGCGCCGTGAGCGATGCGGCCGGGGCCGACGCCCAGACCATCACCACGGCGGGCCTGCTGCTGGCGCGCTACGACGAGGACGAGGCCGCCATAGGCCTGTACAGGAAGGCCCTGGAACGTGACGGCGACTACCCCACCGCGATCCTGCTGCTCGCCAACGCCCTGGCCCGAAAGAGCTTCTTCGACGAGGCCGCGACGCTGTTCGGGCGCTTCCTCGAGCTCCAGCCCGAGGCCCCCGAGGCCGCCGCGGCCCGCGCCGGGCTCGAGGCCTGCCGCGCGAAGCAGAAGCATTGACAGCGTCCCGCCGAGACCCTTGCACACTCTCACCGGTGGTGGAAATATTGCGGAAAGGCCGGCAAGCCGAACCAGGCATCCGGGATGGGGCTTCCAGCAAAACCCATGGAGAGAACGCGATGAGACAAGCGAGACTATCGACAATCATGCTGGCGGCGATTGTGGTCGCCGGCCCGCTCGTGTCCGCCTGCGACGAGTGCCGGACATCGCAGGATTGCGCGACCGGACAGGCCTGCATCGACGGCGAGTGTACCTCCCCGGGCAGCCTGGACACGGACGCGGACACCGACGCGGACGGCGACTCGGATGCCGACACGGACGGCGACGCGGACACGGACCAGCCCATGGATCTCGAGTGGATCGAGATCCCCGGCGGAGAGTTCACGATGGGAAAGGGGGAATCGGGAACCGACTCGTACAGCCCCGCGCACACGGTCACTGTCGCCGCGTTCGAGATGACGCGCACCGAGGTGACCGTCCACCAGTACTTGGGCTGCGTCGGCGGCACGGGGTGCACGGAACCGGACGTGACGGGCCGCCCGCGGCCGAACTGGGGCGTGACCGGTCGCGACGACCACCCGGTCAACTACGTGACGTGGGAGCAGGCGCGCGATTTCTGCACCTGGGCAGGGGGCCGTCTGCCCTCGGAGGCGGAGTGGGAGTACGCGGCCCGCGGCGCAGGGCAGGACATCGACTACCCCTGGGGGAACGAGGCGGTCTCCTGCGATTTCGCCGTGATCAAGGATCCCGAGGATTGGTGGGGGTGCGGCGAGGGGCAGAGCGTGCGGGTCTGCGACATCCCGGCGGGAAACACGGCGCAGGGGCTCTGCGACATGAGCGGCAACGTGGTGGAGTGGGTCCAGGACCACTGGCACGGCGACTACGACGGCGCGCCGGATGACGGCTCGGCCTGGGTCGAGACGCAGGACTACGCGCGAGTGATGCGGGGCGGCTGCTACCAGAACGGCGCCGCCGATTCGATCCTCACGACCTACGGCCGATCGAGCTGGTCGCAGACGGGGTTGGAGCCGGACCTGGGCTTCCGCTGCGCGCGCGACGCCCGGTAGGCCTTGCCCGGGGGATCTCCGCGGGCATGAAGCCCGCGGCCACGAGACAGTCCGATCCGTGTCTCAGCTGTCGAAAACCATGTTTCAGGGTCTTCAGTCGGGCCGCTTCCGGCTCCGCCGGGCGTGGAGGCGCATGTGGCCGGCCTGGATGCCCTCCGCGGCCAGGGCGGCCAGGGCGGCCAGGTTCTGGGCCAGGCCCACGGACACGACCACCTCGGCCAGCTCCGCCGCGGTCTCGACGCCCAGCAGATCCAGGCAGCGCCTCGCCATCGGGTGGGCGCGGGAGGCGCCGCCGACGATGCCCACGGCCATGGGCAGCTCGAGCTCCCCCGTGAGCATCGCGCCGTCCACGCGCCACGAAGACAGCGGCGCGTAGCGGCCGCCCCTCGCGGCGAAGGCGTGGCCCCCGGCCTCCACGGCCCGCCAGTCGTTGCCCGTGGCCAGCAGCACGGCGTCGATGCCGTTGAAGATGCCCTTGTTGTGTGTCGCCGCGCGGTAGGGATCCGCCGCGGCGAAGTCCGAGGCCGAGGCGATGCCCCCGGCCACGGCGGCGCCGTCGAACCCGTCGCGATCGAGCGCCTCGAGCGGGATGGCGACCCGCGCCCGGGCCAGCCGCCGGTCAGCGAGGTTCGTGAGGATCCGCAGGCCCGCGCGGGCCCCGGCCAGCTCGGCCAGCCGCCCGGAGAGGGCCTCGGCCACGGTGTTGACCGTGTTCGCGCCCATGGCGTCCCGGCAGTCCACGACGATGTGCACGACCAGGCGGTCGCCGAGGGAGGGCTCCCCGCGGACGGCGATCTCGCGGGCCCCGCCGCCGAGGGCCACGAGCTCCGGCTGGGTGGCGTCGGCCAGGGACAGCAGCTCTCCCGCGGCAGCGGCGATGCGCTCCGCGGCCCCCGCTTCGGGCTCCCGAAGCTCGACCTGGGCCACGGTCAGGGGTGGATCCGCCTCGGCGTGGAATCCCCCACCCGTCCGGGCCATCCGCGCGCCGTTCGAGGCTCCGGCGATGACCGACGGTTCCTCGACGGCCATCGGCACGAGCACGTCGGCGCCGTTCACGACGAAGTTCG
Source organism: uncultured Myxococcales bacterium (assembly GCA_964476305.1). GTDB lineage: Bacteria > Myxococcota_A > Polyangia > JAAYKL01 > JAAYKL01 > CAYZAI01. The sequence goes on from CAYZAI010000060.1 coordinate 3,798, forward strand.
CGGCCACGCCCAGGGGCACTCCCAGCACGCCCACCGCGTTCTCGACCAGGTCATCGACGAGCCGCTCCGACAGCCCCTCGCCGGGAAAGACCCCGCCGTCGCCGAGGAGCCTGGCGACGAGTCGCCGTCGCTCGTCCATGCCCAGGCGATGGAAACCCGGGATCCGGGAATTTCCGCGTCGTTTCATGTCGCCACTCTATTGCACTGGCCTCGCATCGTAAACTATGGTCTTCGAAACACGTGGAGAAGCACTCGATTTACATTCACCTGCCGTTCTGCCAGGGACGCTGCCCTTACTGCGATTTCTCGTCCACGGACACGCGGGAGATCCCCTTCGAGGACTACGCGGCGGCGATCCGCCGGGAGATCGGGCTGCGTTCCCCGCTCGCCACGGGCAGCAGGCTCGACTCGATCTACGTCGGTGGCGGAACGCCTTCGCTCTGGCCGGCCGAAGAGATCGTCGGCCTGGTCCGCGCGGCGCTCGATCCGGGGGTCGTCGAGATCACCGTCGAGGCCAATCCCGGGGATGCGGACGCGAGCTGGTTCGGACGCCTCGCGGACGGGGGCGTGACCCGCTTCTCCATCGGCCTGCAGGCCCTCGATCCGGCGCGACTCTCCTTCCTCGGCCGACGGCACTCGGCCGCGCAGGCCGAGGCCGCCGTGGCCGCGGCCCGGGCGTCCGGGGCGAAGTCCGTGTCGGCGGACGTCATCTACGGCACCCCCGGGCAGGAGCCCTCCGCGCTTTCGGCGGAGCTCGGACGGGTCGTGGCGCTGGGCGTGGACCACGTCTCGGCCTACGAGCTCACCGTGGCTGCGGGCACGGTCCTCGACGGGCGGGTGCGGCGAGGCGAGGCCGTGCTGCCCGGCCCGGACGCCATGGCCGATCTCTGGCAGGCCGCCGGCGAGGCCCTCGCGGCCGCCGGCTTCGAGCGCTACGAGGTGTCGAGCCACGCACGTCCCGGGCACCGCTGCCGGCACAACGAGCACACCTGGCGGGGCGGCGGCTACCTCGGGCTCGGCGCCGGGGCCCACGGCTTCGTCCCGCTGCCGGACGGCGGTGGCCGGCGCTGGGCCAACGACACGGATCCGTTCTGCTATATCGAGGCGTGCCGGCACCCAGGCGGCGTCGCGCCCGATCGGGCCGTGGGCGAACGGGTGCTGGAGGAGACGCTGGGCCAGTTGGACCACGCCCGGGAGCTGCTCATGCTGGGCCTGCGCACCGCGGACGGCATCGACTTGGGGCGGCTGCTGGCGAGGCTGCCAGCGGAGATCGTGGTGCGCTGGCGGGGAATCGCGGACAGCCTGGCCGCCCGGGGTCATGTGACCCGGGACGGAGACGTGCTCAGGCCGAACCCGGCCGGGATGCTCCAGGCCGACGGCCTGGCTGCGCTGTTCTTCTAGGCGACGGGCCCGTTTCAGTAGCCGCCCTCGTCGCGGCCGGAGCGGATGCCGAGATCGTAGGCCGTGAGATACAGCGCGGCCGAGATCGACCAGGCCGGGAACGGTTGGCCCCCGGTCGAGAGCTCCGCGTCACGTGGGCGAAGGCGCGCACGAACCAGCCCTCGACGACGAAGACCGCCAGCACCGGTCCGATCTCGTGGCGCGAGGGAGGTGCGCCGGCCACGCCGCCCACCAGCAGATCGGCCCGCCAGTCGGCGCCGAGGTGCACCCGCGGCCCGAGGCAGCCGCCGATCCGGAGATCGAGCCGGGCGTAGATCGGCATGCCGCTCTCGTCGAAGCGCAGCGCGAGCCCGGGATCGAGTCCGAGGAACACCCCCTGGCGTCGCACCGGGCCGCTTCGGCGCGGATCGCCGTCCGCCGCCGCGGAAGCCGCCGCGAGGGCGAAGGCGAGCACGATGCAGGGCGTCCGGGATCGTCTCATACGCGGCCCATCATAGAGCCTTGCGGTGACGTGCCGCATCTTTCCGGCGCGACGCCGTCGGCGAAAAGCGAGCTACCCGTTGAAAAGTGATGGGATTCACTACTATAATGCGACTTCCGACGTTTGCGAGTCGCAAGCCGCGGAAGCGAGGCTGGAGAGTGGATGGATGGAACGGCTCTACGACAACCGCCTGGCCCAGTACGCGATCGGCGCCATCGGCCTGATTTCCGACACCAGGCTGCCACGGGCTGTCGTCGATCCGGCCGTGCGCGCGTATTCGCTGCTGCTCGGAGTCGACGTCGACGAGGTGAGGGTCCCCCCCGGCGGCTGGAACAGCTTCGGGGACTTCTTCGCCCGGCGCTTGAAACCCGAGTGCCGGCCCATCTGCGACGACCGCGAGGCGTTGGTGGCCCCCTGTGACGGCCTGGTGATCGACGGCGGTGCAGTGACCTCCGCGTCCTCCGGACCTCGACTCTCGATCAAGGGGACCGTCTACGGGGTCGGCGAGCTCGTCGGCGACGCCGACGCCGGCGCGGCCTACGAGGGGGGCGGCTATCTGGTCGTCTACCTCCACCCGCGGGACTATCACGGGGTGCACGCCGCCACGGCAGGGCGCCTCGAGCTGACGAGGTGGACACCCGGCCGGCGCTTCCCGGTGGCCGAGTGGGCCGAGCGCAGGATATCCGGGGTCTTCGGCCGCAACGAGCGCCTGACCTTCGAGCTCGGGCTCGACGGAGGCGGACGGCTGGCCACGGTGATGGTGGCGGCCTTCGGTGTCGGCAACCTGGCGAGCCCGTTCGTCGGGGCGCCGACCGGGAATGCCCCGCGTACCGTCCCCCTGGACCCGGCGCCGCGGGTTGCCCGGGGCGATGTCCTGGGCGCGTTCCGGCTGGGCTCCACGGTCGTGCTGGCCTGGACCGCCGGTGCGTGCTTCCCGGACCGGGGACTGATCGGGGAGAGGCTCAGGTACGGCAAACGGATCGGCCGGCTCCCGGCATCCTGACAGGGTGTCGCGAGCTCGGCTCGGGAGTGGAAATGACCGACGATGCCCATGACGATGACGTGGTGGAACTCACTCCGGATCTGATTGCCGGCGAGGCTGAGGGAGAGGCCGAGCTTCCGGTCGAGGCGCCGAAGAAGAAGCGCATGCCGCCGCCCTCGAGCCCGTTCACGTTGCTGGTACAGCCCAAGACTCCCCGGGAGCGCGAATCGGTGATCCCGGACGGGCAGCGGGTTTCGAGGCCCTCCTTCGTTCCCGATCCGAAAGCGACCCCCGTGTCCGCCGTCCCCATCCGCAAGCTGGGCGAGGGCACCGAGACACTTCCACGGGCAGCGACGGCGGATGCCACGGCTGCCCCCGGTGGCCCGATCGCGCCCGCCGTGGCGACCGTGGCCGCGGCCGCCGACGGGCAGGCGCCATCCTCGACCGACGAACCCGACGACGAGATCCTGGACCTGGGCCAGGAGTACGTCGTCGACGGACAGGTGAGCGACGCCGAGGTGGGGACCGAGCCGATCCTCCTCACGCATCCCGACACGTCCCCCGCCGAGGTCGCGGCACCGGCCATGCCAGCCCCGGCGGAGCCGAAGGCCGCTTCCGTGGAGCCGCCTCCGCTGGCGGCCGTCACGGTGCCCGAAGAGGCCGAACCCCAGCCGGTCGAACCGTCATCCCACCCCTTCGACTTCGGCACGCCGGAGATGGTATTCGATCGGGTCGCGGAGACCAGAGAGGATTTGGAGGAGGTCGACGACGCCGAGATCGAGGAGGCGGCCGGCGAGGTGGAGGCCGAGGAGATCGATCTGGCCGAGGTCGAGGAGGTCACGCCCCCCCAGGCGCCGCTGCCGCTGTCCGTCGGTGCGCCGACGGTACCAGGCGCCGCCGTGGCCAGGAAGCGCCGTCGCAAGGCGGCCAGGGAGTGGTGGGCGTCGATCTTCGACGACGACTTCCTCGCCGTGATGCCGGCCCATCCCAAGCGCGACATCCGGCGAGAGCTCGATCTCGTCGTCGACAGCCTCGGCGTCGAACCCGGGGGGCTGGTGCTCGATCTGGCCTGCGGCGCCGGGCGCCACGCCATCGGCATGGCTCGCCGCAACTACCGCGTGGTCGGCGTCGACCTCTCGCTGTCGATGCTGGCCCGGGCCGGCGAGATGGCCCAGGAGGCGGGCCAGAAGATCAACTTCATCCACGGCGACATGCGCGACCTGGGATTCGACCAGACCTTCGACGGAGTCTATTGCCTGGGCACGAGCTTCGGGTTCTTCGACGACCAGGTCAACGTCAAGGTCATCGAGGGCGTGCACCGGGCCCTCAAGCCCGGCGGCAACTTCCTGCTCGAGATCGCCAACCGCGACCACGCCATCACCAGGCAGCCCAACCTGCTCTGGTTCGAGATGGGCGACGTGGTGAGCATGGAGGAAACCGACTTCAACTACATCAACAGCCGCCTGTACGTGAACCGCAATATCATCCTCGACGGCGGGCAGCGCCAGACCAAGCACGAGTACTCGGTGCGTCTCTATGCCCTCCACGAGATCGGCCAGATCATGCACAACTGCGGATTCGCGGTAACCAGGGTCTCGGGGCACGCATCCTCGCCCGGCGCGTTCTTCGGCGTCGACTCCCAGAAGCTGATCATCGTCGCCCAGCGCCGGCGCTGAATCGGGCGCCGGAAGTGGGTGCGCTCCGCCTCCACCGCTACCTCGCGACCCTGGTCGTCATGCGCCTCGCGGTCGCCCTGTGCCTGCTGATCGCGGTCTACGCCGTGATCGATGCCGCGGAGGCCCGGTCCCTGGCCACTGGTGCTGTCGATGGGAGCCTGCTGCGATACCATGCGCTCAGGTTTCCGGCCATCGCCACCCACGTCATGCCGCTGGCGGCCGTCCTCGGCGCGCTGCTCGCCCTCGGTGCCCTGCGAAAGCACGGGGAGTGGGAGGCGTTGCTCGGCGCGGGCGTGGCGCCGGGGCGGTTGATCCTCGGTCTGTCAGTGGGGCCGCTGCTGGCCGCCGCCGTGATGGTACCGCTCTCGCTCGAGCTCGCCCCGTGCGCCAACGCGGCCTGGTCCCGGGTCGCTTCCCCGCCGGCGGATGCCGGCGTCCCCTGCGGGCATCGCTGGGTCGTCCTCGACGGGGGAACTCTCGCGCGCGCGGCACGGGCGGCCTCCGGCTGGATCCCCACGGCGGTAGTCGAGCTTCCCGGCGGGGAGCACCGCGGAAGGCGGTTCGCGGTCCCCGCCGATGCCGGAATCCCTGCGACGGGGAGCCGGGTCGATTCGGCGCTGAGGACGATCGCCGCCCTCGACGGGCACGACGAGCCCCCGGCCTCCTCCTGGTCGGGGCTCGCCGGTCAGACCATGCCGCGGGCGCAGCTGGACTCAGCCATCAGTGCGAAGCGGCGCGCGGGGCTGGATGTCACCGCCCTCGAGGCCGAGCGGGCCTTGCGATACGGCCTGATCCTGGCTTGCGCCCTGCTGCCCGTGCTCGGGTTGCTGCTCGCGGCGGCCGCGGGGCTCGGGCGGGCGAGCGCTCTTTCCGGCCTGGCCCTGGCCCTGGGCGTGGGCTACTGGCTGCTCACGGCGGTGGCGTGGAATGGAGCCACGGCCGGCGCCTGGCCCGCTGCCTGGATCTTCCCCGGGGTTCCGGCCGCCTTCGCGACCGGTTCTCTTGCCGCCTTCGCGTTCCTGCGCTGTAAGGGCTGACCGAGGGTCACTCGGCGGTGAAGTCCATGGACTCGACATCCTCGGCCGGGGGCTTTTCGCCCTCGTCCTCGCTCGTGAAGTCCATCGATTCCGGGGCCTCGGCCGGGGGGGTCTCGCCCTCGTCCTCGGCGGTGAAGTCCATGGAGTTCGGATCCACGACCTTCTTCTTGGGCGTGATGACCTTCTTCTCGGGCTTGATCACGATGAACTCGACCCGGCGGTTGGCCTCGCGACCCTTCCTGGTCTTGTTGGTGTCGATGGGCTTGTCCGGGCCGTGGCCCACCGTGTCCATCCGGGAGTCGGCGATGCCCTTGCCGGCGAGATAGGCCTTGACCGAATCGGCGCGGCGCTTGGAGAGGTCGCGGTTGTAGTCCGCCTTGCCCTTGTTGTCGGTGTGCCCCTCGATGGAGACGCGCAGTACCGGGTTGCCGGCCAGCACCTTGACGACGATGTCGAGGATCTGGAACGACTTGTTGCCGATGATGGCATCGGAATTCGTCTTGAACTGCACCTGCTGCATCAGCTGGATCCGGTCCTCGGTGACGATCACGAGGGCGTTGCCCTTGTCGGGACAGCCGTCGTCGTCCTGGAAGCCGTTCAGGGTCTCGGCCTTGTCCGGGCACTTGTCCGTCGCGTCCGGGATGCCGTCGTTGTCATTGTCGAGATCCGAGCAGCCGTCGTCGTCCTGGAAGCCATCCTTGTCCTCGGCGTTTTCCGGGCACTGATCGCCACCCGTGCAGAGGTCGGTGTAGCGATCCTGCAGGCTCATCTCGACCACCCACGGGTCGCACATGCCGTCCTTGTCGTTGTCGGCATCGGGGCAGCCGTCCTCGTCCTGGAAGCCGTCCTTGTCCTCTTCCTCGTTCGGGCACGAGTCGGTACCCTTGCAGGCCTCGGCGTACTTCTCGAGCAGGTTCTGTTCCGAGACCCACGAGTCACAGACACCGTCCTCGTCGTTGTCCGGTTCGGGGCAACCGTCCTCGTCCTGGAAGCTGTCCTTGTCCTCTTTTTCGTTCGGGCACGAGTCGTAGCCGTCGGGAACGCCGTCCTGGTCGTTGTCGAGCTCGATGCAGCCGTCCTCGTCCTCGAAGCTGTCGAAGTCCTCGGACTCGTCCGGGCACTTGTCGACGTCATTGGGGATCCCGTCGCCGTCGCGGTCCCAGTTCGGGAAGACCACCGCGTTGGGGTCGTACTCTTCCCGCGGGACCCAGGCGGCCCCGCCGAGCACCTGGAACTGGGGCACGCCCACGCCGCTCAGGATTCCGCCGCCGCCCGCGGCATTGAAAACGAAGTCGCCGGCGCGGAACCGCGCGCCGCCCATGAACAGCAGCGGAGCGGTGTCGAGGTCGGTGAAGTTGTCGCCGACCAGCCCCTTGGCGCCGTAGACCTCGGCCAGGAACTCCACCTCGGGGATGACCGCGTAGCCCAGTCCCACGCCGTAGGTCAGCTGGTGGCCAACCTGCGCCGAGAAGAGCTCGGATTTCTCTCGCCACTTGACTCCCAGGTTGGCGGCCGTTCGCAGGGAGCCGAACCGGTAGCCGAACAGGACCCTCGGCGCCGTGACCGAGAGCATCCCGTCGCCGCTGTAGCCCTCGCCCATGCCGATCCACGAGGAGAGGGGCAGCGCCGGGATCACGGACGCCGAGAGCATGGCGCCGTCGGCCCGCTCGGTCCCCAGGATGCGGGCCTTGAGGTGCAGGCGGAGGTCCCCGAGCACCGCGTAGGAGTCGTAGGGCTCGTCGGGAGCGAGGTACTCGCCGCCGGTGGCCCCGTTGTAGACGATTTCATAGCCCTCGCCGTGCTGCCAGATGGTCAGGGGGATTGCGAGCCCCACCTGGAACCGCCTGAGGAAGGTGAAGCTGCCGTTCACCTCGGCGACCATCAGGTTCTCGACGAGGTTGACCGTCCGGGCGAGGCCTTCGTCGCTGTCCTCGCAATCGTCGTTGGCGTCGCAGTTGAGCAGGACGAAGGGCCGGTGCTGGTAGTAGAAGAGCAGGCCCACCGTGGGTTTCATGTCGTCGCCGACCTCGGGACCTTCGACCGAGAAGAAGTTGTCGGAGCCGGGTGCGGGCTCGAAGAGATTCACCGAGAACGAGTTGTCTTCCTCGTGCGAGGGTTGCTGTGCGACGGCCGGCGCGGCAATCGCGAGCGCAGCAAGGGCTCCGATGAGCGCGTGGCAGGAAACGGGGGCCCGGAGTTCGTGTCGCGTGTGCATCGTCAGGTCTTCCCTTGTCTGGCTTTCAAAAAAGCGGAACCGAGTATCTCATGGACGAACTGCCGTTTCAATAGCACCTTCGACGTTCGAAACCCTTGCGCTCGGCCGTCGATCCCGCCAGAATCCCCCCCCGGGTGCGACAAAACCCAGGAGGCCGACAGGTGACGTGGGTCCAGCAGCGCTTTCGCCCGGCCCGGGAGCCGCGGATCGAGCTTCGCAACGACGGCACGCTCCAGGTGATCTTCCTCGGTGTGGGCTCCGCCTTTGCCACCACGCTCTTCCAGAGCAACATCTTCCTGGTCAAGGGCCAGACCCACGTGATGCTCGATATCGGATCCAAGGCGTCCATCGCCTTGAGCGAAGCCGGCATCGGTGTCCTCGACATCGAGAACCTCGTGGCGACCCACTCCCACGCCGACCACATCGGCGGCATCGAGGAGTGGTGCCTCAAGGCCCGCTACTCCGCCCCTCTCGTCAAGGGCTGCGCCCGCGGCGAGTACCGGCCCAACCTGCTGACGACTGCCGACTACGCCCACATCCTGTGGGACGGCTCGCTCAGGGGTGGTCTGGAGCACTCCGAGGAGACCCAGCCGGGCAAGCGCCTGAACCTCTCCGACTACGTGACCCTGCGCTTCGGCGAGTACATCGCGGGTTTCGGGCGGCCGGTCTATCAGCTGACGGTCGGTGAGGGTGACGACGCCATCGATCTCAAGCTGATGCGCACCAATCACATCCCGGACAGCTCCACCGGATGGCAGACCGCGTTCTACTCGGTGGGCGTGCTGGTCGACGACCGGGTCTTCATTTCCGGGGATACCATGTTCGATCGCGAGCTGGTCGAGGTCTTCGGCACGCGCGCGGAGATGATCTTCCACGACTGCCAGGACTACACCGGCGGGGTGCACGCGTCCTACGACGAGCTGAAGGCGATGCCCGATCGCCTCCGCGAGAAGACGCTGCTGTATCACCTGCCCGACGGCTTCCAGGAGAAGGTCGATCCCGTGAAGGACGGCTTCGCGGGCTGGACCGCCTGCTTCCGCACCGGCTCCTACGTCTTCGAATAGGGATCCGGGTCTCAGACGGTCGCCGAATCGGTGTCGGCATCGGTGTCCGTGTCCGTATCGGTATCGGTGTCCGTATCGGTGTCGGTGTCCGTGTCCGTATCGGTATCGGTGTCGGTGTCGGTGTCCGTGTCCGCGTCGCCGGCGCCGAGGCTGATGCTCCAGGAGAACAGCTCGCCCGTCCCGGAGGAGCTGTCCGTATCGGTAGCATAAGTCGTGTCGAGGAACTGGAGCGAGTAGCGACCGGTCAACCATTCGGTGGTCATCCCAGCCATGACGAAGGCCGCCGGAATCACGGGGTTTCCCGTGTCCTTCACCGTCAGCACGGTGCCGTCCGCAGTCACCAGGCCGATCCACAGGTCGGCCGCATTCGAGTGCTCCGCGTCGAGGTGCAGCACCGGGTCGACGTCCTGGCGGTTCACGATATCCGCGATCTGCATCTCGAAATACGCGGGCAGCACCAGGGTGTCCAGATCCGAGCTCGTGCCCATCGCGATAACCCCCGTGGCGGTGCCGACCCAGGTCCCCTCCGTCACGTACTGCGTCTCATCGGGAGGAAGGAAGGTGACACACCACTCCGTGAGGTCGAACGGCCCCTGGGCCAACCCGTTCCCGCTGTAGGCGTGGTCAGTGAACGTCAGCTCCCAGGTGCCGCCCATTTCCGAGCCCCAGAAGTCGGGGATGTACCACTCGGCCTGGAACGAGTACTTGGATAACGTAGTGGTCCCGTAATTGTCGCCCGCGTAGCGGTTATAGAACAGCAGGGATTCACCACCGTGGGTCACCTCCGCCTCGATATCCGAGAACGGCGGGGCAGGAGTGAGCAGGTACTCGCGATTCGGCGCGTACAGCTCGATCAGCACCACCTCGCCCGCTCCGATGTCCGCGAACTCGAGGGTCTCGGTCATCGAGTTCAGCGGGTCCGGGCAGCCCAGAAGCAGTGGGCAGTCCGCGAGCAGGCCGCCCTCGACGCAGACGCGCTCGCCGAAGGTGATCGGGCAGGCGACGAAATCGGGGACGCAGGCCTGCTCGGTCTCGCTGCACGCGGCCCCGGAGCCGCACTCCTGGACGGTCGTCCACTCGTTCCAGTCAGTGTCGACCTCGCCGATGCAGGCGCCGTTGTTCCCGGTGCAGTGCCGGCCCTTGTAGCGCAGCCCGAGGGTGCTGCCGCAGCCCTCGCCTTCGGGACAGCCGTAGTCGACCTCGACGTCGGTGTCGCAGATGTAGTCGGTGTCGTTCCAGTAGCAGCCGTCGCAGCAGTCCAGGGCCGCGTTGAAGCAGACGCAGGGCTCGGTGTCGGAGTCGGAGTCGGAGTCGGAGTCGGTGTCGGAGTCGGCGTCGGCGTCGGTGTCCGCGTCGGCATCGGCGTCCGCGTCCGTGTCGGTATCGCCGTCGGCATCGGTATCGGCGTCCGCGTCGGTGGCGCCGTCGTCGTCGCCGGCGACGGAGTCCGCGCAGCCCGTGGCGGCGACGACCCAGGATGCGAGGAGCGCGATGAGAAGGCTACGAGAGTGGCTCATTGTGGACCTCCTTGCCCCCATAGTGCCATCTTCCGCGCCGGGGGATGCCATTTTTTTTCGCCTCTGCTAGGCTGCGACCCATGCCGCCGGAGCCCGTCCTGCCATTCCTCTCGCAACCCGTGTTCGTCGGCATCGCCGGGGGCACGGGCAGCGGCAAGACCACGGTAGCGAAGAAGATCCTCGAGCAGATGCCCGAGGGTCAGGCCGCCCTGATCCAGCACGACTGGTACTATCGCGACCATCCGCGGCTCTCCCTGGCCGAGCGGGAGAAGCTGAACTTCGACGAGCCCGCGGCCCTCGACAACGACCTGCTCGTCGAGCACCTCGGTCATCTGCGTCACGGTCAGGCGGTGGACTGCCCGAGCTACGACTTCGCCACGCACTCGCGCAAGGCACAGACCCAGCGCCTCGAGCCCTGCCGGATCGTCGTGGTCGAGGGCATCCTCGCCTTTTCGGTCCCGGCCCTGCGCGAGCTGTTCGACCTTCGGCTCTACGTGGAGACCGCGGACGACATCCGGCTGATGCGCCGCATCCGGCGCGATATCCTCGCCCGCGGCCGCGACATCAACTCGATCCAGACCCAGTACTACGGCACCGTGCGGCCGATGCACGAGCTCCACGTGGCGCCCAACCGGCGGCACGCGCACCTGATCATCCCCGAGGGCGGCGAGAACCGGCACGCCATCGACGTCGTCGTCGGCTGCCTGCTGCACGGCCTCTCGCGAAGGTAGCGGCCGCCCCGCTCTTCCCGGCGGCAAGGGACGCGTGGGCCGGTCTGCCCCCCTACCAGATCGTGCGCAGGTGCGGCCAGGCCGTCAGGCGCTCGTCGCGAGTCAGCAGCGGGGCGCCGTGCTCGAGGGCCGTGGCCGCGATCAGCCGGTCCGCCGGGTCCGCGGGGAACGCGCCGGGCAGGCGGGTGGCGCGCACCGCGATGGCCGGGGTGAGCGGCTCCAGGCGCACCCGCGGCAGGGCCAGGGCCTGCCGTATCCAGAGGTCCACGTCGCGGTCCAGGCCGAGCCGCCCCTTGGACACCAGCATCGCCACCTCCCAGACCGCGATCGCCGGCACGAGCAGGGCCTGGGCGTCCCGGCTCGCCTTCGCCGCGCGACGCGAGAGCCTGGAGTCGCCGGCGGCGAGCCAGATCCAGGCGTGGGTATCGAGCACGATCACCGGTCGACCTCCCAGGATTCGTCGACGGGCGAGACCAGATCGTCCTGGAACACCACGCTGCCCTCGAGGCCGCGAGGCGCCTCCTCGATCCCATCGGGGGGCGGGATCACCGCGGCCACCAGCTTGCCGCGCTTGGTGACGTAGACGGCCTCGCGTTCCCTCAGCACATCATCGAGGATCTTGAGGCACTTGGCCTTGAACTCGCCGGCCTTGTACTGCTTCGCCATCGCCGCCTCCGGTCATGTGACCATGGTCACGTGACCAGTATAACCCGCGTCGCCCGGAGGTCAACGAAAGCGCGGCGCGCTATTCCCACTCGATGGTGCCGGGGGGCTTGGCCGTGAGGTCGAGGCCCAGGCCCGAGACGCCGGGCAGGGCGAGGATCGAGGCCCGCAGTTCGTCGAGGAGAGGATCCGGGAGGCGGGCGGCCACCGCGGTCATCGCCCGCTCCGAGTGGATCGGCCGGACGACCACGAACTCGCGGCCACGGCCGTCGATCTCGAGGGGCACGAGCGCCGTGGGGCACTGCCAGATCCCGTCGTAGATCCCGTGGCGCTGCAGGCCCTCCATCACCAGGTGGTCGGCCTCGCGCAGCAGGTCGAGGCGCTCCCGCGTCATGGTGGCGGCTACGGCGCGGGCGGTCTTCGGGGTCGCGGGCCCCAGGTTCCAGACGCATCGGTTCAGGCCCTCGACGTCGGCGAGCAGCTTTCCGGTCAGCTCGGCGAGATCGTCCCACGGGCGCTCGGAGCTCAGCAGCACCGGGTGCTCGTAGGACCTGAGGTCGGCCTTCACCCCAACGGAGCGGATCGGCAGCACCAGCCCCTCGACTTCGCGTTCCGCGAGGAAGCCGTCCAGCCGCCGTTGCAGCGCCTCGAGCCCGGCGTCAGGTGCGCCGCCGGCACAGCAGAGCAGCCGCACGCCGAGCCCGGGCCCGGGGAACGGGTGGCGCCAGATGTCCTCGCGCGGGATCCCGAGCTTTTCGGCCAGCTCGCGGACCTCGACCTTGTACAGGTCGGCCAGGGGCTCGATCACCTTTCCCGCGGCGATCATCCGTTCGATGACGGGCACCCGGTTGTGGTGGGTCTTGATCGTATCCGCCCGCCGTGTTCCGCCGGTCTCGATGGTGTCGGGGTAGATGGTGCCCTGGCCCAGCAGGTGGTCCT
>CAYZAI010000061.1:0-590 GCA_964476305.1 uncultured Myxococcales bacterium
GGGGACGAGCCCACCGTGTACCGCGACCACACGGCGGTGTGGACCGGGACCGAGATGATCATCTGGGGGGGGGGGAGCTGGGCGACAACTACGGCGCGCGGTACGACCCGGTGGGCGACGACTGGACAGCGACCTCCACGGGCACGGACTGCCCGAGCGGCCGGAGGTATCACACGGCGGTGTGGGGGAACGGCCGGATGATCATCTGGGGGGGGGGGGGGAACGGCACAAACACGGGCGGGATGTACGATCCAGAGACCAATACCTGGGTCGCGACCTCCACGGGAGCCAACTGCCCGAGCGGCAGGTTGGACCACACGGCAGTGTGGACCGGGACCGAGATGATCGTCTGGGGCGGGGGGTTTGCCGGAACACCGGTGAACACCGGGGGGCGCTTCGACCCGACGAGCAATACCTGGACCCTGACTTCCACCGGTGCCAACGTGCCCGCGGCTCGCGTCCGCCACACGGCGGTATGGACCGGGACAGAAATGATTGTGTGGGGGGGACAGGTCTTCAGCGGAGATGCCCTCGCCACCGGCGGGCATTACAACCCCGCAACCGACACCTGGATCCCGACCGCTACAACA
>CAYZAI010000061.1:600-16438 GCA_964476305.1 uncultured Myxococcales bacterium
CCGTCTGGACCGGAACCGAGATGATCGTCTGGGGCGGGTACGACGGCACGGACGTTTTCGCTAGCGGTGGTCGCTACCGCTGCGTTCCGAACTAGCCTTTTCCGAGAAGACAGAGAGTCGAGATGTCGTCCGCGCGGCCGGGCAGCGGACGGGAGCGTGTTCACTGTCCACGAAGAAGATCAGAACGAAGAACAAGAGCCAAGGTGGTACCGATCCCATTCGGCGGATGTACGAGTACTACGTGAAGATCCCGGAGCCGTACTACAACAGCGCGCACCTCGAGATCATCCGATGGTTGCTGGAACGCCGCGGTCTTCCGGGCCTATCCGGGCAGCCGGCGGTCGGGGAAAGGGGTTGACCGGACGGAGGCGCCGGTCGATAGATCCGGCTCGACCGGTGCCCAGCGCCGGCGGGAAGGACAGGTGCTCGATGTTGGCCATCCGCGTGATCCCCTGCCTCGACGTGAAGGACGGCCGCGTGGTCAAGGGCGTCCGGTTCCAGGGTCTGCGGGACGCCGGCTCGCCGCCGGACCTGGCCGAGGAGTACGAGCGCCAAGGGGCGGACGAGCTGACCCTGCTCGACGTTTCGGCCACGTTGGAAGGGCGCAAGACCCGGGCCGACACCGTGGCCCGCGTTCGCGAGCGGATCAGCCTGCCGCTCACCGTGGGTGGCGGGGTGCGTGGCATCGAGGACGCCTCGACCCTGCTCGACGCTGGCGCGGACAAGATCGGCGTGAATACGGCCGCGGTGGAACGGCCGAAGCTCCTCGAAGAGCTCTCGAGCCGCTACGGCCGCCAGTGCACGGTGCTGGCCATCGATGCTGCGCGGTGGGAGGACGGCGGGAGCTTCGAGGTCGTCACGCTCTCGGGCAAGCGGCGCACCGGCCTGGACGTTGTGGCCTGGGCCCGCGAGGCCGCCGGGCGCGGCGCGGGGGAGATCCTGCTCACGTCCTGGGACCGGGACGGCACGCAGGCGGGCTACGACCTCGATCTGATCCGCGCCGTCGCCGCCGCGGTGGACGTGCCGATCGTCGCTTCGGGAGGCGCCTCCAGCGCAGCCCACATGGCAGAGGCTGTCCGCGCCGGGGCGGATGCGGTGCTGGCGGCATCGATATTCCACTTCGGCGAGCACACGGTGGCCGGGCTCAAGGCCGAGCTCGCGTCCCTGGGGCTGGAGGTGAGGAAGTGATAGTCCCCTCTGTCGACCTGATGGGAGGCCAGGCCGTCCAGCTCGTGGGTGGCGAGACCAGGGCCATCGACGCCGGCGACCCGCACCCGATCGCCGAGCGCTTCGCCGTGGCCGGCGAGATCGCGGTGATCGACCTGGATGCGGCCATCGGGCAGGGCGACAACCGCGAGCTCGTGCGTTCCCTGGTCCGCCGCTTCCCCTGCCGGGTGGGCGGCGGCATCCGCGACTACGAGGCCGCCGCGGGCTGGCTGGACGCCGGGGCGCGCAAGGTGATCCTCGGCACCGCGGCCGAGCCGGAGCTGCTCGGGCGGTTGCCCCGCGATCGCGTCGTCGCCGCTGTGGACGCCCGCCACGGCGAGGTCGTGGTCCGCGGTTGGCGATCCGGCACCGGCGTCGAGCTGCTGCCCAGGATCCGCGAGCTCGAGGAATGCGTGGGCGGGTTCCTGGTGACCTTCGTCGAGCGCGAGGGCCGGATGGGGGGAATCGATCTCGAGCGGGTGCGTGCCGTCATGGAGGCCGCTGGAGACGCCCGGGTCACCGTTGCCGGTGGGGTCACCACCGCCGAGGAGGTGGCGGCCATCGACCGGCTCGGCGCCGACGCGCAGGTGGGCATGGCGCTCTACACCGGGCGGCTCGACCTGGCCGACGCCCTGACCGCGCCGATGATCTCGGACCGGAGCGACGGGCTGTGGCCCACGATCGTGGCGGACGAGACCGGCCGGGTCCTCGGCCTGGCCTGGTCCGACGCCGCGAGCGTGCGCGAGGCGGTGGGATCGCGGCGCGGCGTGTACCGCTCCCGCCAGCGCGGGTTGTGGGTCAAGGGCGAGACCTCGGGCGACACGCAGGACCTGCTGCGGGTGGAGCTCGACTGCGACCGGGACGCCCTGCGGTTCACCATCCGCCAGCACGGCCGGGGATTCTGCCATCTGGGCACGCGCAGCTGCTTCGGTGACGATCGCGGCCTGCCCGGGCTCTTGCGCCTGCTCGCCGATCGCCGAAAGGACGCCCCGGCCGGCTCCTACACACGGCGCCTTCTGGATGACGCGGACCTGCTGAGGGCCAAGCTCGTCGAGGAGGCGGGCGAGCTGGCGGCCGCGGCCACGGCGACCGAGGTCGTCCACGAGGCCGCGGACGTTCTCTACTTCACGGCGGTGGCCTTGGTCCGTGCGGGTGTGGGCCTGGACGAGGTGGAAGCCGAGCTCGACCGACGAGGGCTCAAGCTGACACGGCGGCCCGGGAACGCCAAGCCCGGAGGAAAGGGGGAGCCATGAGCCGCGGGCTGTTGCAGCGGTTGTCCGCGGGACAGGCCGGCGGTCGACTTCGCCGTCGCGATCCGGTCGACGCCGCGGCGCTGGAAGCGGCGCGCGGCATCGTCGACGACGTGCGCGCCCGAGGCGAGGACGCGGTCAGGGAGCACGCCCGCCGGTTCGGGGATATCGAAGGGGACGAGCCGCTGGTGCTCGCCCCGAGCGATCTGCACGCCGCCCTCGACGCCGTGGGCGCGGAGGTCCGGGGCGTGCTGGAGCGCACGGCTTCCCGCGTCCGCGCCTTCGCCGAGGCCCAGCGGGGGAGCCTGGCCGAGGTGGAGACACCCGTTCCCGGCGGGGCATGCGGGCAGAGCGTGGCACCGGTGGAGCGGGCGGGGTGCTACGCGCCGGGGGGGCGGTTCCCGCTGCCCTCGTCGGTGCTGATGACCGCGGTCACGGCCCGGACGGCGGGCGTCCGCGAGGTCTGGGTGGCCTCGCCGAGGCCTTCGCCCGCGACCCTGGCCGCGGCGGCCGTGGCCGGCGCGAACGGCCTGCTGCGGGTCGGCGGGGCCCAGGCGGTGGCCGCCCTGGCGTTCGGCGCGGGGCCGGTTCCCGCATGCGACGTGGTCGTCGGACCTGGCAACCGCTTCGTCACCGCGGCCAAACAGCTCGTCGCCGGCCATGTGGGGATCGACATGCTGGCTGGCCCGTCCGAGCTCGTGGTGCTGGCGGACGGGACCGCGGACCCGGGGACAGTGGCCGCGGATCTGCTGGCCCAGGCCGAGCACGACCCGGACGCGGCGCCGATCCTCATTTCCGTCAGCGCGGCCCTGGTCGACGCGGTCGAGCGCGAGCTCGCCGCCCAGCTCGAGACCCTGCCCACCCGGGATACGGCCGAGCGCGCGGTTCGAAGCAACGGCTTCGCGGTCGTGGTGGGGAGCGTGGGCGAGGGCACCGCCTTGTGCGACCGCATCGCCCCGGAGCACCTCGAAGTGATCTGCGAGGACGCTCCGGGCGTGGCGGCCCGCCTGTCCCACTTCGGCGGCCTGTTCGTCGGCCAGGGCGCGGCCGAGGTTCTGGGGGACTATGGCGCCGGCCCGAACCACACGCTGCCCACCGGCGGCACGGCCCGCTTCACCGGGGGGTTGTCGGTGCACCACTTCCTGCGGGTCCGCACCTGGCTTCGCATCGACGATCCGTCGGCCGCGGCGGACCTGGTGGACGACGCCGTGGCGCTGGCGAGGCTCGAGGGGCTGGAGGCCCACGCGCGAGCCGCTGCGCGACGAAAATAACGGGGGAATACGGTTGGCGAGTGAGCCGTTTTCGACCTATATTGCCCGCCGAGATGACCATGCCACTGAACAGAATGAAACCTGGCCCGTACCGTCGACTGGCCGGCGGGGTCATCGCGGCGGCGCTGCTGCTCGCCGCAGGTTGCGCGAAGGACGCCGGCGCCGACGAGACCGCGGACGGGGACAAGACCGGGCCGCGCAAGGTTGTGACCGAACCGGTGGCGACCGGTTCGGTGACCCGCTGGCTGGGCTACGTGGGAGACCTCGAGGCCGAAGCCGAGATCCGCGTGTTCTCGGCGGTCCCGGACCGAATCCTGTCCCTGCACGTCGCCGAGGGTGACCGGGTGAAAAAGGGCGACGTGATCGCCACGATCCGCGCGGACATGCTGGCCCAGGGCGTGCGGCAGGCCCTCGGCGGGCTGGACGCGGCTCGCGCCGGACGAAACGCCCTCCAGGATCAGTTCGAGCGCCTGCAGCGCCTGTCGGGCTCCGGCGCGGTCTCCAGCTCGCAGCTGCTGGCCGTCGAGAGCCAGTACGCCGGCGCCGAGGCCCAGGTGCGGCAGCTCGAGGCGCTGCTCGGCCAGGCCAGGCAGCGCAAGGGCGACTCGGTGATCCGCGCGCCCATCGCCGGCATCGTCGGCCAGACCTTCCTCGAGGTCGGGGATTTCGCCGCGCCCCAGATCCCGGTCTGCACGGTTGTCGCGATGGATCGGCTGCGGGTCGCGTTGCGGGTGCCCGAGGCGGATCTCCCGAGCCTGGCCGTGGGCCAGCCGGTCGAGCTGCGGGTTGCCGTGGACGACGGCGAGCCCATCAGCGCGACGGTCTCCCGTATCGGACCCGTGCTCGATCGGATAAGCCGCACGGCCAGCCTCGAAATCGATCTCGACAACGCGGACCACGCGCTCAGGCCGGGGCTGCTGGTCCGTGCCCGGGTGCTGGTCGAGCGCCGCGAGGGCGTGCCGTTGGTGCCCAAGTCGGTGCTGACCGTGACCCCCGAGCGCAAGGGAGGGGCCAACCTCTACCGCGCCGTCGTGGCCGAGGGCCAGGTCGCCCGGGAGCGCCGGGTCCTGATCGGGCTCGAGGAAGGGGAGCGCGTCGAGGTGATCGAGGGGCTTGCTCCGGGCGAGTTGCTGGTGGTCGAGGGCCAGCACCTGCTCGCGGAAGGCGATCCGATCGCCGCGCCGGCGTCCCCGGCGGCGGGCCAGCCCGGCAGCGGTAGCTGAGCATGCGCCGCCTCGCCGAGCTCGCGGTCCGCTTCCGGATCACGTTTTTCATGATCTACATCGGCGTGCTGGGGGCGGGAGCCTACTTCGGCACCCGCCTCAAGCTCGACATGTACCCCGACATCACGTTCCCGATGATCAGCGTGATCACGAGCTACACCGGGGCTTCCCCCGTGGACATCGAGGAACTGGTGACCCGGCCCATCGAGGAGGCCTGCGCGGCGGTCGAGGGCGTCAAGCACGTGGGCTCCGAATCCCGGGACGGCGCCTCGGTGCTGTTCATCGAGTTCGAGTGGGGGACCGACCTCGATCAGGCCCAGACCGACATCCGGCGCAACATCGACTTCGTGCGCGAGTACCTGCCCGCCGACGCCACGGAGCCGCTGATCTTCGCCTTCGACCCCTCGATGCAGCCCGTGATGTTCTTCAACGTCTCGGGACCCTACGATCAGGCGCGCTTGCGGGACATCTCGGAGCGCGAGATAGAGCCGCGGCTCGAGCGCGTGGCGGGCGTGGCCTCGGCGGATACCCTCGGCGGGCTCGAGCGCGAGATCCTGGTGGAGGTGCTGCCCGATCGCCTGGCCGCCGCGGGCCTGCCCGTGAGCCAGATCATAGGCGCCCTCCGGATGGAGAACGCCAAGATCCCGGGGGGTGCGGTGCTCCACGGGGATCGGGAGATGGGCATCGTCACCCGGGGCGAGTTCGCTTCTGTCGAGGAGATCCGCGAGGCCGTGGTCGGCGTGGCCGGCGGCCAGCCGCTGCGCCTGCGGGACGTGGCCGAGGTCCGAGACACGGTATCCGAGCAGACACGCTTCATCCGCGCCAACGAGCGGCCCGCGATCATGCTGATGGTGCGCAAGCAGTCCGACGCCAACACCGTGCAGACCACCAAGGGCATCGAGGGAGTCCTGCCCGGGTTGACCGAGAAGCTGCCGGAAGGCATCGTGCTGTCGAAGGTCTTCAGCCAGGGCGACTTCATCAACGATTCCCTGGGCAACCTGGGCACCACCGGCGTGCTGGCCATCTGCATGGCCGTGCTGGTGCTGCTGGTGTTCCTGCGCTCGCTGAAGGCCTCGCTGATCATCGGGCTGGCGATCCCGGCGTCGCTGGTCGTGGCGTTCGCGGCGATGTACGCGGGCGGCATCACGCTGAACATCATCTCGATGGCCGGGCTGGCACTGGCCGTGGGCATGCTGGTGGACAACTCGATCGTCGTGCTCGAGAGCATCTTCCGCCACATCGAGATGGGCAAGGATCAGCGGCGGGCGGCGGTGGACGGCGCGTCCGAGGTCGCGACGGCCATCTTCGGCTCGACGCTGACCACCATCGCCGTGTTCGTGCCCGTGCTGTTCGTCAGCGGGATCGCGGGGGCGATGTTCCGCGACATGGCCCTCACGATCTGCATCAGCCTCGGCGCCTCGTTCCTGGTGGCGATCACGCTGATCCCCCTGGCCGCCTCGGTGTTCATCCGCTCCGCGAAGGCAGAGGGGAAGAGCCTCCTGTCCCGGGGCTTCGCGAGGCTGCAGAACGCGACCATCGGCAGCCGGGCCCGACGTGTCCTGGTCTTCGTCCTGGCCTGGGTCATGCTGGGCCTGAGCGGCTTCCTGATCTCGATCGTGGGCGTCGAGTTCTTCCCCGAGGAAGACCAGGGCATGATCATCATCCAGGCCAAGGCCCAGCTCGGAAGCACGGTCGAGCACCTCGACCGCCTGGTCAGGCCGTTGGAGCAGGCGATCCGCGAGGAGATCCCCGAGCTGGAGCTGCTGGGCGTGGACCTGGGCGCCGACGAGGGCTTCGCCGCGATGTTCTCGGAGGGCAAGCACACGGGCCTGATGCGGGTCCGGCTCGTGCCCCTGTCGGAACGCAAGCGGCGCCAGAAGGAGATCCAGGACCAGCTGCGGAAGATCATCGCCCGCTTCCCGGGGATCGACGCCAAGCCGTACCAGCCCTTCAACCCGATGGGGGCGGCGGACGTCACCGTGAAGATCATCGGTCACGATCTCGAGACCGCGCGCCGGGTCGGCCGGGACGCGAAGCGGATTATCGAGGGCATCGAGGGCGCGGAAGACGTGACCTTCAGCCTCGACGAGAACCGGCCCGAGTACCGGGTGATCTACGACAGGCAGCGGATGTCCAGGCTCGGGCTGACCGCGGCCGACGTCTCCTCCACGGTCTCGTCGTTCTTCCAGGGGACCGCCGCCACGGTTTTCCGCGAGGCGGGCGAGGAGCACACGATCCGGGTCCGGGCCCCGCGCGCCTTCCGCGAGGATCCCGCGAACCTCGGCGACCTGCTGATCCGATCGCCTATCGCCGGCGCCGTGTCCCTGAGGTCCATTGCGACCATCGAGGAGCGGACGGGTCCCGTGAAGGTCTCGCGCGAGGACCAGCAGCGCGTGAACAGCATCGACGCCAACACCGGGGAGCGCGATCTCGCCGCCTTCATCGACCAGATCGACGAGGCGCTGGCCGGGTACCCCTGGCCCGAGGGCTTCCGGTACGAGATCGGCGGCGCCGCCGAGGACTTCCAGGAGTCGTTCCAGTCGCTGGGCATCGCGATCCTGATCGCGGTGCTGCTGGTCTACATGGTGATGGCCTCGATCTTCGAGTCGCTGCGTACGCCTTTCGTCATCGCTTTCACCGTGCCCCTGGGCATGACCGGCGTGGGCATCGCCCTGTTCCTGACCGGCACCGTGCTGTCGGTGATCGCCCTGATCGGGATGGTGATCCTGGTCGGGGTCGTGGTCAACAACTCCATCGTGCTGGTCGATCACGCCAACCAGCAGTGCGCGCGTGGTCTCGAGCGCCTGGAGGCGGTCCGGATCGCCGCGCGCACCCGGCTGCGGCCGATCCTGATGACGACCCTCACCACCTGCCTGGCGATGGTGCCCCTGGCCCTGGAGATCGGCAGCGGCGCCGAGTCGTGGTCGCCCCTGGCCCGCGTCGTGATCGGCGGCCTGCTGACGGCGATGCTGATCACGCTGTTCGTGGTGCCGGTGATCTATACGTGGCTCGGCGGCGGCGGAGCGGCATGCGCCGAGCGGGTCTCGCAGATCGACGCCACGGGATGAGGGGCCCCGGGAGGGGGTCACAGGGCTCGCCGTTCCAACAATGGTGTTGACCTCTTTCTAGTAATGGTGTAATCGAGCCGGTTGAAATGGCGCGGCTTTCGGGCCTGCGGACGTTTCGACGGGGCGTAGCGCAGCCTGGTAGCGCGCTTGGTTCGGGACCAAGAAGTCGGAGGTTCGAATCCTCTCGCCCCGACAGAAGACAGAAGGGAATCGACCGTCCGTTCACCGGCTTCGGCCAAGGAGAACGCCATGCCAAGGATGAACCCGAAGGTCAGCATCCTCATCGTCGATGATGACAAGGACATTTGCGACTACATGGAGACGTTCCTCTCGCGGGACGGTTTCGCGGTCAAGACGCTGACATCCCCGCAGACCGTCGAGGACGAGGTCCGCACTGGCAAGTACCACCTGATCGTTCTCGACCTGATGATGCCCAAGATCGACGGCATCGAGCTCCTACGCAAGATCCGCAAGGTGGACACCGACATCGCGGTGATCATCTTCACCGGCTACCCCTCCCTCGAAACCGCCGTGCAATCGATGAAGCTCGATGCGGTCGACTACATCAAGAAACCCTTTGACGCCGAGGAGTTCCGCGCGGTCATCGACCAGGTGCTTCGGCGCAAGGGCCTGTCACGCAGCCCCGAAGAGGAGTTGCACAAGGTCATCGGCTCGACGATCCGCCAGCTTCGCAAGGAGCGTGACCTCACGCTCAAGCAGATGGCCCGGCGGACATCGCTGTCGGTCTCCCTCCTGTCTCAGATCGAGCGCTCCGAGAGTTCGGCTTCGATTTCCTCGCTTTACAAGATCGCCGTGGCGTTCGATACCCGGATCACGCGGCTGTTCGGGGACTACTAGCCTGCTGGATGAAGGGGACGCCTCGGGCGCGGAAACCGGAACCCGTCCATCGAGGAGTCTAGTCGAGTGACCGAGAGCGACAACAGCCAGGGCTCGAGTCGCAATGGGGAAGCCCGTCGTCGGCAGGTGGACCAGCTCTGTCGCTTTGCCGGGACCCTCGGGACCAGCCTGGACGTGGGCACGCTGCTCGAGGACAGCCTGGAACCGTTGCTGGCCCTGGCCGAAGCTGGCGGTGCCCTGGTCGTCCTGGCTGGCGACGAGCCGAGAGTTCTCGAACCCATGGCGGAGCAAGGCATCTCGCTCGGTCGGCGGGAGCGGGGGTTGCCGGCGCCGACGGTCGCTTCCCTGGGAACCGAGGCTCGCGCCTTCTCACGGCGGGCGAACCTGCCCGATGGCCTGGCCTCGCGGCTCGGTGACGTG
This sequence comes from uncultured Myxococcales bacterium, assembly GCA_964476305.1. Taxonomy (GTDB): domain Bacteria; phylum Myxococcota_A; class Polyangia; order JAAYKL01; family JAAYKL01; genus CAYZAI01. The sequence continues at coordinate 9,897 of CAYZAI010000061.1, forward strand.
GCCGATCGCGAGCTCGCGGTCGTACCGCTCTGGGCACACGCCCGCCTGCTCGGAGGGGTCTTCCTGGCCCGCACCGAGCCGCCGTTCGACGCCACGACCCTCAAGCTGCTCACGGCCGCCGGTCGCCAGCTGGCGCTGGCGATCGAAAACTCCCTGCTGCTCGGCGACCTGCAGCGATCCGACGGCAAGCTGCTGGACAGCCAGGAGGAACTGATCCGTTCGGAACGGCTCGCGGCGATGGGGCAGCTCTCGGCGACCATGGCCCACGAGATCCGCAACCCATTGGCCACGATCTTCTCCGCGGTCTCCCAGATCCGCAAACATGCCACCCTGGATCCTGTCTCGCGCCAGCTGCTCGATATCACCGAGGAGGAGGCGCTCAGGCTGAACCGCATCGTCACCGGGCTGCTGGAATTCGCCAGGCCGCGCAAGCCGAACTTCGAGATGGCCCGTCCCCGCGCGGCGGTGACAGAGGCGATCCGCGCGCTCGTGGAGGGTGGCGCAGTCCCCGCAGTGGCCGATCTGATCGAGGCCGAAGGCTCGGACGATCCGGTGGCGGTCTTCGATGCGGACCTGCTGCAGCGCGCCGTGAGCCTCCTCATCACGAATGGGCTGCAGGCCGTCGAGGAGGCCGGTGGCGAGGTGCGGGTCGGCGTGGAGCAGGATCCGGGCGGGATGCCCGGCTTCGCGATCCGGGTCGTGGACAACGGCTGCGGCATTCCCGCTGAGCAGCTGCACCGGGTGTTCGAGCCGTTCTATTCCACCCGCCCGTCGGGCATCGGGCTCAGCCTGCCCACGGCAAAGCGCATCGCCGAGGACCACGGCGGCGCCATCGAGATCCGTTCCGGCGTGGGAACAGGGACGGTGGTTCGGCTGTTCATCCCGGAGCGCGCCGCCGTCGAAGCGGCGGAGGAGAAGAAGAGATGAAGCCAAGCGTTGTCGAGCAGGTGGGAGGACTGATCCGCTGGGCGTGGCCATCCCTGGTCGCCGCGCTGCTGCTCTGTTCGTGCTCGCGGTCAGGGGAGAAGCCGGCGGCGGATTGCGAGTCCACGGCGGCCAAGGCTGGGAGCGAGGCTTCGGCCAAGGTGGAGCGGATCGGCCTGGGCCGGGTAGGGGAAAGGGAGAAGCGCGAGGGGGACTGGTGCCGGGCCTGTGTCTGGAGCAAGGTCGGGTTCGCCAGCTGCCAGCGGGTCTTTGCCGAGAAGGACGGCGAGGACCGGGACACGGTCCGCGCCCGGGCCAGGGCCAAGGCCTGCAAGGACGCGGGATGGCCCGTGGACGCCTGCCCCGAGGACAAGGTCATCTCGCTGCTCTGCAGCGGCGACGCTCCGTTGCCCGGGACGAAGAACCCCGGGGCCGCCCTTCAGGATCTCTACCGCAAGCTCAACCCGGACAAGTTCCAGGGCGCGCCGACCGACGCCGGCCCAGGCTCCGACGCGGGTGCGGCTCCGGCAGCGCCAGCCGCCCCGGTCGTACAGTAGTCCCTCCGGTTTCCGCTAGAGCTCGCCCAGGAAAACGCGGTCCGGGCCGACCTCGAGCCGTACCCTCGCCCCGTGGACGAACGGCAGGTTGCGCCTTCCGTGGGCGGCGGGGTAGCCAGTGGCCACGGGCACGCCGAGAGGTTCCAGGTTCTCCCGCAGCACGTCTGCGGCACCGGTCCCGTCCAGACCGGTATCGCACTCCGTGAACTCCCCCAGCACGACCCCGGCCAGGCGCTCCAGCACGCCCGTCCTGCGCAGCTGCCACAGACAGCGGTCGAGCCGGTAGGGACGCTCTCCCACGTCCTCGAGAAAAAGCACCGCGCCATGGAAATCGGACGGCTCGAGCGAGCCGCAGAGGTTGGCGAGGATCGTCAGGTTGCCGCCTACCATCGGGCCTTCGCAGGAACCGGGTGCCAGCGGCGCCAGGTCGTCGGGTCCGGCGAAGGAGGAGCCCTCCAGCAGGGCCACCAGGGCCAAGAGGTCCTCGGGTTGCCGCGAGAGGGTCGACACCATCGGGCCGTGGATCGACAGGACCCGGCCCCGGCTCCAGAGGGCGAGAAGCAGCACCGTGAGGTCCGAGCTGCCCACGAACCACGCCGGCGGGCGCCGCGAGGTGGCGAGATCCGTCGTGTCGACGATGCGCGCCGCGCCCACGCCGCCCCGGGCGCCGATCACCGCGCGTGCCGCGGGGTCGGCCAGGGCCTCGGCCAGATCCCGGGCCCGGTCCCTGTCCGGTCCGGCCAGGAAGCCCCGGCGGGCCAGCACGGCGTTCCCGGGAACGGCCTCGTAGCGATCGGCGAGGAGTCCGAGCCCCGCGGTGTAGTCCCGTTCGTTCACCGGGCCCGCAGGAGCCACCAGCCGCACCCTGTCACCAGGATGCAGGGCCGGCGGGCGGATGCTCATCGGGGTCCGGCCGGGTCGTCCGCACGCACCGCGCGTTCGAAACAGGCCCGCAGCCCCTCGATCTCGCCGAGCGGCTTCCACGACTCGCCGAAGCGGCTGAGCTCGCTGTCGGCCGCGGCCCGGCCCTCGAGGATCATCTTCTGCAGCACGCCGAGGCGGCGGAACGGCGTGGTGTTCCCGGAGCGGTCGCGCAGGATCCAGACAACCGCGGATTTCACCAGCGTTTCGTCTTCCGGGTGGACCGGAAAGACGGTCCCGCACGCGGCGCAGCGCACGGGCGTGCCCTCCGGGCCGATGAGGATCCGCTCCACTTCGTAGCCGGCGCCGCAGGTCGTGCAAAGGACGAGTCGTCTGGTCTGCATCGTGTTCTCCGTGGGTGGTCCAGGTCAGAGTGGCAGGTCGCCGCAAGCGGAGACCAGGCGGATCACGAAGCCCTCGATCTCGGCGGCGAGGGCCGGGTCCTCGCCGACCTTGGTCATGTGCCTCTCGATCATCGCCGGACCTCCGGGAGAGTTGCCGATGCGGTCGAGGGCCGCGAACAGCTCGCGGTCCATCGCCTCGAGGGCCACCAGCTTCTCGATGCTGGCCTTGACCGCGGCGTTCCCCTTCTCGAAAGCGGCGTTCTCGTAGGCCTCTACCATCACTGGTCGTGCGCTCTTGTCCTTGGTGAGGTTGATCACCATCTGCGCGAGCTCCCGCTTGGTCGTCTCGTGGCCGAGGATCTCGACCACGAGGCCGGCGATGCCCTTGGACAGCGAGTCCAGGGCCGCGATCCGCGTGAACAGTGACTCGATCTCGGCCTCCACATGCCCGTCGCACTTGGCGGTCCACTCCTCGACACGCTGGTTCGTCACGGCCGAGTCGCCGGAGGCGGCGAGCTTGAGCGCGACGACGAAGACCTTCTTGGAAACCGCTGGCGACATGTTCTCCTGCAGTGAGAGGGCGGCTAGCATCGCCTTGAGCTTCAGCACCGGCACGAGCTTCCTGAGGCTCGCGGCGAAGCGCTCGTCCTTCAGCACCTTTTCCTTGACGTAGGCGGCGATGACCTCGGAGGCGACGCGCTTGGTGTTGTCGGTGACCTTCTGCTTGTAGGCGTCGATACCGCCGGAGGTCAGGGCCTTCCAGCCCAGGGTCAGCTTCTTCGAGAAGCCCTCGGTGGCCTTGTCCTCGATTTCCTTCAGCTCCTGCTTGACCTTCTTGTCGGCCAGCACCGCCGAGGCGAGCTGCTGGAACTTGCCGAGGACTTCCGGGTCGTTCGAGATCTTGAGCCCGAGCTGCTTGCCGAACTCCTTGCCCATGGCCGAGACGCGCGCGCCCGCGACATCGCCCAGCCACTGCGAGATCTTGCCCTTGGCCTTGGTCGCCGCCTGCTCGTGGGCCTCGTCCAGGGGCTGTCCGGCGTCGACCCCGCCCTCCTTGGCGCCCTTCTTCTTGCCGCCGCAGCCCGCTGCGAACACGAGGGCCAGCGCAGAAACCAGGATCAGTGAGAATTGGAACCTGCGAGCCATTTCCAGCCTCCTCCCGAAACGGGGGTGAACGGTTGTCTCGAACCGCGGGTCGGAAAATACGTCGCTTCCGCGGCCCGCGTCAATCGGCCCGGCAGTCACCTGGCGGATTTCCATGTGCCTCGGATGCTCCATGCGCCGCCACTGTCGGACAGAGCGAAGTCGCCTGACAGGGTGTCGTCGCTCCCGGCCCGGCCCAGTACGTAGCCGCGCCGGACGGCCTCCGGGTCCCCCGCGTCGGCCGTGGCCCAGAGGCGCAGGTGTTCTCCGTCGAAGACCCCCTCCAGGGCAATGGTCCGGCCGTCCAGTTCCAGGGTCCCGCTGGCCCGGCCATCCACCTCGCCGATTGCGACCTCGATGCGGCCTTCCGCGGCCGGGCCGCCTTCCGCGGCCTCGATCGCCGTACCGACGACGCGTCTTCCGGCCGCCTTCGCGGGCCCGGGTTTCGCCTCGGCCGCACTGCCGTCCGGAACCGTGGGCGCCACTTCGTCCGCCTTGGCTGCGGGCGCGGGTCTGGCCTCGCCGCCGCCGGTCTTCTCCGAGCCGCAGGATGCCAGCAACAAGACCGCGATCCAGATAGGTGCCGCCCATCGCCGGTCCATGAAACTCTCCTGGGTTCTCGCGGGGCCCCGCCCCGGTTTCGGAAGAGTAGCACAGTTGTCCGCCGGGCCGAAGACCGGTAGCATCGTTCCCATCAAATGGAGGTGGATGGCAATGAAGAGGCTCACCCGTTTCAGCGTGTCGATAGAGTCGGATCTCCTGAAGCGCTTTCTCGGCCTGGCCAGGAAGCACAACTGGGAAAACCGGTCCGAGGCGCTGCGCCAGCTCATGCGGGAGGCTCTGGTACGCGAGGAGTGGCGGGGTGACGAGGAGATCGTCGGCACGGTCACGATCGTCTACGACCACCACAAGCGCGAGCTCTCCGATCGGCTCACGTCGATCCAGCACGATCACCACGACGCCGTGCTCGCAGCCACGCACATCCACCTCGACCACGACAACTGCCTCGAGATGATCGCGGTCAGGGGGCGGGCGTCGACGGTCCAGAAGATCGCGGACGCGCTGATCGGAACGCGGGGCGTGAAGCACGGCGAGCTGACGGCCACGACGACCGGTGCGAAGCTCTCGTGAGGCGCCGCCGCTCCCGCCGCGCGGTTTCCCTCGCCCGCTAGCGGACGGCCTCGTCCTCGTCGTCGAGACCGAAGAACCGTCGCGCCGCGTCGATGTCGGTGCCGTCGAGCGTGATCCGCCCCTCGTGCAGCACGAGGTACCGCGAGCAGAGCCGGCGTGCGAATTCGAGGTCGTGGGTGGCGATGACCATCGCGGCGTCCCCGGCAGACAGGAGGCGTGCCAGCGCCCGCTTCCCGGGAGGATCGAGACCGGCGGACGGTTCATCGAGGAGCAGGATCGAAGGTCGGGTGGCCAGCGCTCCGGCCAGGGCTACCCGCTGCTTCTGGCCGTGGGACAGGTGATGGACGGGCGACTCGGCGAGATCGCCGATCCCGAGGGACTCGAGGGAGAGAAGCGCTCCGTTGCGGGCTTCCTCGGGCGAGGCGCCGCGCCTGAGGAGCCCGAAGGCGACGTCGTCAGCGACCCTCGGAAACAGGAGTTGGTCCTCGGGAACGTTGAAGAGGAAGCCAACTCGATCGCGGATTCGGGCCGCCGTCCGCCGCTCGAGCGGGATCCCGTCCACGACAATCTCGCCTCGGCACGGGACCAGACCGACCGCGGCCATCAGGAGCGTCGTCTTGCCCGAGCCGTTGAGCCCCACGAGCGCCACGCGCTCCCCGGCCGCCACCTGGAAAGTGACGTCCTCGATCACCGGGGGCTCGTCCGGCTCGTAGCGGACACCGACACGGCGCAGTTCGAGGACAGGGGAGGTCACGCGGCACCCCAGCAGCGCAGCGCGATCGAGGCGGCCAGGGCTCCAGCCGCCGCAACCAGCACCGCGCCGTCGGCCAGGCCGGTCCTGGATCGCCTGGACGACCGCAACTCGTCGTCGCAGTATCCGCGCAGCTCCATCGCGGCCGTCACCCGCTCGGCGCGCTCGACGACGCGCGGGAGCCAGACGCTCGGCAGGGAAGAGATCAGGCGCCAACCGGTGGTGACCCCGCTCGAAGCGCCGCGGACGGCCACGGCCGCCGCCACCCGCCTGGTCTCGTAGATCAGGGTCGCCGCCTGATGGACGATCTGCAGGAGGATCGCGGAAACCACGCCCGGCACCGGCAGGTGCACGAGGGCCTCTCGCAGCTCGTCCGCGCTCAGGGACGAGGTGGTTGCGATGGACACGAGCATCCCGCCCATTCCGTGGCACAGCACCGACCACGGGACGGTCATCGCTTGCTGCCAGCTCACCCCCGGGTCGCCGGGGGCTTCCGGCAGCAGTGGCAGCAGCAGGAAGTACGGCAGGAACAGGACGAGGCCGAGCGTCACGGCCATGCGGACCACCCGAACCGGCGGGCAGCAGGCGGAGAGCCAGATCGCGACGACCGCGGCGACACCGAGCGAACCCTGCACCGTGGCTGCCGGCGCGATCATGCAGGCGGTGAACGCGGCCATCCCCGCCAGCAAGCGTGTGTGTGGAGCCAGTCGACGCACCGGCCCGCTCCCGCGACCCCAGACGTCGTGCAGGGACGTTCGCATCGCCGGCTAC
>CAYZAI010000062.1:0-16333 GCA_964476305.1 uncultured Myxococcales bacterium
GATATCGATGATGTTCTTGTGCCCGATGGCGGCCGCGGACTGGGCCTCGCGGTAGAAGCGCTTGAGGATCTCCTCGCTGGTGGCGTACTCGGCGTGGAGCATCTTGATAGCCACCCGCTTGCCGACCAGCACGTGGTGGCCCTCGTAGACGGCGCCCATGCCGCCCTCCCCCAGCAGGCGCTCGACGCGGTAGCGCCCGTCGAGCACCGTCCCAATGTGCGAATCGCCCTTGGTGGACATCGGGCCCCTCCTCGCCTCCTCGCCTCCTCGTCTCGGAACTACGCCACGTTTGTACACGCCCCCATGGGAGGCTGTCCACCCCCGATGGCGAGGATCAGACCGCGCACTGCCAGCCGTCCCAGTCCTGCTGGCACTCCATGTCCTCGCAGCAGGGATCCTGCAGGCCGGGCTCGCACGGAACGCACTCGTCGAGACATCCCGAACCCGTACCGGTGTCGGTATCCGTGTCGGTCCGAATCCGTGGTCATGTCGGGATTGCACTCGTCGGTCGAATCGCTGCCACAGGTGACGGCCAGGAAAAAACAGGCCATTGCAACAAGAATAACGTACTTCTTTCTTGCCATTGGAATTCTCTTTCTCATGGTGTTTTCGGAGGATAACAGTTTCCAAGGATCGGTGTCGTAGAAAAGCCGCCGAGTGGTTATCTTGTTGGGCAGGGGTTCGGCACTCGCCGACGCATATGAGGAGGGAAACCATGAACCATCACTTCGGACTTCTCGCTGCAATGCTCGTCGCAGCCCTGGCCCTGCCCGCTTCCTGCGGCAGTCAGACGCCGTATCTCGGACCGGACTCGGGCACCGACCTGGACGTCGACGGCGACTCGGATGTCGACTCGGACGGCGACTCCGACGGCGACTCCGACGGCGACACGGACACGGAGTCGGCCTGCGGCGAGATCTCGGTCGAATTCGAGATGCAGACGCCCACGGTCATGCTGCTCGTCGATCAGTCGAGTTCGATGACGTCGAACTTCGGCAACGGCACGCGCTGGAACGTGCTCAGGGACTCCCTGCTCGACGACACGACGGGGGTCGTCAAGCAGCTCGAAGGCTCGGTCCGGTTCGGCCTCCAGCTCTACACGAGCACCGGCGGCTCGGCCGGAGGACCCTGCCCGCTCCTCACGGGCGTCCCCGCCGCCCTGGACAACCACGGCACGATCGCCGACATCTACTATGACTCGAGCCCGGTCGGCGACACGCCCACCGGCGAGTCCATCTCCGCGGTCGCGGACATGCTCGCCGCGGACCTGCATCCGGACGAGAAGATCATCCTGCTGGCCACCGACGGGGAGCCGGACACCTGCGCCGTGCCCAATCCGCAGACCGGCCAGGACGAGGCGGTGGCCGCGACCGAGGCGGCCTTCGCGGACGGGTTCAAGACCTACATCGTCTCGGTGGGATCCGAGGTCAGCCTCGGCCACATGCAGGACATGGCCAACGCGGGAGTGGGCGCGGACAGCTCCGACCCCGCGCCCTACTACCAGGCCCTCGACCCCGACGCGCTGGTAGCGGCCCTCGAGGAGATCATCTACGGCGTGCGGGACTGCGTGCTCGAGCTCAGCGGCGAGGTGCAGGACGGCATGGCCGCCGAATGCGAGGTGCTCGTCGATGGCGAGGACGTGCCCTACGGCGACGCGGACGGCTGGCAGCTCAACGACCCGAGCACCATCGAGCTCCTCGGCGAGACCTGCGAGGCGATCCAGGAGGGCGCCGTCTCGATCGAGGTCACCTGCCCCTGCGACGCGGTGGAGATCTACTGAAGGCCGGATCCGACATGTCCGGGCTTCATTGGCCTGGAACGGGAATCTCCAGATCGCGGCAGATCTTCACGGCGGTGAAATCGTTGATTTCCCGATGGCGCGGCACGGTGGAGCATTTCCTGGTCACTGTATTCCAATAGACACTGTGGCTCGCACCCTCCCGCAGCAAGCGGCAGTCGTGGTCCTCGAGATGGCGCAGCAGATCGCGTCTCTTCATCAGGCGGGCAGAGCGAGAGGCTCGCGGATCACGTCCTCCCCGGCGAGGGATTCGCAGGCGAGCTGTCGATTGGCTTCGAGGATCAGCGACACCGCCTCGGCGAGGTTGCGCCGGGCTTCTTCCAGCGTCGCCCCCTGGGTGTTGGCCCCGGGGAGCTCCTCGACGAACGCCGCGTACCCTCCCGGGACGCTCTTGAAGACGGCGGTGAACATCATCTCGTACCTCCCGACACAGTCTATGCGCGCCCCGGGGCGCGACGCAAGGCGAAACCACTCGGGGGTGAAACCACTCGGGGAACCGCTCGCGTGTCCAGCGAGAGGACGGAGACCGTCACCAGACCCTCGGTTCGAAGCCCTCGGAGTTCAGCAGCACGGCGTCGTCGCCGCGCTGGCCGATGACGAACAGGCCCTTCTTTTCGGCGTACGCCGCCGCGTCGTCGGGGATCACCATCGCGGCCATGGCGCCCAGCAGGTGCTTGGAGGCGAACTCGGGAAACAGGGTCTTGAACTTGCCCAGCCGCTCGACGTGCTCATCCACGTCCTCGGAAGCGAGCTTGGACTTCACCTCCACCGCCACGGCATCGACGTCGTTGGCCACCAGGATGTCCACCTGCAGGGCCACCCCGTTCTTGTTGCCTCCCACATCGTGCAGCGCCCTGTGGACATCCAGGCCCCGCTCGCGGAACAGCCGCACCAGCCCCGGCCTGACCACGCCTTCCGCGAACTCGCCCAGCCGGTTGCCCAGGCCCCCGATCTGCTTGCCGAGCTTGGCGATCTGACGATCGGTTTCAGCGGCCCGTCGGTCGTACTCGGCAGTACGCCGATCGAAATCCCGGCGGGATTCCCGGAAAAGCTGCTTGATGTCCTCGAACGAGACTTGGTTCTCCACGGTCGGCCTCCTTTGCGCAGTATAGCGCGGCTTCGCGCCTCCCGTGTGGATATCGGCCGTTTCGCGGAAGAGTTTCCTGGAAGACGACGGCAGCCGGCGGTATTGATCCCGGACGCTCCGGCGCGCTACACCGGGATCGAGGAACCCTCTTGCTCACCGTGATCCGCAGCAACCGGCTCGAGCGGCTGGCCGACGAGCTCGCGCGCCGGCTGGAGACCGAGCCGCGCGGCAGCGCCCTCGAACCAGAGGTCGTGTCCGTCCAGAGCCAGGGCATGCGCGCCTGGCTCGGGCAGCAGCTCGCCTATCGCCTGGGAGTGTTCGCCGGGGTGCGAACGCCGTTCCCCCGGGACCTGCTCGACGACGTTTTCGCAGCGGTGATCGGCCGCCGCCCGGGCGGGGAACCGCTCTTCCGGCCGGACGTGATGGCATTCTCCATCGCCGGGCTGCTCCCGGGGTTGCTCGCCGAACCCGTGTTCTCGCCGATCGAAGGGTACCTGCGGGACGATCCGCGGGGCCTCAAGCTGCACCAGCTCTCGCGGGTACTGGCCAAGACTTTCGACGAGTACCTGGTCTACCGGCCCGAGATGATCCTCGAATGGCAGGAGTTGTCGCCTCCGGATTCCTGGCAGGCGACACTGTGGAACACCCTGCGCCGCCGGGTCGGCAGCGGCGACCGGCACGTGGCCGAGTGCGCCCGGGACCTGCTCGAGACCGTCGCCCGCGATCGAAGCGACCATGCCGCCGGCCCGCGCCGTCTCTCGCTGTTCGGCGTGACGACCCTGCCGCCGCTCCACGTGCGGATCCTCGCCGCGCTTCCCGCGGCCTTCGACGTCCGCTGGTACCTGCTCGCGCCGACCCCGGAGTACTTCGCCGACATCGATCGCGACGCCCTCGAGGCGGCGCCCGCAGGAGCCGGGGGACACCCGCTGCTCGCCTCCCTCGGCCGCGTTGGCCGCGAGCTGCAGCAGGTGCTGCTCGAGATCGGCGGCGACGGCGTGCGGGAAGTCGACCTGTTCGAGGAGCCGGGATCCGCGGACGCCCTCCACGCCCTGCAGCAGGGCATCTTCGAGACCCGCGCGGGACCGCCGCTCCCCGCGGACGGCACCATCGAGATCCACTCGTGCCACGGCCCGGCCCGCGAGGCCGAGGTGCTCAAGGACCGGTTGCTCGCCTTCCTCGACGACCCGGACATGGGCCTGGCCCCCCAAGACGTGCTCGTGCTGACCCCGGACGTCGAGACCTACGCCCCGTATATCGAAGCGGCGTTCTCACGGGGCTCCCGGGAGGGGCGCGCGCTGCCCCTGGACGTGGCGGACGCCCCGCCGCGAGGGGACGCCCCGGCCTCGGAGGCCTTCGCCGCGCTGCTGGGGCTGGTGCGCGGCCGCATGCGTCTGTCCGAGGTGATGGACCTCCTCGCCCGGGAGCCGGTGCGGGCGCGCTTCGGGCTCGAGCCGGCGGGCGTCGAGGAACTGCACCGGATGCTGGCGGACGCGGGCGTGCGCTGGGGTGTCGACGAGCGCCACCGGGAGGCCGTGGGGCAACCTCCCGTCGCGGAGCACACGTGGCGCTTCGGACTGGACCGGCTGCTGCTCGGCCGTGCCCTCCCCGACGAGCGGGGAGTGCTCTTCGGCGGCGTCGCGCCCCTCGACACCGACGGCATGGACGCCGCTGCGCTGCTCGAGGCCCTGATGCGCTTCACAGACGCCCTGTTCGCGGCCCGCGCGCGGCTCGACGGCCGCCACCCGCCCGCCGAGTGGCGCCGCCTGCTCCTCGAAGCCCGGGAAACCCTGATCGCCCCGGCCCCGGAGGCAGACGGCGAGCCCGACGCAGTGCCGCGCCTGCTCTCGGACTTCGCCGGGTCCGCCGCTCGCGCCGGCTTCGACGAGCCGCTGGACTTCGACGTGGTCCGCGACCTGCTGGTCTCGGCCATCGACGGCCGCCCGAACGAGCGCCGGTTCCTCTCGCGAGGCGTCCAGGTCTGCGACCTGAAACCGATGCGCAGCATCCCGGCCCGGGTCGTGGCGCTGGTGGGACTGAACGACGGCGCGTTCCCGCGGACCCGCATCGCCCCGGGCTTCGACCTGATCCACGCCCGGCCGCGGCCCGGGGACCGCTCGATCCGCGAGGACGACCGCTACCTGTTCCTCGAGGCCCTGCTGTCGGCCCGCGACCGGCTCGTCATCACCTTCGCCGGCCGCGACGCCGCCACCGGTGACGCCCTCAGCCCCTCGGTGGTTCTCGCCGAGCTCCTCGAGACCATCGGTCCGGGCGCGCTGCTCGAGCACCCGCTGCACCCCTTCGACCCGCGGTATTTCGAACCCCGGGGCGCCGACGCCCCGGGGTCGAGCGGACCACCCGTGCTGTTCACCTACGAGAGCGGGCTGCTCGGCGCGGCCCGGGCCGTCGCCGGCGCGCGCCGGGAGCCGCCTCCGTTCGTGACCGGCCTTCTGTCCCCGGCCCCGTTCCCGGAGCCCCGCGTCGTCCGGCTCGAGGATCTCGCGCGCTTCCTGCGCTTCCCGCCGGCCTGGTTCCTCGAGCGCCGCCTCGGCGTGCACTCCGCCCCGCCCCCGGGCGAGGAGGACGACCGGGAGCCGGCAACCCTGGATTCCCTCGAGGAGTGGGGCGTAGGCGAGGCGGCACTGGGCTGGCTCCTCGCCGGGGAACCCGGGGAACTCCTGCCGGCCTGGCTGAGGGCCCGGGGCGCCCTGCCCCACGGCATGGTGGGGCCGCTCACGTTCGACCGCGTCCGCCGGAAGATCGAGCCGGTGCTGCAGGAGGGGCTGTCGGCGCTCTCCGGGCAACCGCTCGAGCCCTTCGACCTGCGGCTCGGGCTGCGGCCCGGTGGCGTCGCGGTGCTGCTCCACGCCCGACTCGGGGACCTGCGCGAAGGCGCCCGGACCTGCTGCCGCTTCTCGCGGCTGAAACCGCGGGCGCTGCTGGAGCACTGGGCCGGTCACCTGGCCCTCTGTGCCGCGCCGCCCGGCCACCCCGACCGAAGCGTGCTCGTGGCCCGAGCCGAGAAGGGCGACGGCGCCCTGCGGGTCGATCTCGCCCCACTGGAGCGCGACGCGGCCAGCGAGCGGCTCGAGGATCTCGCCGCCGTGCTGCTGGCCGGCGAGGCCGCGCCGCTGCCGTTCCACCCCGACGTGTCCTTCTCCTACGCCCGGGCCGTGCGCGGCGACGGCGACCCGAGGGAGGCCCTCGAATCCGCTCGCAAGGGCTGGCAGAGTCTCAGGGAGCTGGAGGACCCGGCCATGGCCCGGCTCTTCACCGGGGCCGATCCCTTCGGCGACGGGGCACCGGACCGGGAATCCCCCTTCGCCGCCCTGGCCCGGCGCGTCTTCGACCCGCTGCTCGGGCACCTGGATGCGGGAGGTGGGCGGTGAGACCCCTGGACCCGCTGGCCGTGCCCCTCGAAGGGCTCAACCTCGTCGAGGCCAGCGCCGGCACGGGCAAGACCTACAACATCACGCTGCTGGTGGCGCGCCTGGTGGCCGAGTCGGGCCTGCCCATCGAGCAGGTGCTGGTGGTCACCTTCACGGAGGCGGCCACCGCGGAGCTGCGCAAGGCCCTGCGCGAGAGGCTGAAGCGCGTCCGCGCGGCCCTCGACCCCGAGGGCTTCCCCGGCGACCGGCCGGACGACAGCGATCGCGCCCTGGCGCGGCGCCTCGAAGCGCGTCGGGGCGAGGCCCTCGCGCGAGTCTCGACGGCCCTGCGGGACTTCGACCGGGCCGCGGTGTTCACGATCCACGGGTTCTGCCGACGCGCGCTGGTCGAGCACGCCTTCGACAGCGGCTCGCCCCTCGACCTCGAGCTGGATCCGGGGAGCGGCGCGCTGCACCGCGAGGTGGCCCGCGACATCTGGGCGCGGCTGATCTGGGAGGCGGACGTCGATCTCGCCCGGGCGCTGCTGGCTCGCCTCGGAGGGCCGGAAGGGATCGAGGGGCTGGTGGGGTTCGCCGCGGAGCAGCCCGATCTCGCGCTGCTCGGCGGCGAGCCGGTGGACCGTTCCACGCGCCCGGACCCGCTGCCGGCGTTCGCCGCGGCCCGCGATCTGTGGCGAGCCGCGGGCGCCGAGGTCACGGCGCTGCTCCAGGCGTCCCTCGCGGGAAAAGTCCTGAACGCCGGTTCCTACAAGCGCGAGAAGCTCGACGCCTGGTCCCGGGACCTGGACGGCTTTTTCGCCGCCGATGAGCCGGCCCCGGAAGTGCCCGCGGCCCTGGTCCACTTCGGCGCCGCCCGGCTCGCAAAGCGGACCAACAAGGCCGCGAGCCTGGCGGGCCGGACCCCGTCACACCCGTTCTTCGGCGCCGCCGACGCGCTGTCCGCCGCCCTCGGCGACCGGGCAGCCCACCTCGAGGCCGAGGCTGTCCACGCCATGCGGCGCGCCTTCGGGCAGGCGCGGGAGCTGATCGACGAGCACAAGACCGCGAGCCGCGCCCGGTCGTTTTCGGATCTGCTCCTCGACATGGATCGGGCCCTCACGGACAGGGGCCGCGGCCCGCGGCTGGCCGGACAGCTCGCCCTGCGCTTCCGCGCGGCCCTGATCGACGAGTTCCAGGACACGGACCGCGTGCAGTGGCGCATCTTCCGGCGGCTGTTCGCCGGCGGCGGGACCCCGCTGTTCCTCATCGGCGATCCCAAGCAGGCGATCTACTCGTTCCGCGGGGGCGACGTGTACACCTACCTCGCCGCCGCCGGGGACGCGGGAGAGCGGCGCCACACCCTCGAGGTCAACTGGCGTTCGGACCCCCGGGTGCTCGCCGCGGCGAACGCCCTGTTCTCGGGGATGGACGACCCGTTCGTCGACGGCCGCATCGCGTACCGTCCGGTGCGCCCGCGGCCCGGGGCGGAAGACCGCCTGCGGATCGGAGGGAGGCCGGCGCCCGGGCTGCAGCTCCTGTTCCTGCCGCGCGGCCCGGACGCGGACGGGCGGAAGCCAGCGACCAAGGGCTCGGTCGAGCGGGGGATCGCGGATCTGGTGGCGGACGACCTCGCCCGGCTCCTGGCCGGGGACACGGTGATCGACGGACCGGGCGGCGGCCCGCTGGAGCCTTCGGACGTGGCGATCCTCGTGCCCAAGAACACGCACACCGGCTGGCTGCAGGCCGCCCTGCGCAGGCGCGGGATCCCGGCCGTGCCGTGGAGCCAGGGCAGCGTGTTCCAGAGCGCCGAGGCCGGGGAGATGGCGGCGGTGATCGCGGCCATCGCCGACCCGGCAAACGCGGGGGCCATGCGCTCCGCGCTGGCCACGGAGCTGCTCGGCCTCGACGCGGAGGAGCTGGCGCGCCTGGGGGAGGACGACGGGGCGTGGCAGGGCTGGAGAGGGCGCTTCCACGACTGGCACGACCTGTGGGAGCGGCGCGGTTTCGTCCACGCCATCCAGGCCGTGTTCGACTGCGACGCCGTCGGCGATGCCCCGGCGCTGGCGCGGCTCATGACCTTCGAGGGCGGCGAGCGCCAAGTCACCAACCTGCGCCACCTCACCCACCTGATCCACGCGGCGGTGACCCGCGATCGGCTGGCCCCGGCCGGTGTCCGGCGCTGGTTCGACATCCAGCGCTCCGACCGCCCGGGCGGGGATCGGGAGCGCGATCAGCTGGAGCTCGAGAGCGACGCGCGGGCCGTGAGGCTGATCACCATCCACAAGAGCAAGGGCCTCGAGTTCGACATGGTCTACCTGCCCTGGTCCTGGGACGACGGCGGCCCCCCGGGCGGCGGCGGGCCGTTCGCCTTCCACGACCCAAAGGACGGCGACAGGCCGTGCCTCGACCTGGGCTCCCCGGACCGGCAGGAGCACCTGACGCAGGCCGCGCGGGAGCACTTCGCCGAGAAGGCCCGCCTGCTCTACGTCGGACTGACCCGGGCCCGCCATCAGTGCCGGGCGGTGTGGGGCGCGATCAACGGCGCGCAGCACTCGGCCCTGGCCCGGCTGCTCCACGCCACGGGGAGATCTCGGGTGGAGACCGCGACAGACGAGGAGTTGCTGGCCGATCTCGCGGATCTCGAGCACCGCACGGCCGGGGCGGTGAACGTGTCCGTCCTCGAGGATCGGGGCGCGCGGATCGGAGCCCGACCGCCGGCGGACATCGGCTCTCTCGCCGCCCGCCGGCTCTCGCGCCCGCTGCGCGAGGCCCACCGGGTATCGAGCTTCAGCGGCCTCGTGGCCGGCGCGGCCACCCCAGCGCCAGAGGCCGTCCCCGCCCAGGTGCCGGATGGCGACGCGATCCCGCTGGCAACGCTCCCCACGGGCCGCGGGATGGGCACCTGCCTCCACGGCATCCTGGAAAGGGCGGACCTCGCCACGGCCGACCCCCGGGAGCTCACGGCCCTGGCGGCCGAGCACCTGGACGCGGGCGGCTTCGACTCGGCGCGCTGGGCCGACCCGGTGGCCGTGACACTGGAGAACGTCCTCGGCACGAGCCTCGACAGCACCGACGACGGCCCGCGGCTCGCCGGCCTCGCCGCGAAGCACCGCGTCGCCGAGCTGGAGTTCGTGCTGCCGGTTGCCGGGACGCGCCCGGTGTCGGGGCGTGAGGTGGCCGCTGCGCTGGAGGCTGCCCCGGGCGGGCTCCGGCCCGCCTACCTCGACCGGATCCGCGGGCTCGGCGCGATCCCCCCGGGCTGGCTGAGGGGGTTCGTCGACCTCGTGTTCGAATGGCGCGGCCGCTTCCACATCGTGGACTGGAAGTCGAACCGCCTCGGACCGCGGTGGAGCGACTACTCGCGGCCGAAGCTCGAGCGCGCCATGGAGGAGCACCACTACCACCTGCAGCAGCACCTCTACGCGGTCGCCGTGAACCGCCTGCTCCGTTCGCGGGTCCCGGGCTACACCTACGAGGAGCGCTTCGGCGGCGCGTTCCACCTCTTCCTGCGCGGGATGCGTCCGGGCAGGAGCGAGGGCATCTTCGCGACCAGGCCGGCGGCGGCGACCGTCGCGGCCCTCGATCGGCTGTTCGCGGGGATCGGGCCCGAGGGAGGCGACCGATGATCGCGAACCTCGAAGCGCTGGCCGCGGCCGGGTGGTTCTCTTCCCTCGACGTCGCGTTCGCCCGCGCCGTCTCGCGACTGGCGGGCGACCGGGACCCGCTGGTGGCCCTGGCCGCCGCCGAGGCGAGCCGGGCGGTGGCCGCGGGCCACGTCTGCGCCGACCTCGCCCGGATCGGCGGCCGACCCATGACCGTCGAGGACCCGCAGGCCGAAGTGTGGTGGCCCTCTACCGACGCCTGGCGAAGCTCCCTCGCGGCCAGCCCGGCCGTGGGGGACGGCCGGGCGCGGGTGCCGCTGGTGCTGGACGCGGCCTCGCGTCTCTACCTCTTCCGCTACTGGCGAGACGAACGCGACCTGGCCGACGCGCTCCTGGCGCGGACCGCCCCATCCCCCCGGACCCCTTCCCCGCCACCGCTCTCCAGCGATCTCGAGCGGCTCTTCCCCACGCCGGCGGACCCGGCCGCCGATCCCGACGGCCTGGGCACGGCGGGACAGCGGGCGGCGGCCCGCGCGGCGCTCGAGCACCGGTTCGTCGCCATCGCAGGGGGCCCGGGCACGGGCAAGACCACGGCCGCGGCGCGGATCCTCGCGCTGCTCGCGGAGCAGGCCATCGCGGCGGGAGCCGATCCGCCGCGGGTCGCGCTGCTCGCCCCCACGGGCCGGGCAGCGGCACGGCTGGCCGAGTCGCTGCGCGCCGCCCTCGTGCCAGACGGCCCCGCGACCCTGGCCACCTCGCCGGCGGTCCTTGGCGCCCTGCCACGCGAGGCTTCCACCATCCACCGCGCCCTGGGCTGGAACCCGGGCCGCGGCCGGTTCCGACACGACGCGACGGACCCCCTCGCCGCCGACATCGTCGTCGTCGACGAGACCTCGATGGCGGACCTCGCCCTGCTCGCGCGGCTGGTGGCCGCGGTCCCGCCCGCCGCGAGGCTGATCCTCCTCGGCGATCGCGATCAGCTGGCCTCGGTGGAGGCGGGCGCCATGTTCGGCGACATCTGCGGCGGCCCGCGTCAGGCCGGCGGCAACGCCGGGGAGACGGATCTGGCCGCGTGCATCGTGCACCTCGGACATTCGTTCCGTTTCGGCGCGGGGATCCGCGAGCTGGCCGCGGCGATAGGCGCCGGCGATCCGGCCCGCGCCCTGGCCGTGCTCGACGACCCGGGGCGTCCCGAGGTCTCGCTGGTCGAGGCCGCCGACGCGCGGGAGCAGATCGAGCGCGCGGCCGGGCTGGCCGCCACGGGCTTCGCGGGACTGCTCGGGGCGGCCACCGACGAGGAGCGCCTGGCCGCTCTCGGCCGGTTCCGCGTCCTCGCAGCCCACCGCCGGGGGTGGGACGGCGCCGAGCAGCTGAACCGCGCGGTGCAGGCGGCACTGTCCGCCGGCTTCCCGGGAATCGCGGGGCGTGCCTGGTACCCTGGCCGGCCGGTGATGGTCACCGTCAACGACCACGATCTCGGGCTGTTCAACGGGGATACCGGGGTCGCGGCACCGAACGGGGAAGGCGCCGCCGGCGTCCGTTTCCCGGGCGCGGAGGGGGCGAGGTGGGTGCCCGCGGGCCGCATGCCCGGGCACGAGACCGCCTACGCCGTCACGATCCACAAGGCCCAGGGATCGGAGTTCGACGAGGTGCTGGTCGTGCTGCCCCTCGGGCCGTCGCCGGTGCTCACGCGGGAGCTGCTCTACACCGCGGTGACCCGCGCCCGCTCCCGGGCCGTGATCTGCGCCTCGCGCGAGTCCGTGCGCCGGGCCGTGGCGACGCCCATCCAGCGCTCGTCGGGCCTGCGGGACGCCCTGTGGGGCGGCTAGGGGACCTGGACCTCGAGTCCGCCGAGGGCTTCGAAATCACGGGCGTTGACCGTGACGATGTGAGAGGCCGCTCGAAACGGCGCGGGTCGGTGACGATGTGCACGAACTCGGCGAGCACCTGGGGAGCGATGGCCACCTTGTCCCCGTCGCCCACCGTCCGCCCGAGCAGCGCCCTGGCGGCGGCGTGCGCGGGGTGCTCGACGACCTCGACCGCGACGAGGAACGCCGTGTCAATCCCGCGCGTCGTCATCGAGCATCTCCTCGAGCAGATCGTCGTCACGGCCGAGCGGGCGCAGCATCCTTCCCAGGGACACCGGCTCGACGTCGAGCAGACCCGGCCGGGGCTCCATGCGGGTCGTGCGGTAGAGCTCCATCGCTTCCCGGATCAGCTCCGACGCGGTCCGATCCGCGGCCTTGGCGTAGTCCTGGTAGGCGCGGTAGACGGGCTCGGATACATTGATGGTTATTGTCTTCACATGTACATGGCAAATGTATGTCGGCCCGAGTCAACCCCCACCGGACATCAGCTTCATGCTTTACTTTAGGAATAAACTGTATTATTTTGTTTTGTCATAGCTTTTTTGATTCCGTCAGTACGGGACGCGGGACGGGTTGGCCAGCCATTCCGCGAAGAGACGGGCCCCCTCGGCGCCGAGCCGCTGCTCCATGGGCAGGAGCCGGGCGGGCGGCGCCAGCTTGATCTGCTCGTAGATGAGGGTGTCGTCGAACCCGGCGGCCGAGGCGTCCGCGTGGGTCGAGGCGAAGACCACCCGCCCGATCCGCGACCAGTAGATCGCCGCCAGGCACATCGGGCAGGGCTCGCAGCTCGAGTAGAGCACGCAGCGATCCAGCACGTGGGTGCCCAGGGCCGAGCAGGCGGCGCGGATCGCGACGACCTCGGCGTGGGCCGTGGGATCGCCGTCGCGGACCACCCGGTTGTTGCCCCGCGCCACGATCGCGCCGTCCCGGACCACGACGGCGCCGAAGGGCCCGCCCCGCCCGTCCGCCATGCCCTCCCGAGCCAGCCGGAACGCCTCTCTCAGGAACCTCGCGTCGTCGTCCATGGCCTCCTCATAGCGCGAACCGGGCGAGGCGCGCAAACCCGGGCCCCCTTGCCCATCCCTCGCGACCGTGGAATGCTGCGCCATCTGTGCCGGAAGGAGGTTCGAAATGGCCACACGGGACGGGATCCGCGCCTTCCTCGACGAGCTGCTGGACATCCGCGCGATGGAGGACTCCTCGCGAAACGGCCTCCAGGTCCAGGGCGCGGACGAGGTGACCCGGGTCGGCCTCGCCACGGACGCGGCCCTCGCCACCTACCGTCGCGCCGCGGAGGCGGGCTGCCAGATGCTCTTCGTGCACCACGGGCTGATCTGGGGCGGGCTCGACTCCATCACGGGCCACGTCCACGACCACGTGCGCTTCCTGCTCGAGCACGGCCTCAGCCTGTACGCCGCCCACCTGCCCCTCGACGCCCACCCCACGCTCGGCAACAACGCGCGGCTCGCGGACATCATCGGGCTCGAGGACCGCCTTCCTTTCGGCGACTACCACGGCATCGCCCTGGGATTCTCGGGTCACCTGCCCTCGCCCCTCTCCCTCGACGCCCTGGCCGCGCGCTTCGTGTCGGATCTCGGCGGCGAACCCCGGACCCTGGCCTTCGGACCGCCGTCGATCTCGACCCTCGCCGTCGTCTCGGGCGGCGGATCCGGCGATCTCCCGCTGGCCGCGGCCGCGGGTCTCGACTGCTTCGTCACGGGAGAGGGTCGCCACGAGAACCACCATCTGGCCCTCGAGGCGGGCATCAACGTGCTGTACCTGGGGCACTACCGCTCGGAGACCGCCGGCGTCCGCGCCGTGGGCGAGACCCTCGAGCGCGAGCTCGGCGTCGAGACGGTGTTCATCGACGAACCGACCGCGTTCTGATCAGTCCTCGTTCAGCATCTCGGCGTAGACCAGGATGGCCTGCGCATTGATCTGCGCGGTGAGGTCCCTCAGGACGAGCTCCCCGGTCTGCATGTCGATGATGGCGACGAAGGGCACGCCTTCGATGGGAATCGTCGGCGTGGGCATGGACCCGCTGAAGAACATCCCGTCGAAATATTTGGACAGGTAGTTGTCCGCCACGGTGATCGCGGCGGGCCCGTACGAGGCGGTGCAGATCCCCAGGAACCCGCTGTTTGCGGCGCGAAGGTCGTCCTCGATCCCGGCCAGCTGGGCGAACCGCCCAGGGCAGTAGGGTCACGTGGTGTCCGCAATGGCCAGCACGATCGACTGCAGGCCCGAGCAGTGGATCGTGTCCATGTCGAACTCGACCTCTTCCGGCTCGACCACGCCGTCGCCGTCCGAGTCGATGTACCCGGTGAAGGCCCAGTTGGCGATCACCTCACCCTTGACGAAGGAGTCACCCCACTCGAAAGGCGCCACGCACTCGTCCCCGGTCCCGGTGTCGGTGCCCGTGTCCGTGTCGTCGTCCCCGTCCGCGTCGTCGTCGTCCGCGCAGCCGAAGGCCGCCGCGGCGAGCGGCAGGGCGGCCAGGATCAGCCAGGTCTTCCAGTCGGTGTGCCTCATGTCCCGATCCTCCTTTGCCGGCAGTGTACCGCGTTTCGAAGGGCGGCCAAAATCGGTTGTGTCACGGATCGGGCGGGCTCGGGTTGACACGGACCGAAGCCGGCATTACCCAACACCACATGGCCGACGAGCACGACAAGAGCGGCGAGGACCCCGGCGGCTTCCGCGTCGTCGACCGGAGGCACTGGGTGGACGGCACCGACCCGGAGGCGGCCGCGTCCGCCGGGGACAAGCCCTCCTACGTGGCCGAGCTGGAGGCCCGGCTGGCCGACCGCGAGCGCCGCCTGCGGGAGATCGGCGAGGTCCACCAGGGCTCCCTCGACGATCTGGACGCGGCCCGGGAGCGCGTCCGCCGCGAGGCCCGCCGCGAGCTGGAGCAGCACCGGCGCGCGCTCCTTTCGGACCTGCTCGACGTGCTCGACGATCTGGACCGGGCGATGGGCGCGGCGGCCGAGACCCGGGATCCCCAGGTGCTGCTCGACGGCGTGCAGCTCATCCGCCAGCGGATCCTGGCCCGGCTCGATCAGCTCGGCGTCAGCCGGCTCGAAGCGCTCGGCCAGCGGTTCGATCCCAAGCGGCACGAGGCGATGGCCATGTTGCCGGTGGACGACCCGCGGGCGGACGGCACGGTGGTGGACGTGATACGCGAGGGCTACGCCATCGGCAAAGAAGTGCTGCGCCCGGCGGCGGTGGCCGTGGGCCAGGCCAGGAACCGGTAGTTCCCCACGAGACGGGCGGATGGTGCTATGATTCCGTGGCCGGGCCCGGAAGCCCGGCGGTTCTTTGACAAGGGGGCGAAACGGTTTCGACGGGTGCTAATGAAGCATCGGCTGCGATCTGCGGGTTCCTGTCACCGCGTCAAAACGGCGGGGAACGACAGCTGCCAACAACAACAGCTACGCTCTGGCCGCGTAAGACCGGCTAGATGTCCCACCGGGGAGCGCCTGCGTACCAGGCCGGGGCATAAAAACAGCAGGACCGCCGCTCCGAGGGCGATTGCGACTCGGGCGGTCAGACTTTCGCAATCTCGCCGCGCGATCATCCTGTCTGTCGGAGGTTCTCGAGGCTAAATAGAAGACAGAATACGATTGTAGATGCCGCTGTGGATAGCATTCGGACCCGGGTTCGACTCCCGGCGCCTCCATCAGTTATCTAGTTGATTTCGTTGGCTTATTTCGAGCGGACCATACGAGGTCCCTGAGTGAGGTCCCTGAGTAGTGGGGGAAATCGGTGTGAGATCGGGGTGTAGTCTGCCCCTCGTCATCAGGCAGCGGACTCTACCCCGAACAGCGCCGGAGGTGGTATCATTCCCAGGTCCGTCCGGGACACCTGCAAGGAGGGAAACCCATGAAGCCGTCCAGGATGCTGCTGGTCGCCATGCTGGTCATTGCTCTTGGTGCGTGGGGATGCGGTGGCGACACGCCGCCGGTCTTCGATAGGGATGGAGGGGACGGGGGCTCGGATTCCGACACCGATGCCGACGCCGACGCGGATGCCGACTCGGACACGGACGCCGATACCGACGCCGACACTGACGCGGACGCTGATGCCGACAGCGACGCGGACGCCGACGCCGACACAGACGCCGACGCGGACGCCGACGCGGACGCCGACGCAGACGCCGACGCGGACGCGGACACGGGGACCGCCACCGAGGAGTGCCCGTTCGCATGCGTTCCGGCTGGGACGTGCATCGGTGGCACGCCGCACCCGGAGTACTACTGCGTGTACTTGCCGAGCTTCATCTGCTGCGAGTGGTAGGAAACAGAGTTGCGCCATGCACTGCGTGGGTGACGGCGTCTGTGAGATCACCTCTTGCGAGGAGGTCGTCGAGTGCGACGAGGTGACCTAGGTCTGCGACGGCAGCTGCCCCTAGCCCTCGAAACCCCTGCTCCCCACCCCACCTAGTGCGCACCGCGCCCTCCCACCAGGGGCTCTGGCGGCTGGATCGAGCCAGTTCGCCATGCAGTGAGGGGGCGCCCCCGGAACCCACAGCGAGAGTGTCGTAGCACAGCCTCGGCCCATCGGCCTGTCCGAGTTCGCCCGGCTCGCGGACCGCCTGATCGACGCCATCCCGGCGC
>CAYZAI010000063.1:0-16223 GCA_964476305.1 uncultured Myxococcales bacterium
CATGCCCACGCTAGCGTGGACATCCCAGATGTTGCCCATGGCCGGAAAACCGCCCACCCCGGTGCCTATCTCCGCCTGCCGGGCGCCGATCCGACCGGGCGAGACCGTGTGGATCGTGCGCGCCGGAGGGGAATAGGTCTGGTAGCACCCGAAGATCCCGAGGAGCGGGAGCAGGGCCAGGAACGCCGGGCGTGGCGGGGTCATGCCGATCGGTCTTGCAACGCCCGGGCCAAGCGCGAGAGCCCCGCCGTGACTCGACCAGACGAAGCCAACCGGCCCGCGGACTGTGGCAACGACACCACACGGAGAGTGCCGTGTGGCACGCTTGACGTTGCTGTCGCGAAGCTTGAGTCTGCCGACTAGGAAGAGCAGTCCAGGACTCTTCGAAGAGTTTTCTGCAGGTCCGAGCGGAAGCCCTCGAAGGCCCGACAGAGGCTCGCGAGGACGTCGAGGCACGCCGTTCGAGCGACGGTGCGCTTCACCGCCCGTTCGTCCCTGTCCGCCATCCAGCCGTTCCAGATCGACTTGGCCCGTCCGGGATCCATGGGTTCGATTTCAACGGTGCGATCGAAGACCGCGTCAGCCGCCTTGCCGACGGCATCCTCGTCGGCGATCAACCAGGACTCGAACTCGCGGACGGCCACGGCCACGACCTTCTTGTCGGGGAGCAAGTCGGAAACCAGGTTTTCCATCATCTGTTTGCGACCGTGATCGCCGTCCTCGTCCACGAGCACCACGACGAGATCCGGTTCCAGCTCGGGCTTCATCCACGTCAGCAACCGGCGCAGGGTGCCGCGATCCAGCAGGTCGCTGCCGCGGGCCACGCGGCCGCGGCCGTGCCGCAGTGGTCCCTGAAACTGGATCGCCTCGGGACGGAGCGGGCCGTCCTCCGCGAGGCAGCGGCGCACGAGATCGTGAGCGGCTCCCAGGTCGTCGTCGGGAATGGGCTGGTTTGTGTGCGAACTTCCGGCGGCGGCCAGCTCGCCGGCCCCCTCGGCGTAGAGGACGACCCGCATCGTCAGCCCGGGACGCCGCCCAGGCTGCCGGCGAGCCAGGCGCTGCCCAGGGAGTTGCGGTACTCGGCGAACGCGTTCTCCCAGCCGCCTGCGGCAGTATCCACGGCCTCGATCCGCACCGAGCCGTCCTCGGTGTCGCGGTCCAGGAACCGGACCTCCTCCGGTCGCAGGTGGTCGAGCAGGTCCGCGCTCTGGGTGGCCAGGACGACCTGGATCGGCTTGGCCCCGATTTCTCCGGCCGACAGCTTGCGCAGGAACGCCACCAGTTCGCCCAGGAGGTAGGGGTGCAGGCCGCGCTCCGGCTCCTCGATGGCCAGGAGATCCGGGGCGTCCTGCTGGTGTTGTATCAGCAGGAAGGCCAATATCAGCATCGTGCCGTCCGAGACCTCGTCCGGCGAGTAGTGGACGGTTGGATCCCAGCGATCGTGGAAGCGCAGCGTGTGGTTGCCGCTGCCCACAGGCACCAGGTCCACGTCCGAGAACGTCGGCACGAGGGAGCAGAGCTGCTCCGCGACATCGGCCTGCTGTTTTCGCGTCAGTGTGTAGACGGCATTGGCCAGGTTGGCGCCGTCATGGGCCAGAACGGGTGCGTTGGAGACTGTTATTGGCTTGCGCATCATGTTGAGATCCAGGCGCAGGAACTGGTAGTTGAAAAGCACACCGGGTCCGAAAACCACCTGTGTCTGTTTGACGGGCGCCTTCCAGTTCCTGACGCCGTTCGCTGAACAATACTCTACGCCGACCTCGAGCGAGTATTCGTGCTTCCACCGAAAACTCTTGTCCAGATGTGTTCTGTGCGGGCTGAGTGCTGCGAGCACCGTGCTCTTGCCCGAGCCGTTGGGTCCGACCAGGGCGGTCAGCGGCGACAGCGTGAACTCGACGTCGCGCAGGCAACGGAAGTTGCGGATGTGCACGCTCTGAATCATGGACCGAGTGTACCAGAAACGGGCGGGCCAAAGGAAGCTACTTGATCCTTCCCTCGATGATGTCGAGCTCCTCGCCGAGGCGGTCGATGATCTCGTCGACGTCGTTCTGGCCGAGGTAGAGCTTGCCGTTGACCAGGAAGGTGGGCGTGCCCTCGACGCCGTAGCGCATGCCCTCGAGCTTGTCCTTCTCGATGAGCTTCATCACGGCGGGATCCTCGATGTCGGCCTCGTACTTCGCCATGTCCAGTCCGGCCTGCCGGGCGTAGGAGAGCAGGTCCTCGTCCTCGAGCTTCGTGCGGTGGGCGAACAGCAGGTCGTACGTCTTCCAGAACTTGCCCTGGCGATGGGCGGCCACGCCGGCCAGGGCGGTCGGCACGCCGCGGCTGTGGCTGCGCACCGGGAAGAACTTGTAGACATGGGTCACCTTCTGGCCGAACTCCTTGCGCAGGCGGGCCTCCATCACCTCGGCCAGGTGCGCGCAGAACGGGCACTGGAAGCAGGCGTACTCCACGAGCTGCACCGGCGCGTCCGCCGGGCCCCGCCGGGGATGGGTGGCGATGTCCGGCTTCAGGATCTCGGAGGGGAACGCGGACTTCGCGCGGTTCTTGATCCCGGTCTCGATGAAGGAGTCGGACTTCTCCTTCCGCACCATCCGCACGACGTATCCTGCGTGGCGGCGGGCGGTCTGGTCTCCCTGGGCCAGGCACGCGGCCAGCGTGCCCTGACAGCCGCGGGTGTTGGCGATGCGGCCCAGCAGCGCCTCGGCCCGGGTGCGCTGCGCCGAGTTCATCTTGGCGACGGGGGCGCCGATGGCCTTGTCCCAGGAGATGTCCGCGGCGTTCGCCGGGGCGGCCGCCAGGGCGGACAGGATCGCGATCAGCGGGATTGCCAAGCGGCTAGGCATGGCTCCTTCTCCTTTCCAGCAGGCGATCCAGGGTCAACCGGCCCGGTCGCAGCACGACCAGCGCGGCGCCCAGGACCAGCAGGCCGATGTCGCGGTAGATCAGATCGACGGTCATCTCCTCCCCGGCCGCGGACGACGCGAAGCACCCGCATTGCAGGTGCAGATCGTTCGACAGGGCGATGGCGATGGCCGTGATGAACATGAGGTTCATCGCCATGGTGAGCAGGGCCGCGGGGCGCGTGAAGAGCCCGGCGACCAGGAGCAGTCCCGTGGCGATCTCGACCCAGGGCAGGACGATGGCCTGCAGGTTGACCAGGCCAAGGGGCAGGATCTGGTAGGTCGCCACCTGCAGCCCGAAGTCGTAGGGATCGGTGATCTTGTGCCAGCTGGCCCAGACGAAGGTCACGGCCAGGGTCAGGCGCGCGGCCACGCCGAAGCCGTCCTTCAGCCACTGCTTCGTCCCGGGGGTCATCGCGCCGCTCCATCGCCCCCTTGGACGGTATTGATGCCACTTTTCTTCAAGTATTCGAGCCCCCCGACAACGTGCTCGACGCCCTGGATCCCGGTCTCCACGAGCTGCTTGGCCAGCTGCTCGGCGAGCTCCACGGCGCCGCCGTCGGCCGAGGGATCGGCCAGGGTGCCGTAGACCACGACCCGGGCGGCGGATCGCTCGGCCACCGCGGCCTTGACCTTCGCCAGGTCCCCGTCCGAGGCGCCGAACAGCACCGAGTAGGGCACGTTCACCGCGCCGCTGGCGCGCTCGACCGCGAAGTCCTCGGCCGGGCGGGCGTCCACGTACAGCACGGCGCCGCCGGCGGCGGCCAGCTCCCCGGCCCCGACCGCGTCGACCTGGACCTCGGAGTCCACGCAGGGGGCGAAGATGTCGTAGGCGACGTCGGCCACCAGGGGGATGCCGTCGGGCCGGACGAGGTCGGTGCCCACGGCCAGCGCCGCCGAGGCCGCGACGATGCCGCACGCCTGCAGGACCACTCGAAGCGCCGTCCTCATTCCGTACCTCCGCGAAATCACTCTATCGAATGCGGGCGTTTGCACAACCCTCGGTCGGCGAGCGATATTCCTCGCCGGCCGGAGCGACCGGCCATGGTTTTTTCAACATCGCGGGCCGAAGAGCCTACAATGGTATGGGGAGGAACCCATGATCCGAAAAATCATCTTCATGATGACGCTCCTGGCGGCCGCTTCCTGCCACCGGGCCGCGGGCCTCGGAACCGACGCCGGGACCGACGCGGACAGCGATGCGGATTCGGACTCGGATTCGGATGCCGATTCCGACGGCGACGCGGACTCCGACGCCGATTCCGACTCGGACGTCGATGCCGACAGCGACACCTTTCCGGACGGGGACGACTACCCCGACGGGTTCGGCGAGGTGAGCGAGGTCTGTTGGGTCGCCATCGTCGGCAGCGGCGACAACGTCGAGGTCACGGACATGGTGGTCCTGCCGGACGGCTCGTCCGCGGTCTCGGGATATTTCGAAGCGATCACCATGGACCCGGGCGGGCCCGGCGAGACCTCCTTTGCCTGCGAGGGAGCCTCGGTCTGCGGCTTCCTGGCCCGGCTCGACCCGGACGGCGGGTTCCTCTGGGCGCGGCACATCACGGAGGCGATCGACGACCTGGCGGCGACCCCGGACGGCGCCCTGGTCGTGGTGGGCGACTACGCGTCCGCCATCACGTTCAGCGTGGGCGAGGCGGACTCGGTGACCCTCGGAAACTACGGGGAGCGGGACCTGTTCCTGGCGCGCTACTCGGGCGAGGGCGACCTGGAGTGGGCACGCCACGACGGCGGGGTGCACAACATGCGGGCCTGGTCCCTGGGCGTGCTCCACAACGGCTCGTACGTCGTGGCCGGGTACTTCAACGGCACGGGGGTCCTGGGCCTGGGCGAGGAGCACGAGACGACACTGGAGATGGGCACGGGCACGACGATGTTCGTGGCGCGCTATTACGCCGACGGGATGCTGGCCTGGGCCCGGGCCGAGTGCGACAACGGCTGCTCGCCGGGCCGGGACATCGCGGTCCACGCCACGGACAACACCTTCCTGGTGAGCGGCAGCTTTTTCGGGACGGCCAACTTCGGCATCGGCCAACAGAACGAGACCACCCTCGTGTCCACGGGACTGGGCTGCGACCAGAGCGAGGTCTGGTGCATGCCGGGCGGAGTCTTCATGGCGCTGTACGACCTGGACGGCCAGTTGCAGTGGGTGGAGCACGCCGAATCGGACGACATGATGGAAGCCGGCTCGCGGGCGACAGCGCTGCCGGACGGCTCCTTCGCCGTGACCGGCACGTTCTACCGCGACCTGGGGTTCGATTACGGCGGGCCCGGCGAGACCATCCTCCACGCCCCCGTGCAGGACACCTCCTTCGGCTGGACGAGCTACGCGGAGATGTTCGCCGCCCGGCTGAGCGACGAGGGGGAGCTGCGGTGGGCGCTGGGCTCGTCCAGCGGCCTGGGCAACAGCGCTTCCTGCGCCAACGCCGCCGCGCTCCCCGGCGGAGTGCTGGTGGGAGGCGGATTCTACGGCGCGGTGGTCTTCGGCCCGGGCGAGCCCGAGGACGCCTGGCTCGCGACGTCCGGGGAGGGCGAGCCCTACGCCGCGATCTACGACATCGACGGCAACCTCGACTGGCTCGCGCGGGTCGGCACCTCGTGGGGCGAGGCCGGCGCCAAGGCGGCGGCGGGGCTGGCCGACGGCACGTTCCTGCTCGCCGGACAGTTCGAGGGCGACGCCGAGTTCCTCGTCGGAGAGGACGAATACCTCCAGCTCAGCGCCGGCGACGACAAGGCCTGCTTTCTGATGCACGTCTGCCCCCAGGGAGAGTAGCGCGGCATCGTCCGCGCCCGCCTGGCTCGCGCCCATGGAATGCAATCAGACGAAAGTGCGGTGTGCGGGTGGCTGACACCGAATTCTTCTTCCACTAGGCAACGGCGCGGGGTAGAGGAATACACAGCCACCGGGCGACGGACTCGGGTCGGCGCCATCCAGGAGAACGGATCGGCATGGACATCACCGCCGAGATCGCCCGCATCAGGCGTGAACCAGGGTTCGCCGAGAGCGTGGGGATGATCCTCATCCACAACGGCGTGGTCCGCGGCTGGTCCAGGTCGGACAGATCCGCGGTGAGCGCCGTAGAGGTGACCCCCGATCCGGCCCACGTCGAGGCGCTGCGACGCGAGTACGAGGGCCGCCCCGGCATCTGGCGGATCCTGGTGGAGGCCCGCTGCGGGAGGCTGCTCCCGGGCGATGACCTGTTGTTCATCGTCGTGGCCGGGGACATCCGCGAGAACGTCAAGCCCGTCCTTTCCGAACTGCTGGATCGGATCAAGGCCGAGGCGATCACCAAGGTCGAGGTGCGCTGACCCCGGTCCGCAGGCCTTTCCCGGGTGCCGGATCCCGACACCGGGCGCCCTTGCCAGCGCCCCCGCCGCTGCGTGCCCTGCCCGTGGACGCGGTTCACCCGCGTCCGTCACCCGCGTCCGTCTTGCTCGCGTCCATGGAATGCAATCAGACGAAAATGAGGAGCGAGGGGGACTGACACCGGACCCTTTTGGCGCCGCCGGTTCTCTCCCGCGGGTGTGAAACCCGCGGCCACGATATTGCCGATGGCGCCCGATTGCCTTCCTCTATCGTGGCCGCGCCGCTTCGCCGCGCGGCGGATGAGTGCCGCCGGGGGAAGGTCGGGCCTGCCCGCCGCGTGCGAAGGTCCTCTACACTTTGTGGAGGGTACTGATCGGGACCTCGAAGGTCCTCTACACTTTGTGGAGGGTACTGATCGGGACCTCGAAGGTCCTGTACACTTTGTGGAGGGTGCTGATCGGGACCTCGAAGGTCCTCTACACTTCGGGGGATCGTGCCGACCTGGACCCGGAACGTTCATCCCCCCGCGGGGGATGCTGCCCGGGGCGGTAGGGACGCGGTTTACCCGCGTCCGCCATCCGCCAAGTGATAAGTGAACACACGCGACCCCCGGTGTCCTCACGCGACCCCCGGTGTCCTTCCTGCTCGGGCATCGTCTTGGGCCAGGAGGGCTTGAGCGATTCGGCCTTCGCGCGCCTGGGCCGCCCCCTCCCCGTCCCTCCCCCGGTGGTGGAATGGTCGTCGGGGGAGGGTGCCTCCGAATCCGATCCCCTTCCCCTAACGGGGGAAGGCCGGGATGGGGGCTGGACGGCGAGATACAGAAGGGCAAGCTCCTCGGTCGGTTGGGGTGAGGGCTGCCGATCCAGGGACGGAGGCGACGGAGGCGCCGGGAGCAACCTCCAGCCCGGCTGCTCCGCTAATTGGCGGGAAGGGGCGCCAGGGTGTATGCGTTTGGAAGGCGAGCGCCCGGAAGCGGAGGGAGCGTCCAGGGATGATCGACCTCGAGATCGGCGACCTCGGCGGTGAGATGCCCGAGCCCCAGGGCATGGATCCCCTGGCGCTGGTGGGCGGCGCGGCAACGGTCGTCGCGGCCGTGGTGGGCATCCTGCTGTTGCCCGTGGTGGCCGCGGCCGGGTTCGAGGCGCGGCCCGAGCGCCCGGATCTCCCGCCGTTCGAGTACGTCGAGGCCCGGCTGCTCAAGCTCGGCGAGATCAAGGACGACACGAAGCTGCCCGATCGGATCGTGCCGGCCCTGCCCACGGCGCCCGACGAGGTGCTGCCCCTCGACCGCGACGCCGACAGGCCCGAGCCCGAGGCGAAGCCCGAGAAGCCCGAGAAGCAGGCCGACGCGAAGCTCGACGACAGGCTGCGCGAGGTGTTCGACAAGGCGCGGGCCTTCGCCGAGATCCAGGACGACTACGTGCCCGAAGGGCACCCGGACGGCGTGCCGGACGGGGACGTGACCGATCCCAGGCTCGCCTCCCTCGGCGCCACCTACGGCCACCGCATCCAGCGGCTGTTCCTGGAGCGCTGGGTCGTGCCGACCCTGCTCGGCGAGGCGCAGTTGAAGAAGCTGCGGGCCAAGGTCAACATCCAGGTCGGCGCGGACATGACCATCGCCGACGTCGAGTTCCTGGACGAGTCCGGCAACCGCCTGTTCGACGACACCGTGACGAACGCCATCGAGCGCGTGCGGGTCGAGGTCCGCACCCTGCCCGCGCCGCCCGAGGCCATCGCCCCCAACATCTTCGGGGGCGGGATCAACCTGATCTTCAACGGGGCCGAGGCCCGCTACGAATGAAGCGGCCCGCGAATCGACGAGGTGAGACGATGACGAGCCCGAGAATCCCGGCGGTGGCGGCCCTGGTGCTCGCCTTCGCATTCCTGGTGCTTTCCGAAGGAGCGTCGTCGAAGCAGGAGGGCGCGGACGCCAAGGCCGACGAGCCCCTGCCCGCGATGAAGGACAACGCGCCCCTCGAGGTCGAGCTGTGGGGCGGCATCCGCGACCTGTACCGCATCGCCGTGCCCCGGCCGCTGGGCCACGGCCCCACCGCGGCCCTGGTGCAGGAGGTCCAGGCCATGGACTTCAAGCTCTCCAGCCTGTTCGAGGTGCTCGAGGAGAAGTCGTACCTGGCGGACCTGGCGGCCGAGGGCATGTCCATCGACAAGGATCCCTGGGTCCAGGTCGGCGCCCAGGGCGTGACCAAGTGCCAGGCCACGGCGGCCGGCGGGCAGGTCGAGCTCGAGTGCCGGCTGTTCGAGGTCGCCCGGGGCGGCAAGGCCGTGCTCGCCGAGCGCTACACCGGGGCCGAGGGCGACGTGCGCGGCCTGGTCCACAAGTGGGTCAACAAGGTCATCGGCTACTTCACCGGCGAGGACGGCGTGTTCGGCTCCCAGCTGGCGTTCGCGCGCCGCATCGGGCCCGGCTCCAAGCAGATCTACACCGCGGACTGGGCCGGCGGGCAGGTCAGCCGCGTGACGAAGAACGCCTCGATCAATCTGCTGCCCTCCTGGGGCCCGGGCGGGTCGATCTACTACACCTCGTTCGTCGAGGGCGCGCCGTTCCTCTACCGCACCGGGCAGCGGAAGGCCGTGCTGGCCGAGCCGGGCCTGAACATGGGCGCGGCGTTCCACGGCGGACGGATGGCGGTGGTCCTCTCGAAGGACGGCAACCCCGAGATCTACGTCGGAGGCGCCGACGGCAGCGGCCTCAAGCGCGTGACCAACTCGGGCGCCATCGACGTCTCGCCCTCCTGGAGCCCGGACGGGTC
Source organism: uncultured Myxococcales bacterium (assembly GCA_964476305.1). Taxonomy (GTDB): domain Bacteria; phylum Myxococcota_A; class Polyangia; order JAAYKL01; family JAAYKL01; genus CAYZAI01. The sequence goes on from CAYZAI010000063.1 coordinate 9,000, forward strand.
GAAGCTGGCCTTCGTCTCGGACCGCCACGGCTCGCCCCAGATCTTCGTGATGGGCGCCGACGGCGGCGGGGCCAGGCGCGTGACCTTCAAGGGCTCGTACAACCAGACGCCCAGCTGGTGTCCGCGCTCGGGGTCGAACCTGATAGCCTTCACCGGCCGCGACGGCGGCACCTACGACGTGTTCACCGTGGACGCGGGAGGCGGGCAGATCCGGCGCCTGACCCAGAACCAGGGCCGCAACATGGATCCGGCCTTCGCGCCCGACTGCCGCGCCGTGGCGTTCCACTCGTCCCGCGGCGGCATCTTCATCTCGAACCCCGAGGGGCTCAACCAGAACCTGGTGATCAAGGGCGGAGCGGACACGATCAAGTGGTCGCCGAGGTGAACGGCATTTCCGCCCGCGCGGGTCGCCCGCCGCCTTCGCACGATCGTGGTACAACCGCCGCACCGGAAGGGGGTTCGACCATGAAACAGATTCTGCGGATCGCTTGCCTGGCCCTGGCCCTGGCCTTCGTCCTCGCCGCCTGCTCGGGCGGCTCGTCCGGCGACGACGACGGATCGGGGACCGATGCCGACGCGGATGCCGACGCGGACATCGACGCCGACGCCGACTCGGACACCGACTCGGACGCCGACGCCGACTCGGACACGGACGCCGACTCGGACACGGACACCGACTCGGATTCCGACACCGATACCGACACGGACGCGGACGAGATCTGGCAGGCGCCGGTCGGAACGACGTGGCAGTGGCAGCTCACGGACGGGATCGACACGTCGTTCGACGTGGAGATGTACGACATCGACCTGTTCGACACGCCCCCCGCGACCATCGCGGCGCTCCGGACCGCGGGCCGTGCGGTGATCTGCTACTTCTCGGCCGGGAGCCGCGAGGACTGGCGCCCGGACGCGGACGACTTCCCGCCCGGGGACATCGGCCTCCCGCTCGAGGGATGGGATGGCGAGGCCTGGGTCGACATCACGTCCGAGGCCGTCCGGGCCATCATGGCGGCCAGGCTCGATCTCGCCGTGGCCAAGAGCTGCGACGGAGTGGAGCCCGACAACGTGGACGGCTACGCCAACGCAAACGGCCTCGGTCTGGTCGCCACCGAACAGCTCGACTTCAACGCGTTCCTGGCCGAGGAGGCGCACGCCCGGGGCCTGTCAGTGGGACTCAAGAACGATCTCGACCAGGTGGAGGACCTCGAGCCGCTCTTCGACTGGGCGCTGAACGAGGAGTGCCTGGCCTGGGACGAGTGCGGCGCGCTCGAGCCGTTCCTCGCGAGCGGGAAGGCCGTGTTCCACGTGGAGTACGTGGACGACGAATCGGATGGATCCGGGAAGCTGGCCGAGATCTGCGACGAGCCCACGATCGAGGGGTTCTCGACGCTCGTGAAGACCTGGGATCTCGGGGCCTGGCGCCTCGCCTGCGACTGATCCCCCCCTAGTCGCCCTCGAACATGACGTGGATGCCCATCGCGGCGTGCAGCTGCGAGCCCAGGCACCAGTCCACGTTCCAGTCCTGGCCGTCGAGGATCGCCGGGTCGTCGACGATCATCAGGTAGCGCATCCGCCCGTCCGCGGGCCACGGCGGGTCGCCCGCCGCCTTCGCACGATCGTGGTACAACCGCCGCACCGGAAGGGGGTTCGACCATGAAACAGATTCTGCGGATCGCTTGCCTGGCCCTGGCCCTGGCCTTCGTCCTCGCCGCCTGCTCGGGCGGCTCGTCCGGCGACGACGACGGATCGGGGACCGATGCCGACGCGGATGCCGACGCGGACATCGACGCCGACGCCGACTCGGACACCGACTCGGACGCCGACGCCGACTCGGACACGGACGCCGACTCGGACACGGACACCGACTCGGATTCCGACACCGATACCGACACGGACGCGGACGAGATCTGGCAGGCGCCGGTCGGAACGACGTGGCAGTGGCAGCTCACGGACGGGATCGACACGTCGTTCGACGTGGAGATGTACGACATCGACCTGTTCGACACGCCCCCCGCGACCATCGCGGCGCTCCGGACCGCGGGCCGTGCGGTGATCTGCTACTTCTCGGCCGGGAGCCGCGAGGACTGGCGCCCGGACGCGGACGACTTCCCGCCCGGGGACATCGGCCTCCCGCTCGAGGGATGGGATGGCGAGGCCTGGGTCGACATCACGTCCGAGGCCGTCCGGGCCATCATGGCGGCCAGGCTCGATCTCGCCGTGGCCAAGAGCTGCGACGGAGTGGAGCCCGACAACGTGGACGGCTACGCCAACGCAAACGGCCTCGGTCTGGTCGCCACCGAACAGCTCGACTTCAACGCGTTCCTGGCCGAGGAGGCGCACGCCCGGGGCCTGTCAGTGGGACTCAAGAACGATCTCGACCAGGTGGAGGACCTCGAGCCGCTCTTCGACTGGGCGCTGAACGAGGAGTGCCTGGCCTGGGACGAGTGCGGCGCGCTCGAGCCGTTCCTCGCGAGCGGGAAGGCCGTGTTCCACGTGGAGTACGTGGACGACGAATCGGATGGATCCGGGAAGCTGGCCGAGATCTGCGACGAGCCCACGATCGAGGGGTTCTCGACGCTCGTGAAGACCTGGGATCTCGGGGCCTGGCGCCTCGCCTGCGACTGATCCCCCCCTAGTCGCCCTCGAACATGACGTGGATGCCCATCGCGGCGTGCAGCTGCGAGCCCAGGCACCAGTCCACGTTCCAGTCCTGGCCGTCGAGGATCGCCGGGTCGTCGACGATCATCAGGTAGCGCATCCGCCCGTCCGCGGGCCACGGCGAGTCGTCCGCTACCGAGCGGAAATTGGCGAGGTCGAAGCGGGTGCCGCCGATGTACGGAGTGTCCGGGCCGAAGTCGCTGGGGACCGTCACCCCTTCGAGGTCCTGCCACTTGCCGTCGACGAGCTCCTGGGCCTGCATCTCCTGGGTGTGGTTGGCCCAGGTGGGCTCGTTGCCGTGGATGCCGCTCACCGCGGCGTGGACGTAGCCGTCGTTGCTCGTGCCGGGGTCCGGGTGGAGCGGGTACTCCTCGGCGGAGTTCACGTACCAGGTCACCAGATCCTCGGAGACGAGCACGTGGGCCAGCTCGCAGCACAGGCCATCGGCCTCCAGGTTCCAGGCGAAGCTGTTCTGGAACGTGATGAAGTCGTCTCCCTCGCCGTCGTGGACGTAGTGGCCGGCTTCGAAGCGCCACGCCGCGCTGCCGCCCACGCCCACCGCCGTGGAGTCGGAGCCCGCCGAGATTGGCCCGGTCCCCTCGGGCGGGCCCAGGGCGCGCTCGTTGAGCACGGGGACCAGGTCCGGGCCGATCATCCCGTCCCCGGCATTGGCGCGCATCGCGCCGGCGATCCCCGGATTCCATTCCGAGGCTACGATCTCTCCGAGGTAGACGTTGTAGCCCACCGGCTGGTCCGTGTCGCCGTCGGTGTCCGCATCGGCGTCGGCGTCGGCATCGGTGTCGGCGTCCGTGCCACCGTCCTGATCGAAGAAATCGTCTTCCTCGCCGTCGCCGCCCTTCGAGCCGCAGGCGGCGCAGACGAGCGGAAGAACGAGGGCCAGGCCCGCGCCCGTCGTTCGTCGGGCGTCCATCACTCGTACTCCACGAAGCAGATCGCGAACGGCGGCAGGCCGGTGGAGATCGGTCCGTCGGTGGTCTCGTCGCCGGTGGTCGCGTCGAAGATGCGCACGCCGGGATCGTCGGACCGGCGCTCGGGGAGCCATAGCTGCGAGTGGTCCGGCGTCAGCTCGAGGGACATGTGGTTCCAGGCGTCGGCTTCCACGAGCACCCGCGTCACCTGTCCCGAGGACGGATCGAACATCACCACCCGGGTGTGCCCGACCCCGTCGCTGTCCGAGCCGACGATGGCGAATCCGACGGAGTCCGAGACGAGCACGGCGTCCACGACGTCCCCGCCGAGTTGCGCCTCGGTGATCAGCGGGCCGCTTGCCTGCTTGGTCACCGGGTCGAACAGCTCGACGCAGCCGTCGGCCGGGTCGCTGAACGAGCCCGACTCCACCAGCACGATCCGCTCCAGCGTCGTGTTGTAGCGCACCTGCCCCGACGGGGTCTGGGTGAGCTGGTAGTCGTCCACGATCGCGCCGGTGGCGGCGTCGATCTCGACGAGGTACGACGGGTTCGTCGGTTGCAGGTTGGTGAGCCTCATCACGACGACGTAGACCGAGGCGTCCACGTACACCATGCCGGAAGCCTCGGGCAGGCCGTCGGCGTCCGAGTAGGCCGACAAATCGATCTCATCGAGGACCGTCCCCTCGATCGGGTGGACCACGAGCAGGCTGTCCGCGCCCATGCGCGAGACGTAGGCGCGGTCTTCGGCGACGACGGCGATGTCGTGGGGGTTGGAGCCCGGGCCCACCGAGTACTCGTGCACGATCTGCCAGTCGGTCTTCGTGTCCACCACGGCGATGGCGTCGGCTCCGAGGCGCTCGATGAGGAACGGGTGCTCCGTGATCGGATCGTAGCGGCACACCGAGTCCTTGTGGATGGAATCGATGGAGTTGACCGTGGCCAGATCGGAGAGGCGTATCGCCGAGTAGGCACCGCTCTGGTAGTCGGTGGCGATCACCAGCGCCGCCTGGCCCTCGAGGGCGGTCCCGCCGCCGTCATCCGGTGTGCAGGCGAATGCCAGCAGGGCTCCTAGAAGCGCGAGCGTTCGAAAGAGTCCGGGAAATGGTCGCGGAAAGTTCATGGTCGCTCCTCGTTCCTCTCCGATTCTCTCAGATCCGGAAGTGGAAGGTGGCAAGAATCGTCCTGCCGGGCAGCGGATAGGCCTCGTAGTCGCGCACGGGTCGGGCGTTGCCGTCCGCGCCCTCTACGGTGATGGTGTCCAGAAGGTTCTTCACCTCGATTGTCAGGGTCAGACCCTCTCGCGGCCGCTCCAGCCGGTATCCCAGGCCGAACAGCAGGTGGCCCACGGAGTCATCCACGAGGTTGGCCTGGTCGAGATAGACGTTGCCGGTCCAATCCGCGTCGAACCAGAGCGAGCCGCCCCAGCGCTCGAAGACCCGACCGACCGCGAGCCTGGCGTAGGCCTCGTGCTCCGGGCGGCCGGGCAGGCGCCTGCCGTCATGGTACGGCTTGTCCGACTGGTTGATCGCGTTCAGGTAGGTGTAGTTGCCCTGCAGGGACACGAGGTCGAAGGCCACCAGCCGCAGTCCGGTCTCCAGCCCCAGGATCCGTGCGGCGTCCACGTTCTCGGGGCGGATCGTGTGCTGGGAGTTCTGCACGTAGGCGATGAGATCCTGCGCCCAGGAGCCGAACCACGCCGCGTCGAGGCGCAGCAGCGTCAGGCCGGTGGAGCAGCCCGGGCGGATCCACGTCAGGCCCGCGTCCGCATTCCAGCCCACCTCGGGGTCCAGCTCGGGGTTGCCGACGACCGAGCCCCGATCCCCGTACAGCTCGGCCAGGTCCGGGGTCCGCAGGTAGCGTCCGCCGTTGGCGCGCGCGAACAACCCGTCCGCGATCTCGAAGCGCGCACCCAGGGACGGCGACCAGAAGTAGTCGGTGCCGTCGGCGGCCGGGGCCTCGGTGACATCACCCGCCATCGCGCCGCCGCCGAACTCGGAATGGTGCAGGTCGAACCGGACCGCCGGGACGATGGCGAGCCGCGCGATCGGCTTCCAGGTTTGCTCGAGCCCCAGGGCGGCGCGCACCCTCCGGGCCGGGTCGGGGGCCTCTCCGAGCACCAGCTCCCGGTAGCCGAACCGCTCGAAGAACCCCTCGAGGCGAACGGCCGTTCCGCTTTGCCGGTTCGGTGCGATCCCGAGCAGGACGCCGCCGCCGACGGTATCGGCGCGTGAAATCGTGCGCTGGTAGCCGATGCCGATCTCGTTTTCCGTGTCGTCGAGATCCTCGCGGACGAAGAGGTAGCTGGCGTCGAGATCGAGCCTGAAGACGTCGGAGCCCAGGGGGCCCCCGACGCGCAGGCTGGCCGCATCACGGAACGTGTCGAGACTGGCGTGTTCGGTGGGCACGCTGTCGACGCCGGGGATCCCGCGCTCCTGCTGGTGCAGCTCGTTGGCCGCGGTGAAGCGCCAGGCGCCGGCCAGGGGGCCGTCGAACTTGAACAGGGTGCCGTAGGCGATCGAGGCGTTGTTGGCGCGGCGCTCCACCCGGTCGTCGTCCGGGTTGTGCAGGGTGCCGTTGCGGTTGAGGTAGAAGAAGTCGCCGCGGGTGCCCTCGGCGCTCAGCACGCCCAGGAAGCCGAGATCGCCGATGCGGTCCATCTGCAGCAGCGCCAGGCGGGCGGTGGACCAGGAACCGGCGGTGAGCGCGACCTCGGTGAGCGGCTCTTCGACCACGCGGCTTCGCAGCATCACCGCGCCGCCGATGCCGGCCCTGCCCACGGCGAGCGGCGCCCCGCCCCGGTAGATCTCCATCTCGGCGAGGGTGTCCAGGCTCAGCGTGCCGAGATCGACGGTGGGGAACCCGCCCGCGTTGAGCAGCACGCCGTCCAGGTAGATCGGCACCTGGCTCGAGGTGGAGCCCCGGATGCTGGCCGCGGCCGGAGACCCCGGGCCGCCGAGGCTGCGCACCTGCACCCCCGAGGCCTCGGACAGCACCTCGCTCACCGAGGAGGAGCCCCGCGCCTCCTCGACGATGTCGATCGTCTCGCCGAAGTTGGTCGATTCGTCCGTGGGCTTGAGCTTGTAGCCGCGCACCTCGGTCTCGAAGGCGGGCATGTCCTCATCGAACGTGAAATCATCGGCGGATCCGGCGTCGGGATCCTCACAGGGCTCGGCGGTCACCGCTCCGCCGTCTTCGGCCAAGCCGGCCGCGGGCAGCCAGACGACGGCCGCCGCCACGACCAGGGCCACCGTGAGCCGGGCGTCTTGCGGTTGAAGATGGAAGTGATGAATTGGCACCGAAACCCGACCCTTTTTCGCGAAGAGCGGTCTCGTCGCAGCCGCCCGCGGGCGGCCTGGCGTGGTAGCGGGTCTCCTGGCTTCCGGTTGTCCGGGGTATCCCCGGGCAGCCCACCGCCTTCCCGGCTCGACGGCCGAGCCAGTGGCATTGAGGTGGGCTACCGGTACACAGTGGCGCGACCGCGCCGGATTCTCACCGGCTTCCCCGTTCCCACGCGCGCGAGGTTGTCAAAACGACCCACACGTGGGGTACTGCGCCCGCGGCGGAGTGTCAAGCGCGCTCCCGCCGCGGTCCCAAGGTCGCGCTGTGGCTGGCTACTCCACCTTCTGCACGTTGATCA
>CAYZAI010000064.1:0-8286 GCA_964476305.1 uncultured Myxococcales bacterium
CCTGTCCAGCCTCGACCCGTCCCATCCCTTGAACGACATGTCGCTGCACGCGTTGATGGAGTTCGAGATCTTCAAGAGCGGCGCCATCAGCGAGATCCGCGTCATCCGCTCGTCGGGCAACACCGTCTTCGACGCGGCCGCGGTGGATTCGCTCTACCGCGGGGCACCCTACCCCGCGGCGCCGGCGCGCATCCTCTCCTGGAACGAGCGCATCTACTTTCGCTGGGGTTTCTACCGCAACATGCGCAAGTGCGGCGTGTTCAACGCCGAGCCCTACATCCTGCGCAAGCCGGGCTCGGGACCCGCCCCGATCTCGCCGGAAGACCTCATCGTCGACGACGGCTGAGGGAGCCACCCGCGCCTGGCGGCCTCCCGGTGAGGCGCGTGTCGAACGATCTCGGAAGCTGGAGCGACGGGTCGTAGCTGTTGATGAAGTGCAGGTTCTGGTAGTTGATGGTGAAGTGAGCCAGCACCGGTGCCGCCAGGTTCCCGGTCAGCCAGAACAGCCCGCCGAAGGCGAACCCCATGGTGACGGCCTGGAACGGCCAGGGCAGGAACTTCCGCCCCGGCCCGATGTGCAGCAGGCCGAAGATCAGCGAGGTCGGCACGATTCCCCACTGGGCCTGCATCACACCGCGGAAGAACAGCTCCTCGCCCACCGCCGAGAAGATCGCGAACCCGAGGATGTCCCACTCGCCGAGAGGCCCGAACAGGCCGCGGAACTCGGTGTGCATCGTACGCGCCCAGCGAAAGCGGTAGACCGCGAAGCGGGTGAGCCGCGCCATCCCCAGCCCGAAGGCCACGCCCGACGCGCCGCCGATCAGCACCGCCGCCGGCAAGGGCAGGTACGACGACATCAGCGCCCCGGGGTGGTGGAAGATGTCGGGATCGCCGCGGAATACACCCCAGGCCGCGGCCAGGGCGGCGAACAGGCCGTAGACGAGGGCGGCGGTCTTGAGGCGGATCGTCACGGGCGGATCCCCTCACTCCCCCGGCGGGGCGGCAAAGAGCGGCGAAAGCGCCGCTGGATCGGCGGCGTCCAGGACCAGCAGACCCGCCGAGTCGTTGCCCACGAGCAGCCGCGCACCGTCCACCCGCAACCGGTTGGCTGGCTTGTCCGTGGGCAGGGTTCCCACGATCCTCGGCTGCCCGGGCGCGGCGATGTCCGCGGTGAGGACGCCGCGATCGCCGGCAGCCACGAACACGTGACTCCCGTCCCCGTCGAAGGCGACGTCGCGGGCCATGTCCGGCAGCGCGAGCTTCCCGACCACCGTCGCCGCCTCGTCGCCCAGCGCCGCGAGCACGGCCAGCCCCCCGGGGCCATTGGCCACGGCGATGGTCCGTGCCCCGCGCTTCCCGGGCCGCACGGCCACGGCGCGGGCCTGGCCGCCCGTGGAGACGCGCCAGACGTGGCGCAGGCCACCGCCCGGCGCCACGGCCAGCAGCGAGACCCCGGCGTCGCCTTCCGCGACGATCACCCGTTCGCCGTCGAGGATCACCTGTCGCACGTAGCCCTCGGGTTCCCACGAGCCGAGCAGCGACGGTCGGGCGGCGTCCGCCACGTCGAAGAGCAGCACACCGGCATGGCCCGCGGCCACCGCGAGACGATCGCCGTCCAGGTGAAGACGCATCGCGCTGCCCGGCGTCTCGATGATCGCGAGCGGCTTCGGCGACGCAGGCGTGGAAACGTCGACGACGGCCACACCCGTCGGCCCGAGGGACACGAAGGCCACGGCTCCCAGGACGGCCACGTCCACGGCCGCGCCCGGGAGGTAGACCACCGAGTGTTCGAACCACTCCCCCGTGGCCGGTTCGATCCGGCCGATCACCAGTCCCGCCGTCGACCCGCGGAAGTACGTGTCCTTGGCCACGGCGACCGCGTCGCCACGGGCCTTGGTGGCCGCCGCGGCCTCTGCGGACACGGGCGACACGACGGGAGGGGGCGCCAGCCGCACGCCGGCCGGTTCCTCGGAGAGGGTGGCGCGAACCCCGACCGCCGGGGGGAGAGCTCCGCTGCAACCCGGGACCCAGCCGGTGGCGAGGAAGAGGCCAGCCAGCACCGCCGTCTTCCCGGTCGTCACAGCTCGTCTCCCGTGAAGTAGGCGATCATGCGCTCGATGGCGGCCTCGCTCACCGGGCCGTAAGGCAGCAGGCCCTTGTGGAACATCTTCGAGTCGCGGGTCGGTCGGAAGATCCCCCTGGCCTTGTACCCCCCGCCCTCGAACAGGCCCACCGTGCCGTCGAACCGGGGCTCGTCCGGCGTGGGCACGGGCACCTCCGGGGGGATCAGCGCGCCCCACTTGATCTCGTCGCGCGCGGTGCGGATCGTCAGGTTCGGCTCCCAGGGCTCGACCCCCTGGCGGTAGAACTGGTCATCGTCGTATCCCGTGGACGACGTGTAGTACTCGTCGCCCAGGCCTCCGAACGAGTGGCCGAACTCGTGGATCATCACATACTCGGAGTACTCGCTGTCCGACGTGAAGACCGCGTAGGTGCCGAAGATCCCGCCGCCACCGTAGCGGCTGGTGTTCACCATCACGAAGATCGCGTCGTAGGGAGCGAGCGCCGCCACCCGGCGGAGCGCGAGGAGGTTCTGCGTCGTCAGGTAGCGCGGGGAACGGAAGGTGTCGAAGGTCGTGTCGACCGCGGTGTCGCGGAAGATCCCCTTGCGCGGCTCGTCGGTCCCGGCCTCCCGGGACCAGGCCCGGACCAGCCGCACGCAGATCCCGTCCCGGTGGCGGTCGAAGGGCGGCTCGGACAGGAGCACGTCGGTGAAGCGGCGCGCGTCAGCGTCGAGCTTGGCGGCCTGGGCCTCGGTGTAGCCGTCGGGAACGATCACGACGTCCACGGCGCGGTCCGGGGCCCTGCCACAGTCGTGGAGCACCGTGACCCCGAAGTCGCAGGTCCGGTCGCGCCGCACGTCATAGGCCGCGCCGTCGATCTCGAGGCGCTGGATCTCCGAGAAGTCGCCATCGTCGCCGCGGGTCTCCAGCACCAGGATCACCGGCGCCCGCGGCATGGGCAGCCGCACCGGCTCGGGCATCGAGCGCCACGATCCGGAAGCCGCCTCCGCCGTGGCGAGCCACTCGCCGAAGAGCGAGCAGTAGCCCTGGCTGAAGATCTCCGTCCCGGTGGCCCGGTCCAGCACGCGAAAACGGTATTGCCCGTAGCCCGTGGGATCGACCAGGTGCCGCCGCGTCCCGGGCCAGAGCGGTTCCGCCGCCAGGTTCTCGACGGCGAACACCTCCCGGCCCCGGGTGCCGGCGTGGACGAGCTCGACGCGCAGCGCCTCGGCCGTGAACCACTCGTCGTAGGCGGGCTGCCGGACGCCCGCCGCCGGATCGGCAGCCGCCAGGGCGGGCGCCAAGAGCGCCAGGAAGAGGATCTGGGCCCCTGTCAGCCGCGGACCCTGGTCTCCGGGAGCCATGGGACTTGGAACCGCTGGCCTAGAACTGGGCCGTGAGGTCCGCGAAGAACACCCACAGAAGGGTCTGCTCGGCGCGGAAGCGCATGCCCGGGGTGTCGATCTCGGGACGGTGGCCGTAGTTGTAGACGACGCAGGTCCCGTCCCCGGACATCTGGTCCGCCGGGCACTGGTCGGTCTTGGTGATGAAGTGCTCGGTTTCGTGACCCAGGCCCGTGCCGAGCTTGATCTTCACGTACTTGGCGGGCTGGACCATCACGAAGAAGGTGCCGTAGAAGCTGGCGTAGTTTTCCACGTCGGTCATGCCGGTCCAGAGATTCGGATCCAGGGCGGAAGTCTCGTTGCCTCCGTCATCGACGCCGTTGCCGTTGAAGTCGACGTAGTCCTGCTGGCGGAAGTAGGGCGAGACGCCGAGGGCGTCGAACAGGGGCGTATACTCGCGGCCCTCGGAGTGGTAGCGGGCGCCGCCGCCGAGCCCGATGGAGAGCTTGCGGAAGTCCTCGGGCACCTCCCAGGGAATGAACTCGAGGCCGAAGTCGAGGGTGCCCACGATCGGGGGCATGTCGTTGATCTGCCCCGCGGCGTTGTTGCTGATCTTGTAGGCCGTGCCCTCCTGGGGCCAACCGAGCAGCGCCTCGATGCCGAAGAACGGGTCGATCCAGTTGTAGCGCCGGCTGAGCCGGAAGCCGAAGGCCAGCTCGTTCACGCCGCGGCTGATCCCGCCCTTGGTGGGGAGAGCCCGACCGTCCACCTGGCCGCCCGTGTACTCCAGGTCGCGACAGTCGTCGGCGCCCATCGTCGAGCACGAGGCCTTCAGCTTGTCACCCACGGAGAAGCGCCCCTCGGCGAAGAGCGTCCAGTCGGGCTTGGTATCGTCCCGGTCCTGGGCCAGGATTCCCCACCACAGACCCACGGCGATGTAGTCGAGGCCGGAGCGCTCGGGCGACTTGAACGGCAGGGAGAACAACACGTTGCCGTCGCCCCAGTCGTCGGGCATGTCCTTGTGCTTCTTCAACTCGCGGGTGTCGTTGAGGATCAGCGGGATCCGGACCTTGAGGGCCAGGTCCTTGAACAGGCCGACCTCCAGATCGAGGTTCAAAATGTGCGTCGTCTGGAAGAACTCGAACATGTCGGTGTAGGCGTAGTAGTCCCACTGGTGGGGCACGCCTTCGAAGTTCTCGCGGCGGATCAGCCCCTTCTTGTAGATACGTTCGTAGCCGACGTGCAGGTTCAGATCGAACGGATCCCCATAGTCAAAATCGAAGGCGTCGATCACGTTCGTGAACTCGTTGGCCTCCGCCGGGGGCGCGAACACCGGGACCGACAGGGCAAGAACAAGTGCCAGCGTGGTTCTTCTCATCGCTTGCTCCTCGCGGCGGCCGCGCGGCCGCCGTCCGCGAACCGTGGCCGACGATCGAGAAAAGCTACCAATTCCCGCGCCCGGGGTCAAACGGGTTGACCGGTCCCGTGCATCCGGGCCACCGCCTCGTGGACCCGGCGGCGCAGGTCCTCCCTGTTCTCGAGGCCGAGCCCGGCGGTGGGGATCGGTCTCCCGATCACAAGCTCCACCGGCCCGGGACGCACCGCCAGGCGGGTCTTGGGCACGACCTCGAAGGTCCCCCGCACGGCCACGGGCAGGATGGGCACGCCGGACTTGATGGCCAGGATGAAGGCGCCGGACTTGAAGGGCTGCACCCGCCCGTCCGGGCTGCGGGTCCCCTCGGGGAACACCGCCAGGGATGGCCCCCCGCGGATCCGGGCCGCGGCGCGGTCGATCGAACGGCGCGCCTTGCGGCTGCGGCCCCGATCCACCGGGATGAAGCGGGCCAGCCAGAGGGACCAGCCGAACAGCGGGATGTAGAACAGGCTGCGCTTGGCCAGGAAGCGGATCGGCATCCCGAGGCCCTCGAACAGCACCGGTATGTCGATCTGGCTGGCGTGGTTCGAGACCACCACGCAGGGCCCGGCGCGGGAGAACCCCTCGGCCGCGCGCACGACGGGCTTCACGCCGCCGAGCCACAGCACCTGCCGCGCCCATCCCACCCGGGCCAGGTACATGTACAGCCGCCCGGTGGGATCGACGATCACCGCCAGGATCCCGAGGGTCGTCCAGACCAGGGTCCACAGCAGCATCACCAATGCGCGCAGGTTCGGCATCTTCCGCAGGCGATCTATGACCGCCGATATCGCCGCCAGTCAAGACGGGAACTGCGGACGGGCGGAACACCGGGCTTCAACCAACGGCCTCGAACCGCCGGGCGGTCAGCGCCTGGGTGTGGAGCCGTCCAGGTGCACGTCGAGCTGCGGGAAGGGGATGCCGATGCCCGCGGCGTCGAGGGCGAGCTTGACTTCACGGGTGACGCGCTCCTTGACAGCCCAGTAGTCCTCGGTCCGGCACCAGATGCGCAGCGCCCAGTCCACCGAGTTGGCCCCGAGCCCGACCAGCACCACCGCCGAGGCGGGCTCCTCGATGCGGCCCTCGGCCTTCGCCACCACCGCCTCGAGCACCTCCCGGGTGCGGTCGAGGGGCGCGCCGTACGCCACGCCGACCTCGACGTCCATCCGCCGGGTGTCGTGGAACGTGGTGTTCTCGATGGTCCCGTCGAATACCGCCTTGTTGGGCACGACCAGCCGCCGGTTATCGAAGCTGTCGAGGGTGGTCGTGAACAGCCCGATACTGTCCACGCAGCCCGTCACGCCCCCTGCCGCAATCACGTCGCCGATCTTGAAGGGCCGGAATACCAGCAGCAGCACCCCCGCGGCGAAGTTCGCCAGGCTCCCCTGGAACGCCAGGCCGACGGCCAGGCCCGCAGCACCCAGGATTGCGGCGAAGCTGGTGGTCTCGACGCCGAAGATCCCCAGGGCCGCGATCACCGCCGCCAGGATGATCAGCCAGCGGCTGGTCGAGCCGACAAAGCCCGTGAGCGTGGGATCGATCTTGCGCCGTTCCATGCCCCGCCGCACGCGCCGCGCGACCCAGCCGGCGACGATCCACGCCACCACCAGGAAGACGACCACGCCGACGATGCGCATCGCCCAGGTGGTGACCAGCGGGATCACCGTCTGCGCGATCTGGTCGTAGCTCAGGTTGAGATCCTCCATCCTCTCCTCCTAACCGCTTCGGTTTCCGGGAACGGCGCGCAGTGTAGGCGATTGACGGGAAGTCCTCAACCGGGAGGCGATCCGGACGCGGGCCCGCCCCGCTCGCGGCGGTCCTCGGGACCGAGGCTGACGGCGAGCATGGTGCCGCCGGTGACCGCCGCCGGCCAGAAGGCGACGAAGCCCAGCGGGATCAGCATGAGCAGGATCATCGCCGAGCCGAAGCCCACGAGGGCCCACCGGTGCCTCCTGGCGAAGGCGAAGCGCTCCTTCCACGTGAAGCCGCGCCGCGCCAGGGTCCAGTCGACGTAGTCCATGCCCAGGAACTTGGCCAGCAGGTAGCCGCCGACGACGATGTAGACGACCTGCCCGACCACGGGGATGATCAGCGACACCAGGAACAGGGGCAGCAGCCACGCGGCCTTGATCCCCAGCCGGGCGGCCTCGAGCAGCACCGTGTGACCCGCGTCGCGCAGCAGGAAGCCGGCGCTCAGCGGCCGCGGCTCCCAGGTACCGAGGATGCCCTCGGTGCGCTCGGACAGGAGGTCGTTCCACGGCGCGGCGATCAGCGAGAACAGCACCATCGACAGCAGCGCGTTGGCCGCGGCCAGGATCAGCCACAAAAGGCCGGTCAGCAGCCGCCACAGCAGGTGCTTGAAACCGAACCAGTCCCCGGCCCCGGGCTCGGCCCAGAACCAGCCGACGATATCGTCCGACAGGAAGCCGAACGCCACCAGCCCGCCCGCGACGATCAGGAATGCCAGCACCATCGGCGGCGCGTAGAGCCTTGCCAGCTCGCGGTGGTCTCGGTAGGCGAAGCGAAGGCCCTTGAACACGAAGCCGAAACCCGCGGCGAAGCCCACCACAGTGTCCCGGGCCGCGGCCACGGGCCGCGCCAGCTCGCGTCCGCTCATGACGCGGGCACGCTCGGGCTGAAGGCGAGGATCGTCTTCAGGTCCTCGTCGTTGAAACGGATCATCATCCCGACGAAGTAGTCGCGGCTGTCGTTGATCGTGTCGTTGATCCCGCCGATGATATAGAGGTGCCGCAGGAACTCCACGGCGACGAGCAGCTTGAGCCGCGGGTAGACGTCCTCGCCGAAGCGGTAGATGTCCGTCGAGAGCTCGACGCGATCGTGGAGCACGTGCAGGTCGAGACCCACGCCGCCCGAGCTCTCCTTGATTCCGAAGCGGAAGGTGGCGAAGTGCAGGCGCCTGGCGAACATCAGCGAGAACAGCAGGCTGTCGCGGGTGATGTGCTGCACCTCGCGGTACTGGGCGGGCTCGCTCGGATCCGTCGACTCGACCACGATCTCCTTGCGGGAGGTGGCGCCGCGGGGGTCGTAGATCGCCTCGATGAGGTAGTACTTGTCCTCGCGGGGCTGGAGCCGTAGCTGCAAGGTCGTCTTCAGGGTGTTGTCGTAGAAGTTGAACTCGCCCGAAAGCCCGACGATGGTCTTGAGAGCCGTTACGCCGCCGATGAAGCCCTTGACGTCCTCGACCACGGTCTCGACGTCGTCGATCAGCTGGTCGTCCTTGAGCAGGCGACCCACCGTTCCCTCGCCCTCGGCCATGCCCTCGGTCACCTCCCCGACGTCGTCGAGCACCTTGTTCATCTTGGCCGCGGCCCTGAGTGTCCAGACCGTTTCTTCCCACTGGGCTTTGGCTTTGTCCGGGTCAAAACCCCTTTGGGCCTCTTCGATCTTCACGGCACGGAGGAGATTCGGGAACCGAAGCTGCTCAATGGGATCCTTAAGATCGATC
>CAYZAI010000064.1:8296-16223 GCA_964476305.1 uncultured Myxococcales bacterium
CCGAAGCGGAGTCCTTGTTGGTCTCGACGAACTCGCGCAGGGTCTCGGTGATGTGCTTCATGTCCTCGACGATCTGCTTGAAGTTCGGGCGGTTCTCGGCGGCGATGCCGTCGACGTTCTGCAAGGTGCGGGTCACGGCTTCCTGGTTCTGCTCGAGGAGCTTGTTGATCGACACCGAGATGTCCCGCAGGTTGGCGAGCACCTCGGCCATCTGCCGGCCGCCCTCCTCGGAGCCGAAGACCTGCTTCAGGTTGGTGGTCACCTGCTTGATGTCGCCGGCGATATCGCCGATCTGCCCGAAGACCCCGGCCTCGGAGACCGCGGTGATCCGGTCGCCGTCCTTCAGCCGCTCGAGCTTCGGATCGCCAGGAGTCAGCACGATGATGTAGTCGCCGGTGACGATGGAGCCGACCATCCGCAGGGCCCGGGCGTCGGCGTAGAGCGGCACGTCTCCGTTGACCGCGACGACCACCTTGGCGCCCGTGATCGGCTTGCGCACGGGCCTGCCCGCTTCGTCCACGCCCCCGTCGACCTCGAAGGGGTGCAGCTCGATGGACTTGATGTAGCCCACCGGGATGCCGGCCATCATCACCCGCGAGCGGACGACCAGCCCCGATGCGTCCGGGAACAATCCCCAGACCGTGTACTGCTCGCTCTCGGCGCGGGAGCCGGCAATCGTCTTGATCGTATAGTACAGACCGACAATGACGATAACGGTCACGAGCCCGACGGCGATGGCGTTGCGCGCGGTCTTCATCTTCTTGGTGCTCGACGAGCCGCGATCATCCTAGCGGGAAAGAGGGGGGAAGTCCAAAGACGAATGTGCAAGCGCGCCGACCCGGTCGCCGCTCCGGCGCCGCTTTCGATGACGCTATCTTGCGCCGGCCGTCCGATGGTATAAAACTATTCTGGGGCGATAATGACGCTTGATGCCCCCGGTTCCGAAGCGAACGGCCAGCGACACGACAATGGTCCGCATCGACAACATCCTCTCCGCCTACACCGCACGCCACCCGGAAGCGGATACCTCGGCGATCCAGCGGGCCTACCTCTACGGCTCGCGCAAGCACGAGGGCCAGGTTCGCAAGTCCGGCGAGCCCTACATGGTCCACCCGATGGCCGTGGCGCTGATCGTCGCGGACATGGGCCTCGACAGCGCCTCGATCTGCTCGGCCCTGCTCCACGACACCATCGAGGACACCGACGCCACCCGCGCCGGCGTGGCCGACCTCTTCGGCGAGGACGTGGCCGACCTGGTGGACGGCCTGACCAAGCTGTCCAAGGTCAACTTCACCAGGCGCCAGGAGCGCCAGGCCGAGAGCTTCCGCAAGATGCTGGTGGCCACGGCCAAGGACATCCGCGTGCTGCTGATCAAGCTCGCGGACCGGCTGCACAACATGTCGACCCTCGAGCCCCTCGAGCCCGAGCGGCGCGAGCGCATCGCCGAGGAGACCCGCGACATCTACGCGCCGCTGGCCAACCGCCTGGGCATCCAGTGGCTCAAGGCCGAGCTCGACGACCTGTCGTTCCGCTACCTCGAGCCCGAAGCCTGGACCGACCTCGCCGATCGCGTCCAGAAGCGCAGGAAGGCCCGCGAGGCCTACATCGAGCGCACGATCAAGGAGCTGCAGGACTTCGTCTCCGACCAGGGGTTCGAGGTGCAGATCACCGGGCGGCTGAAGAACCTCTATTCGATCCACCAGAAGATGGTGACCAAGGGGATCGACTACGACAAGGTCTTCGACGCCATCGCCTTCCGCATCCTCTGCCACTCCGAGGCCGACTGCTATGCGGTCTTCGGCCTGATCCACTCGCGCTGGGTCCCGGTGCCGGGGCGGATCAAGGACTTCATCGCGATGCCCAAGCCCAACCGCTACCAGTCGCTGCACACCACGGTGGTGGGCCGCGGGGGCGAGCGGATGGAGATCCAGCTGCGCACCGAGGACATGCACCGCATCGCGGAGAACGGCGTGGCCGCCCACTGGGCCTACAAGGAGGGCGGCGGACCGGACGGCAGATCGACCAGCGTCTTCTCGTGGCTGCGCGAGATGGTCGAGAGCCAGGACGGGGTGCGGGACTCCCTCGAGTTCCTCGACTCGGTGAAGGTCGATCTCTTCCACGACGAGGTCTTCGTCTTCACGCCCGCCGGCGACGTCAAGTCCCTGTCCAGCGGCGCGACGCCCCTCGACTTCGCCTATGCGGTCCACACGGAGGTCGGCAACCACTGCGTCGGCGCGCGGGTCAACGGCGTGCAGGTGCCCTTCGAGACCGAACTCAAGAACGGCGATTGGGTCGAGATCGTGACCTCGAAGAACCAGCGCCCGTCCATCGACTGGCTCGACATCGCCAAGACCAGCCGGGCCCACAACAAGATCCGCGCCTTCCTGCGGGCCGAGGAGCGCGAGCAGTCCCACGAGGCCGGCCGCGACCTGCTCGAGAAGGAGCTGCGCAAGCACGGCTGCTCTCTGAACCGGATGCTCAAGGCCGGGGACATCGACCGCGCCGCGGCGGCCTTCAAACTGACCACGGCGGACGAAGTGCTCTCGGCCGTCGGCGCCGGGAAGCTCGAGCCCCGCGTCGTACTCGAGAAGGTTCTGCCCGAGGACAAGCGCGCCCGGCTGCCGAAAGACGTCCGCGAGACGCCGCTCGAGAAGGTGATCCGCAAGGTCAAGGGCCAGGACACGGGCATCGTCATCGACGGCGTGAACAACCTGCTGGTCCGCTTCGCCCGCTGCTGCTGCGCCCTGCCCGGCGAGCAGATCGTCGGCTACGTCAGCCGCGGCCGCGGCATCGTGGTGCACCGGGCGGACTGCGTGAAGGCCGCCCTGCTCGACCCCGAGCGTCAGATCGCCGTCCGCTGGTCGCCGCGGGCGGTGTCCCAGCGGCCGGTCAAGCTCAAGGTCGTGACCAGCAACCGCCCCGGCGTGCTCGCCGATCTCTCTAGCGCCTTCCTCAGCAAGGGGATCAACATCAACTCGGCCCACTGCGACACCAACGGCGGCGAGCGGGCCGACAACATCTTCGTGTTCCAGGTCAAGGACCTCGACCAGCTCAACGCCCTGGTCAAGGCGCTCAAGCACCACAAGGGCGTGCTCGACGTCGCGCGCATGGCGCAGTGATCCGCTACCGGATCCGTGCTACCAATCCGGCATGGGATCGACAAACAGCAACGGGCCCAGGGTCGCTGCCCGGATGATCG
This sequence comes from uncultured Myxococcales bacterium, assembly GCA_964476305.1. Taxonomy (GTDB): domain Bacteria; phylum Myxococcota_A; class Polyangia; order JAAYKL01; family JAAYKL01; genus CAYZAI01. The sequence goes on from CAYZAI010000064.1 coordinate 11,496, forward strand.
GCGGGCTGCTGGCGGCGATCCTGCTGCTGGCGATCGCCTAGTGGTCGTTCTGGACCCACTACGACCCCCACGTCGACGTCCCGGCGCCGACGCGCCTGGAAACGCCGTCCCTCGGCGGCTCGGCCGTGGGAAGGGTGCTGCTGCTCGGCGACACGGCACCCACCGACGGCGCGATGAGGATGATCCGGAAGCACGGCTGGGGCTACCCCTACGCCGCGACCCGCGATCTCGTGCGCTCCTTCGACGCGGCCGTGGCCAACCTCGAGGCGCCCGTGACGACCAGCGACCGGCCGTGGCCCGTGACCAAGCGGTGGGTCTACAAGATCGATCCGGACGCCCTGCCCGAGCTCCGCCGTGCGGGCATCGACGCCGTGACCCTGGCCAACAACCACACCACGGACTACGGCGGCTGGGGCCTGGCCGACACCCTGCGCCACCTCGATGAAGCCGGGATCGCCCACCTCGGGGCGCACATGTCCGAGGCCGGTGCTCGCCGGGGCCTGGTGATCGAGACCTCCGGCGGCAGGGTGGGCCTGCTGTCGGTGATGGAGAACCAGTCCCACTGGCGGCTCCAGGCCATGGCCTTCGCCCTGGACACGCCGTTCCGTCCCTGGCCCGGCGTGGCCCGCCTGAGGTACTCGGACCTCGCCGAGGATCTCGCCCGGTTGAAGGCCGCGAGCGACCTGGTCGTCGTCGTTCCGCACTGGGGGAAGAACTACAGGCCCGTCACCCGAAGACAGGAGGTTCTCGGCCGGGCCATCGTCGATCTCGGCGCCGACGCCGTGATCGGCCACCACGCCCACGAGATCCAGCCGGTGGAGGTCTACAAGGGTCGGCCCATCGTCTACAGCCTGGGCAACTGGGCCTTCGGCACCATCGGCAAGAAGACCATGCGCTTCGGCATGGGCGCGGCCCTGCACGTGGAAGGAGGACGGCTGCGGCGGATCGAGATCATCCCCCTGCTGACCCAGAACCGCATCGTCGAGTACCAGGTCCGGCTTCCGGAAGGCGACGAGTTGGACCGGTTCTTCGGGACCCTGATCCCCGGATCCGCGGCTCGGGGGGCCATCATCGAGCGCCGTGAAGATCGAGGCTTCCTGACGGTTTCCGATAATTTCTAATCTTGATATATATTCGTAAAAATAATCCCGGGTGTGTCGTTGTCGAAGCTGTCGAATCTGTGCTAGGGTCCGTCTCCGCCAGCGGGGGCTGGACTGCCGGCAGCCGGCGCGGCACCCCAACGAAACGGCCGAGGAACATGGAAAAAAGAATTGCAGAGATCATCATCGGCGAGCTCAAGCTCAAGGACGTCACTCCCGAGACCTTCGACAGGAATCTCGACCTGATCGAGGACCTGGGTATCGACAGCATGGAGCTGACGACGATCGTCGTCGTGCTCCAGGACGAGTTCGGCGTGAAGATCGACGAGGACGACTTCCCCCAGCTCACGTCGCTAGCCAAGATCACCGCCTATCTCCAAGACAGGAAGGGCTGAGCGGGACGTGGGCGTGAAGTTCAAGGATCTGCTCGCCGTGCCGGACATCGGAGAACGGTGGGAGAAGGTCCGCCGGTACTTCTTCCTCAGGGAATCCACCTACGACATGACCCGGCGCTGCAACCTGCGCTGTGAAGGCTGCTACTACTACGAGGGAGAGAAGCAGCACGCGGTCGACGAGGAAGACCCGGCGAAGTGGGCGACCCTGCTCCAGGCCGAGAAGGAGCGGGGCATCACTTTCGTCGTGCTCGCCGGCGCGGAGCCGGGCCTCGTGCCGGAGCTGTGTCGGGCCTGCTACGAGGTCATCCCGCTCGGCTGTATCGCGACCAACGGCCTGAAGCCGTTCCCGAAGGAGATCGGCTACCGGCTCCACGTCTCGGTCTGGGGCGACGACGAGGAGTCGAAGCGCTTCCGCGGCCGGGCCTGCCTGCAGCAGCAGCTCGACAACTTCTCCGGCGACGACCGGGCGGTGTTCGTCTACACGTTCACCGGCCGCAATATCGGCCAGGTCGACAGCGAGGTCGCACGGATCGCCGATCGCGGCGGCCGGATCACCTTCAACATGTTCTCGCCGCCCGTGGGCTACCAGGGCGAGCTGTCCCTCGACGTCGACGCCTTCGCCCGCGCCCGGGACAAGATGATCGAGATGCTCGAGCGCTACCCGGACGCCGTGCTCTATTCGCGCTACAACGCCGAGGTGCACACCGACCCCGAACGCTCGCTGCACACCCGCTTCAAGTGCCCCTACCCGCGCTGCAACCCGGACACGCGCCTCGGGCTCGGCCGCAGCTTCCGCCAGTACCGGTCCGACCTGACCTGGGACCGCAAGGTCTCGTGCTGCGTGCCCGACACCGACTGCGCGGACTGCCGCCACTACGCCGCGGGCTCGGCCGTGGTCACGGCGCGGATGGCCCAGCACACAGGCAGCGAGACGGATTTTCGCAAGTGGCTGGACTACGTCGACACCTACCTGGCGGTCTGGGTGCGCGGGTACGAAAAAGGTGCCAACCTGCATCCTTGAAACGGAGCGTTTCGAGTGCTGACGATTAGCGATCTCATCAAAGACGAAGCCACGCAGGCCAAGTACGAGCAGATCAGGAACATGGTCGGCCATGGCGGCATGCGCAGCTCTATCTACGACGTGAACAACATCTGCAATCTGCGTTGCAAGGGCTGCTTCTACTTCTCGAGCGGCCAGCACGAGCTCGACGACCAGAAGAGCCTCGACGAGCTGCGCGCGTTCATCGAGCGCGAGAAGGCCCGGGGCGTCAACTACGCGATCCTCATCGGCGGCGAGCCGTCCCTGTCCCTGGACCGCCTCGACGTCTGGTATGCGAACATCAAGTGCTCGTCCGCGACCAACGGCGTCAAGCGCATCCCCCGGGAGCGCTACCCTTCGATGCGCATCGGCATCTCACTGTGGGGCGACGAGGAGGACGAGATCCGCCTGCGGGGCAAGAACACCTTCGGCATCTCGATGAACAACTACCGCAGCGATCCGAACGTGTACTACCTCTACACGATCACGCCCCAGACCATCGAGCAGGTCGAGACGGTCACGAAGAAGATCGAAGGCGCGGGCTTGAGGGTCCACTACCAGCTGTTTTCCAACGACCAGGGCGTGCCCGGCATGGACTGGACACCGGACCTCTACGCCCGTGTCCGCGACGTGATGGACGACATGCTCGAGCGCTACCCGCAGGTGGTGATCTCGTCGCGGTACTACCACCAGGTGCTCACGACCCAGACCATGCTCGGCCGGCGCTTCGGCTGGATGGAGTGCCCCTCGGTCTCCGAGGCGGTCGACGACCGCGAGCCGCGGCCCAAGCGGCTGATGGGCTTCAACTCGTACGGCTCGGACTACAAGAAGATCCACCGCTGTTGCACGTCCGTCACCCGCGACTGCACGACCTGCCACGACGGCGCGGCGACGATGTCTTGGATCATGGTCAACAAGCGCGATCACATGCAGACGCCTTCGGACTTCGCCAACTGGGTCGACGTGACCCACATGTTCGCCAAGCTCTACGAGTACATCCCCTGGTAGAAAAGGAGCCGAGGCGATGACCCGTCCCGTTCCCGCGGCCAGCGACATCGTCGTTTGCGGCTACGACATGGTGACGCCGCTGGGCGAGGATTTCGAGGCCCAATGGCAGGCCTTCATCGCCGGCCGCTCGGGGGTCGTCCGGCTCGACCGCTTCGAATACGACGACGGTTACCCGGTGCGCGTGGCCGGCCAGGTACCGGCGGTGGACTTCAGCCGCTGCGGTTTCTGGAGCGAGCGCGACGCGGGCAACTGGTTCTCGCCCGTGATCTTCCACTCGATGCTGGTGGCCGAGCGCGCCCTGGCCCACGCGGGCCTGGTCATCACCGCCGAGAACGCCCACCGCGTGGGGATCACGTTCTCGTCGGCCATCGGCGGCCTCGACGCCATGATCGACGCCGAGGCGAAGGTCCGCAAGGGGCTGACCCCGCACCCTTTCACCAACCCCAACGGCTGCCTGAACCTGGTGGCGGGCAAGGTCTCGATCCTGACCGGGGCCAAGGGGCCGATCTTCAGCCCGGTGGCGGCCTGCGCCACGGGTGCCGCCTCGGTGGCCACGGCCGCGCTGCTGCTCGAGACCGGCCGCGCCGACGCGGTGATCGCGGGGGCGTGCGACTTCCCGCTGCTGCGCTCGCTGCTGGCCTCCTTCGCGTCGATGAACGGTGCTTTCCAGAGCCGCAAGGAGACCGATCGCGGCCACGGGGATCCGGCCAAGGTGTCGCGGCCGTTCTCGAAGGACCGCAAGGGCTTCGTCGTCTCGGAGGGCGCGGCGGCGATCATCGTCACCACGCGGGGGTGGGCCGCCACGAACGGCCTGCCCGTGCGGGCCGTGGTCGCGGGCATGGGCATGACCTCGGACGCGGCGCACTACGTGGCGCCGTCGCTGCCGACCATCACCGCCTGCATGCGCGAGGCGATCCGCGACGCGGGCCTGGGGCCCGGCGACATCCCGGTGGTGAACGCCCACGCCGCCTCCACCGGCGTCGGTGACGCGACCGAGGTCAAGGCCCTGCGCGCGGTCTTCGGAGAGGATTTCCGGCTGCCGGTGAGCGCCAACAAGTCGCAGATAGGGCACACCATGGGCGTCTCCAGCGCGGTGGAGCTGATCCTGGCCTGCGAGGGGATGCGCCGCGGGGTGCTGCTGCCGACCCTCAACTACGACCCCGACCCGGCCATCGAGATCGACGCC
>CAYZAI010000065.1:0-16189 GCA_964476305.1 uncultured Myxococcales bacterium
ATCAACCCGTCAGGGCTCCAGGTGCGGGCCGGCGCCACCCAGAACAACAGCTATTCGATTGGAACGCCCGTGCAGATCGTGGCCCACCCGGCATGGACCGGCAACATCCAGCAGAGCCAGACCGACCTGGCACTGATCAAGCTCGCCGCGCCCGTGAGCGACATCGAGCCGTTCCGTGTGCGCGACATGCCGATGCCCGCAGCGGGCACCGAGGGGCTGCTCGTGGGCTACGGCGAAGACCAGGAGGGCTGGTGGGGCGGCGCCGGCACCCAGCGCATCGGCGAGACCACGCTCCTGCAGGTCTTCGTCAACCTGATCGAGACCGGGGATCCCTGCAACACCTGCTCCGGCGACTCGGGCGGCCCGCTGTTCACGCAGCAGGACGAGCAGTGGGTGCTGACCGGGGTCACTTCCTTCGGCACCTCGACGACGTGCTCCGAAACCGGGGGCGGGTACAGCGTCAACGTGCTGGGCTACTGCCACTTCCTGAACACGACGATGATCGAGCTGGTAGGCCACGACCTGGGCCTCGAGGGATGCGTGCAGTGCGTCGAGACCGAGGTCGATGACTGGGGAGAGGGCTGCGGCGCGGGCCTGCCTGCCTGCCCGGACGACACCTACTGCATGCCGGTCTCGGGCTACAACTCGAACGGGTTCGGTTTCTGCGCGGCCCGGTGCTGTGACCTGGGCGCCGAGGACCCCACCTACTGCCCGGATGTAGCCCCCGGCCAGGAAATGTGCGTCCTGTCCAATACCTCGGGCACAAACTTCTGCGCGATCTACTGCGACACGGACGAGGACTGCCCCCAGTACGCCCAGTGCGTGTCATCGAACACACTGGGCGCGCCCTCGGTGTGCATCGCCACCGAGAACGGCTCGGACGCGGACTCCGACTCGGACGTGGACGGCGACTCGGACGTCGATTCGGACGGAGACGGAGATACCGACAACGACCCGGACGCCGAGGATTTCACGCCGCCTGACAGTGAAGGGTGCGCGTGTTCACCCGTGGTCTGGACGGACCGGGCCCCTGGATTGCTGTCGCGCATCCTCGGAGCTTTGATGCTATACTGACGAAGGCGCCCGGTGGACGGGCCAACGGAAAGGGCTTGGCCATGAAGACTTCCTGGATGCTCTCCTTTGCGCTGGTTTCGTGTTCCTTCGTCGGCATCGCGGCGACCCAGATGGGATGCGAGGACGAGCCGTTCGAGATCGTCGATATCGATGTGCCCCCGAACAGCCCCGGTTTCACGGGGATCACCAACGGCACGCCCACCAACTGGGAGTCCTGGAAGGGTGTGGTGGCGGTCTACACCACCATGGGACAGTACGGCAGCCTGTGCACGGGCACGCTGATCGACACTCGGGTCGTGCTCTGCGCGGGCCACTGCGTGTACCTCCCGGACGAGGGGATCAACTCCCTCAACAGCCCCGGCTCGGTGCAGATCCTCGGGGGCGCCGATCTCGACCAGGGCGCCTACCTGCTTTCCAACGTCAGCGCCATCGTCAAGCACCCGCAATGGGCTGGCAATATCAGCAGCCAGAGCGCGGTGGACCTGTCGCTGATCTATACCTCCTCCCCCATCACGATGGTGCCTTACTACGACGTCCGATCCGGGTCGTTGCCGACCCAGGGCAGTTCGGGCATCATCGTCGGCTACGGCAACAACGTCACCAACTCGGGATCCGGCATCCACCGCTGGGGCAACACGACGCTTCTCAACGTGTGGAGCAACCTGATCGAGCTCGGCAATCCCTCGGGCACCTGCCAGGGCGACTCGGGCGGCCCGCTGTTCACGGACGTCGGAGGCCAGTACGTAGTCACGGGCGTGACCTCGTTCGGTGACAGCTACACGTGCGACCCCAACGGCGGCAGCTACAGCGTGACGGTCCAGACCTACCGCACGTGGATCGAGGACCAGGTCATCGCCTGGACCGGCCACGGCCTGGGCGGCGGCAGCACGGACGCCGACGCCGACAGCGACGCCGACAGCGACGCCGACAGCGACGCCGACAGCGACAACGACGCCGACAACGATGTCGATGGCGACAGCGACAGCGACGGCGACGGCGACGGCGACGGTTCTCGCGACGATGCCTTCGGTCTGGACGACCCGAACCCGCTCCAGTCCTGCCGGGCGGTCCCGTCGCAGGTCGCCCGCGGCCTCTGTTCCGCGCTGCTCGTTCTCCTCGAATAACCCCCGAATCACCTCACCGCGAAGGGAACCTTTGTTGACCGGCCGCGGTGGAAGCCGCTAGGCTCTTGTCATGCGATGCCATCGACGAAGCGGACACTGGTTGCTCCTCGCCGCGGCGGCGCTGTGTCTCGGGGCGGCGCCGGCGACGTCATCCGCACCCGACGGGGAACCGTCCGATGCTGCCATGGCCGGGGTCTCCCTGGACGGGATGCGACTCGACGGGGGGCTCTACCGGCAGCACCTGGAGGACGGGCGGACCGTCACCTTCACCGTGATCCCGAAGCTCCAGGCCTTCGCCGACGACCTGCTCGGCAGGAATGACGTGCCGGCCGGGGCCGTCGTGGTGCTGAACTCGCGCACCGGCCGCGTGCTCGCTCTCTCGTCCCGCCGCCGCGGCCAGGGCGGCGAGACGGCGCCAGTGGCCCTCGACCCGGAGCCACCCGCGGCATCTCTGTTCAAGATCGTCACCGCCACCACGCTGCTCGAGCGGGGAGGCCTGCCCCTGGACACCGAGACCTGCACCCACGGCGGCTCGCAATCCCTGGGCCTGGACAACCTCGAGGACTCCCCGCAACAGGACACGGCCTGCGCCTCCCTGGCCCGGGCGCTGGGCCGCTCGACGAACGCCGTCTTCGCCAAGCTGGCGGACCGCCACCTGGCCCGGACCGACCTCGAGGAGTTCGCCCGGCGCTTCGGCTTCAACAGGCCCCTGCCCTTCGACGTGAAGGTGGGCGAGTCGCCCGCCGAGATCCCCGCGGACCGGCTGGAGCGCGCCCGCACCGCGGCCGGGTTCTGGCACACGCACCTCTCGCCGCTGCATGCGGCGATGATCGCCCAGGCCGTGGCCCAGGGCGGCGCGATGCTCCGGCCCTACGTCGTGGACGCGGTCGTCGACGGCGAGGGCCGCACGATCCACGAGGCCGAGCCCGCCTTCGTCGGGCGGGTGGCCGGCGCGGAGACGGCGGCGGCCCTGCTCGAGGCCATGTCCGTGACCGTCGAGAGCGGCACGGCGCGCAAGGCCTTTACTGACAACGCGGGCAGGCCGCTGCTCCCGGACATCCGGGTGGCGGGCAAGACCGGCACCCTGAACGGCCGCGATCCTTTCCGCGCCTACAGCTGGTTCGTCGGCGTCGCCCCGGTGGAGCGGCCCGAGGTGGCGATTGCGGTGTTGATCGTCAACGAGCCGAAGTGGCGCATCAAGTCCGCTCCGGCGGCGGCGCTGATCCTGAAGAAATACTTCGAGCTGTCGCGAGGGGAGTAATTCAGATCGAGGCCTGGAGCATCAGGAAGACCTCGTGGGTCGTGGGGATCCAGTTCGGATCCGCCGGCACCGGGGGCGCGGCGTTCGGGTCGGCCTCGCCGTAGCCTGACTGGGTGTTCAGCCGGTACATCAGCTGGGCCTTCAGGTTGTTCCCGAAGAAGTGCCAGGTACCGCCGATCCCTGGGTAGATGCGCATCCCGCGCAGGGCCGTGTCCTCATCCACCATGTCGAAGCGGGCCGCGATCTCGAGCTTGCGCGGCATGACGAAGTAGCCGACCTGGAGGTAGGCGCCGATGCCCGTGGGCTCGCCGTCAACGGCATCGACCGCGTCCTTGATCTCCTGGGCCGCGTCCGACTGGACCGAGGTAATCATCGTGAAGAACTCGCCCGTAGCCGCGAGGCCCTTCCACATGAAGCCCAACTCGGCGCCTATCTTGATCTGATTGTCGTAGTAGAGGGTGTCGGCGCCGGCCACGGCGATCTCGCGGTCGTGCCGCTTGTTGAACATGAACGAGCCGCCGACCACGAGCTTGGGCTTCTCGGAGTAGGCGAGATCCGACTCGCAACCCAAGGGCATCGCGTCGCCCACGCCGGCCAGGGCCAGGGGGTGCACGGCGATGCGGCCGCCGGCCTGGAAGTCGATGTTGCCAGGGGTGATCAGGCCGCTGGGCGTCGTGCCTGGACCGAGGTCGAAGCGGCCGGGCTCGCCGTTCCAGACGCCGGCCCCGTACTCGATGCCGCCCGCCACCATGCCGAAGATCGAGGCGCCGAGATCGCGCCCGAGGTTCATGCCGAAGGCCGGATCCTGCCAGGCCTGGGCGTACTCGATGAGCTGGAGCCCGGTTGTGCCGGACAGGATCTGCCGGCCGAACCAGGGGCGGAAGTAGCCGGCCCGGAGTTGGGCCACGCCGTCGAAGGGATCGAGATCGGCGTAGTAGTCCACCAACCGGCCCGCGCCGCTGGAGAATTCCGAATCCAGGTAGAGCCGCGCCCACTGGAACAGCGTGGCGCGGAAGCCCAGGCGAGCGCGCTTGAGGGTGAAGCCCGTGCCGGCCACGGGGTCGTCCGCGTCCGGATCGATGGCCAGGCGGAAGCGAGGCTGCACGAAGCCCGTGGGCTGGAACTTGAAGCTCCCGTCCTCGGAGGCGAAGACGATGGACTTGGTCCACGTGCCCTGAAGGATCTTCGGCTCGACCGTCGCGCCCGCGACCTCGTTCTCGGCGGACTCATCCTCGACCTGCTCGGAGTCGGCACCGAACAGCGTCTCGGGGACCGGGGCCTCCTCCTCGGACGGCTCGGGCTCGGGCTCGGCCTCGGCCTCGACCTCGTCGACCTCCGCGGCGGCCTCCTTCTCGTCGTCCGCCTTTTCAGCCTTCTTCTGGGCGCCGGCCGCCAGCGGTACGAGCAACACGAGCCCGGCCGCCAAAGCTGCGATCGTCAGCCATGCGAAGTTGCGCTTCATCGACACACCTCCTCCCGCGCCGGGGGCGCGAGCAATGACAGGAATACTGGAACCAAACCACTTTTCCTTTTCGAATTCAAGTCTGCGGCGTTTTTGCTCCCGGTTCAGGGGCATGTAAAAGCCAGAAACGTGCCAGTTTCCGCGCGCCCGGAATCGCCCGGGATGCGGGCCAGGGAAACGGCCCGGCGCATCGCGGCATCCCACGGGCCACCCCAGGAAATGGCGGGCCGTCCTCTTCGGCGGTTTTTCCGCCTCTGACCATCGCGGCGGGCTACTCGTCGTAGGTGCGGACGACCACGCCCGAGCGGAGCTTGGGCTCGAACCAGGTGGACTTGGGCGGCATGATCGCGCCGGCGTCGGCGATGGCCATCAGCTGCTCGACGGACGTGGGGAACATGGCGAAGGCCGCGCCGCCTCCCTGGCCGTCCACCCGGCGCTCCAGCTCGCGCGTCCCGCGGATCCCGCCGACGAAGTCGATGCGCTTGTCCTTGCGGGGATCCCCTATGTCGAGGATCGGCGACAGCAGGTTCCGCTGGAGGATGGCGACGTCGAGGCTGGCCACCGGATCCGCCGCGTCGTAGGTTCCCGGCCGGGCGGTCAGCCGGTACCACTTCCCGCCCAGGTACATGCCGATCTCCGTGGCTCGCTCCGGTCGCGGCGCCTGCGCCGGGGCGACGTCGAACATCTCGCGCACCCGATTGAGGAACTCCGCCTCGGCCAGGCCGTGCAAATCGAGGACCACCCGGTTGTAGTCCATGATGTAGAGCTGATCGTGGGGGAACAGAACCGCCATGAAGTGGTTGTACGATTCGTTCCCGGTGTGGCCCGGGTTCGCCTCGCGGCGCTTGCGGCCGTAGGTCACGGCCGAAGCCGAGCGATGGTGCCCGTCCGCCACGTACAGGCAGGGAACCCGGTCGAAGAGCTCGACCAGCCGCGCGATGTCCGCGGGATCGTCGACGACCCAGAGGGTGTGGCCGATGCCATCGTCGGCGACGAAGTCCGCGGCCGGGGCCCGCGCGGTCAGCCGCCCGACCTGCTCGTCGATCCCGGGCACGGCACGGTAGGTGAGGAAGACCGGCCCCGCGTTGGCGTTCAGCTCCTCGACGTGCCGCGTGCGATCCGCCTCCTTGTCGGCTCGGGTCAGCTCGTGCTTCTTGATCAGGTCCGCCTCGTATTCCGCCGCCGACGCGCCCGCCATCAGCCCCACCTGGGCGTGCTCGCGATCGCCGATGCGCATGGTCTGCCGGTAGAGGTAGAGGCATGGCACCGGATCCCGCACCAGGACGCCCTCTTCCTGCATGCGGCGGAAGTTCTCGGCGGCCTTCGCGTACACGGCGTCGTCGTAAAGATCGATGTCGGGATCGAGATCTATCTCGGGCTTGTTGACGTGCAGGAAGGAGCGCGGGTCGTCCGCGGCCATCACCCGGGCCTCGGCCGAACTCAGCACGTCGTAGGGCGGGGCCGCCACGGCCCTGGCGTTCTCGGGAACCGGGCGAAGGCCCCTGAACGGAACGATGGACGCCATGTTTCACCTCCGAACTGGGTTTTTGAAAACGGCTCTCCAGACGACTTGCCCGGGCCGGCCGCTTGCGTGTAGACTCCTCGTCGAACCCTCGGCGGCAACGATGTTTGCCGCGGGAGCGACGAAAAGCAATGAAAAAAGGCCTTCTGGCAGCGATTGCCATCGGGGTCCTGCCCGCCGCCTGTGACAACTCCGATTTGGGCTGGCTGCAGATCCTCAACACGACACCCAATCAGGTCACCTCGGTCACCCTGAGCGGCCCGGAGGACACCGGCAACCTCCTGGACGCTCCGATCGAGGCGAGTGAGGGGACAACCACCGAGGACGTAATCGCGCCGGGAACCTACACGTGGCGCATCGAATACGGAGGTGGTGCGGGACTCGCCACCTACTATGACAGCGCTGACTGGGGCATCGAGATCGAGGTCTTCCCCGGACGCAACACCCTCAGGCTCCAGGAGAGCGCGGGGGGCCTCTGAGCGTTTCGGCCCGTTTGCAGGGACGGCGGCGTTGGCTTGACAGCGGGTTTGCAGTATAGTCTGGTCCCGAATCGAGGAATAGCCACGAGGAGGCATCATGATCCGCTGGATTGCCGTGCTGCTCGTCTTGTCACTGGCCCCGGTGACTGCTCTCGCCCAGATTCGTACCAAGGAGGAAATCGAGGCTGCTGGCGGCTCCGCGGGCGCGCGGACGCTGGGCAAGAAACTCGCCGCCGGCCACGAGCGATACAAGGCCGCCGACTTCCAGGCCGCTCTCGATGCCTACAACGAAATCAAGGAGAAGCTGCCCGGCGCCGCCTGGATCTACCTGTTCATCGGTACCGCGCAGGCAGGCCTGGAACAATGGGACGAAGCGCTGGGCTCCTTCAAGACCGCAGCCACCATCGCCGGAGCCAAGGACGTCGACCTCCGGGCCAAGGCACTGATGAACATCGCGGTCACCGAGGAACGGCGCGCGGGAGAGGAACCCGGTCCGTCGACCCACTGGGACAACGCGAAGATCGCATGGGCCGAATACCTGGACCTGGCCAAGGCACACCCGGAGACCAAGGTCTTCCCGGATACCGCACAGTCGCGCATCGACGCCATCGAGAAGCGGTTCGCGTTGTGGAGCGACTACGAGGCCGTGCGCGGCAAGGCCAAGGAGCGCGGCGACTGAAATGACCGACGTCGGCGAGAGCGGGCCGAAGGGTGGAGGCCGAGAGGGCTGGCAGCGGCGGAAGTCCCGCGACGACACACCGTCGTTCATCCGTGACGTGCAAGCCCGGGCGGAGATGCTCCACCCCAACCGCAACACCGAGGAGCACATCCCGGTGCTCACCATGCCCAAGTCGGTGAGGGTCTGGCGCAGGATCCGCTGGCCGCTGTTCGTCGGGATCGTGGCGGTTGCCCTTGGCGCTCTGGCGCTTTTCACCCACGACCGGCTGCAGGCCCGCAGCGTCGAGAAGCGCATCGCGGAGGCGCACGCGGGTGAGCAACTGGGCACTATCGAGGGGTTGATCGAGGCGGGGCAGATCCTGAGCGTGCTGGTGGAGCGCCATCCGGATCGGATCAACGCCCAGGTGGCGTGGGCATGGCACGCGGTACTCCTCGCCGAGTTGTTCGGACCCACCGACCACTACCTCACCCGGGCACGCGCGGCCCTGAAACTCACCAGTGCGGACAGCAGTGGGCTGGCACAGGCGGCGAGAGCCGGAGTCAAGGCCCTTTCCGGAGATGCCGCAGGGGCCCTCGAGGCCGTACTCGAAGGTCTGAAGACCCACCCAGGCGAGCCGCGGTTGCTGATGGCGCGGTGCATGGCCCTCCGGTCATCGGGGAACCTCGCCGACGCCAAGGCCGCCCTCGCCGATCTCTGCGCTTCGTACCCGGACTATCTTCCGGCGCGCCACATGGCCCTCGTCGTCGCCCTCGAATCCCGCGATCGAGAGGCAGTCCGGGCGCTGGCGACGGATCTTCTGGACCGATCGCCTGACCATCTGGTCGCCTCTCTAGGGCTCGTGGCCTCCAGCCTTCCCGACTGGGGCGAGGACGACCCGCCACTGGAGACAATCACACGACTGAGTGACAAGACGAACACCCTGGCAGGCGGAATCGCCGAGGCGCCTCCCAAGATCGCGGCCATGGGCCAACTGCTCACGGGGAGGGTCGCACTGCTCTCGGGCCAGATCGAGGAAGCCGCAGCCGCTCTCGGCGCGGCCTTGGGCGCAGAACCCGCACCGGCGACCCTCGCCTGGTACGCCCTCGCTGTCCGCGGGCTGAAAGGGGTCGACGCCGCGCTGGAGGCCCTCGACGAACACCTGACAATCACCGGACCCGAGGTCCATGACACGAGGGCCCGTTGCCTGCTGGACAGCTTCCGGGTCGGTGCCGCGCGGGAGGCCCTCGTTGCCCTGGAGCGGACCGGTGCGCTACCGGACGCCGTGGCCGAGCTCGGCTGGATTCTCGCGGTTCGGGCGGGGGACACGAGCCTTGCGCTACAGTCGCTCCCGCCACGGATGGGTTCGCGCCACTGGAAGCCGACTCTCGAGCTGTACGAGCAGCTGCGCTCGCGAGGAGACACCTCCGGCATCGATGCCCTGGTCGCGAGCATGGCGGAGAATCTCGGGCCCTGCGCCGAGACGATCCGCAAGTGGCACGGAACGGGCACAGCAGCGGCCCTGGCTTCATTGGACACAGACAAGGATGGCCTGCCCTGTCTCGACGTGCTGGTGACCCGCCTCCTCCCGGGCCACGCCGAGCCCTCTCGCGTCGAAGCGGCCGCGCGACGGGCCGCCATTGCCGGCGGCGATGACCAGATGCTCGAGTTGTATCTGGCCCGCACGGTCTGGCTCGTCGAGGGACAGGCAGCGGCCGCGAAAATCCTCGGCGCCGTGCGCGATCGCAAGGCTGATGCGCTACCCTTGAAGCTCACCCTGGCCGAAACCTATCTCGATATCGGCCTTGCGGCCGAGGGGCTCGCTGTACTCGAGGGCCTCGGCTCCGACGCGGCAGTGACGGCCCTTCGACTGCGCGCCCTCGGTGCGCTCGGGCGAAAAGGCGAATTCGAGAAAACCCTCGACGAGGCCATCGCTGCCGGAGGGAATTCGCTGGATCCGGCGCTGCTGGTCTTTGATCTCGAGCGCGATCTGGAAGCCGGCGCCCTGGATCGCGTCGCCGAGAAGGCGAAGGCCGCTCGGACCACGGCCGGGCGCTGGACCGCGGAGATCGCGGAGGTCGAAGCCCGTGCGCTGAACATCATCGGCGCGCGGGGTGATGCCGATCGCGCCCTCGAAGCCGCCGCCCGCGAGGGGCGGAAGACGGCCGGCCAGGGGGAGGGATGGGATGCCAGGCTGGCTCAGATCCGCCTGAACCTCCGCCGTGGTGGGGCCTTCCTGTACAAGGCACAGAGCGTGATCACGGATCTCACACAGGCGGGCCTCAAGGACGCGGAGCTCAGCTACTCGCTTGCGGTGACCAACATCCGCCAGGGCAACGACAGGGGAGCCGTGCGCTATCTGCGGGACGCGATCCAGATCGATCCGTCCTTCGTGCCGGCTTACAGCCAACTCGAGGCCCTCGGCAAGCTGGAAGAGGAAGAGCGCGCCGGGCTCGAGCGCACCCGGCCCGGCGCGAAGCTCTGAGGGAACCTGCTATTTCCCGACCTTGATCTTCTTGGTGGCGGTGGTGGGCCCCTCCAGCGTGATGTAGGGACGCATCTTGGCATAGGTCTTCCGGCCGATCCCCTTGATCCGGGTGATCCCGTCCTCGCGGGTGAACGGCTTGTTCGACCGGGCCTTGACGATCTTCTCGGCCGTCGAGGGACCCACGCCAGGCAGGTAGGCCAATTCGGTCGCGGTGGCGGTGTTGACGTTGACGACGCCCTGGCTCGACGTCGAGGCAGCCTCCTCGGCAAAGGCACCGAGGGAAGCGGACAGCATCATCGCCAGCAGTGTCCAGCCCAGCATCTTGCTCACGTTCTTCATCTCGACATTCCTCCTTCGCGCCACTCTGCGGGTGGCGGGTTGTTGGGCGCGCGCCGGGGTCCTTCCCCGCCACGCGGTTCGACTTCGCGAATGTGGATGCTCCCGTTCACGGGCAGGCAATCGAGCTTGGCGGAGATGGACCCGTCCCGGTTGGTCGAGCCGACACCGATCTCCAGCCAGATACCCCGTGGAATGTTCTCCTTCTCCACCACCGTGAAGACCTTGAGCACGCGCCTTCGCGCCTGCGTGTGTTCCATCCCGTTTTCCAAGACCGCGCTCCTTTCGTGTTGTCCGCCGTGCGGCGGTTCCCGTTTTCGAACGGGCCGTCCTTGTGCATCCGGCATGCCAGGGCGCGAAAGACGACGAGTGACCAGGAAGAGCCCAATGATTCCCGGTTGTTGTTTCTGCAGCAGGCCCGAGGCGATACCGAAACGGCTGGCGGCGGTGATTGGCGGGCCGGCGGCGGCGCCATCGGTGCCAGGGGCCAACGGGTTCTCGAAGACGATCGCTCGCCTTTGACACTGCGCCTGGCCGAGTACATTCTCATCCGATCGCCGTGGCGCGATCTCGCGGGAGGTGATGTCGATGAAGGTGCGTTGGACCACGGAGGCGCCGGAGGCTTTCGCCGCGGATATCGTCATCCTGCCTTGCCGGGCAGGCAGCGAATTCCACATCCCAAAGCGTCTCGACCGTGCGACCCGGGGCTGCCTCGGAGAACTGGCTCGGGCCGAGCGGTTCAGGGGACAGCCGGGCCGGACCCTCGTCTGGTCGGGTCGCGTGAAGGGAGGTCTGGCGCGCGTAGCGCTCGTCGGCGTCGAGGGCCCCGTTCCGGATTCCCGCCAGTGGCGACTCGCCGTGGCCCGCGGCATCGAGATCGCAACGAGGCTCCGCGCCCGATCCGTGGCGGTGTATTGCAATTCGGCCGATACCGGCAGACTCGCCTCCGAGGCCGCGTGGACTTCGGAAGCCCTGTCGCTCGCGGCCTATCGCTTCGAGCGTTATCGGACGAAACCGGCGGACGCCAGCCCCCCTGCGAGTGCCCGCATCGGCGCGAGCGGGGTTGTCGGGAACGTGCGTGGCCCGAAGGACGCGGTCCGCCTCGGATGCTCCCGCGGCGAGGCCGTCATTCGCTGCCGCGATCTCGTCAACGAGCCGGCCAACGCGCTCGGTCCCGAGGAGCTGGCTGGACGGGCGGCGGCGCTGGCGTCCGAATCAGGGCTGGAATGCCGGGTGCTGGGTCCGGCGGAAATCCGGGACGCGGGCATGAACCTGCTGCTCGCCGTTGCCGCAGCTTCGGTCCAGGGGCCGCGACTCGTCCACCTGACGTTCCGGCCGCCTCACCCGAACGGCTCGAAGGTGGCCCTGGTCGGCAAGGGGATCACCTTCGACTCCGGCGGCCTCTGTCTCAAGTCCGGCACCTCGATGGGAGAGATGAAGACCGACATGGCCGGCGCCGCGCTGGTGCTCTCGGTGATGACGGCGCTGCCCGTGGTGGGAGCCCGATGCGAGGTCCACGGCATCGTTCCGATCGCCGAGAACGCGGTGGGTGGTGCGGCCTGCCGGCCCGGGGACGTGATCACCTCGATGTCGGGGAAATCGGTGGAGATCGTCAACACCGACGCCGAGGGGCGACTGATCCTCGCCGATGCCCTGTCCTTCGCGGCCCGGCTCGAGCCGAACGTGATCGTCGAGCATTCGACACTCACCGGCGCGTGCCTTGTGGCACTGGGGCCGCACCGGGCCGGCGCGCTGACCAAGGACGACGGACTGGCAGAGCGCTACCTGGCCGCAGCGGACCGGGCCGGGGAGCTATTCTGGCGACTGCCCATGGCCGCCGAGCTCGAGCGCGAGCTGCGCAGCGACGTGGCGGACGTGAAGAACGTCGGCGGGCGCCACGGCGGCACCATCACCGGCGCGCTGTTCCTCCAGCGCTTCGCGGGCAAGCGACCCTTCCTGCATGTTGACATCGCGGGCCCGGCCCGTGCAGAGCACAGATCCCCCCTATGCCCCAAGGGCGGCACCGGTTTCGGCGTACTGACCTGCCTGGAGTTCCTGGCTAGAGTTTGAACGGGTAGGTGACGTTGAGGCTGTTCTGAGTCGCGGGGAACTTGGCCCTGCGCACCGCGCGAGCCGCACAGAGGCCCACCGGCGTGCCGGCGCTGGACCCCGTGGGATTGGCGCTCGTCACGCGGCCGTTGGGAGCGATGGTGACCTGGACCGTGACCGAGCCGCCAGCACCGGACGTGTCGCAGGCTCGGACCGCGTTGGCCACGGACTTCATGCCGGCCTGCACCTGGGCCTTGGTGAGCTTCTCGGGAACACCGCCACCACCGCTCGCCGGAGCCGGCGCTTCCGCCGCCGGCTTCTTGGCCGGCTTGGGTGAGCTTCCGCCGCCGCCAAGCAGGTCGTCGAGCTCGCTGACGCCGCCCCCTTTGGGCTTGCTCGGCGCGGACCCGCCCCCCCCACTCGTGGCCGCAGGCTTGGTGTCCCCGCCGGATGCCGGTTTCGCGTCTCCGCCGGACGCCTTGCCACCCGAGGCCTTGCCGCCCGAGGCCTTGCCGCCCGACTTGCCGCCGGACTTCTTGTCGTCGGCCTCGGCGCTCGGTGAACCTCCAGCGCCCGTGTCCGTCGTCGCCTTGCCCTCAGCCTGCTTGGCCTGCTCGTCGGCGAGCTTCTTCTCGGCCTTTTCCGTCTCCTCTTCGGTCGCACCACCCGCCTTCAGCTTCTGGAGCTCAGCCATCAACGCCGCGAGCTCCGGATTGGAAACGGTCTCCTTGGGGGGCTCCTCCTCGTGCGTGAGGACGATCACCAAGACCACCGCTGCGGCGAGCAGCGCCACCGCGCCGCCGATGATGCCGATCTTGGCACCGAGCCCCATTCCCTCCCGATGCGCGGTCAGCACCGGTGCACCCAGGGCCGGAGCGAAGCCCGCACCGCCGATGGACAGGAGGTCGTCCGGCGGGCCGCCGGCTTCGTGGTCCAGCGGAACCGAGCCCGCGAGGCTGCGGATGTCGATGAGCCCGGAGGCCTCGTCGCCCTTCGACGCGGGCTTGCCCATCCCGAAGGCACCGAAGGCGCCAGCGGCGGACGCCCCACCCCCTCCCGCGGGCTTGCCCCCGCCGCCGGACGCCAGCGCCTGGAGGTTGGACAAGGAGAACAGCACCGAGTTCTCGTTCCGGGCGCCGGTCATCATGGCCTGCTGTTCGGTCACACGCGGGCTTGGCGCGGCGGCCGGTCCGGTCGAAGCGAAGATGCCGCCTCCGTCGCCGCCCCCGAACAGATCCTGCCCGGCGGCATCCCCGCCGTCGAACAGGCCTCCGCCCGAGGGGCGCTGTTGCGCTCCGGGTGACGAGAAGACCCCTCCCGGTGCCGCGTGCTCCTCCGCGGCATCGAACAAGCCTCCGCCACCCCCCGCCGGCTGGTCGAACAGACCTCCGCCTCCACTTGCCGGTTGGTCGAACAGGCCTCCGCCAACTCCAGCCGCTGGCTGGTCGAACACGCCTCCGCCACCTCCGGCTGGTTGGTCGAACAGGCCTCCACCGCCCCCCGCCGGTTGGTCGAACACACCTCCCCCTCCAGCCGCCGGTTGGTCGAACACACCTCCCCCTCCAGCCGCCGGTTGGTCGAACACACCTCCCCCTCCAGCCGCCGGTTGGTCGAACAGGCCCCCACCACCCACTGGCGCCGGTGCCGCACCTGCCGCCGGGGCGCCAGACACCTTGCTCGTGATATCCTGGACTTCGCGGATGGGTTTCCAGTCGTCGAAACCCTCGCGCCACACGAAAGCCTCATAGTCGAGGTTGCCCGCGGTCAGGTACTCGGCGAGTTGGCCTGCGGTGTATGGCCCCTGTTGCTCACCCTCGACGACGATGTGCCAGACGGCCTCGTCGGCCGGGGCGCCTCCGGACTGGTAGCCCGAATAGTCGAAGACCCTGGTCGGAGCATCTCCCTCTTCCTCATCCCCTCCGCCGGCGGCGCTCTCCTGTATGGGCGGCGGCGTGAAGGCGGGCACATCGGCGACCGGCTGCTCGACAGGGACATCTCCGCGGACGACGATCGATTCCGAACACTTCTTGCACCGTATCTTGAAGACCTTGCCTCTGATCTTCTCATCCGCGATCGAATACTTCGCGCCGCAGTTGTCGCATACAATTTTCATCGTGTTGCCCTCGGGTCTGATAGTCCTTCTCTGACTCGTACCCGCCGTCGCTTCGACGAGTGGCGCATTATACCGCTGTTTTCTCCATTCGCGAACAACAATTCCAAGCGGACCGACGAGCACGAACAACGCGATCGATATTGCCAAAAAGGAACCTTTTTAAAAGACAAAATGGTCAACACCACAACCTTTTTTTTGGCAACTCCTTATCTGCCCCAACTGTTCAACGTCAGAGCCCCCGTTGCTGTTCACGCCACACCTGGTAGGGCACGAGCAACTCCTTGTCGTGAGGGCAGAACCTGGAACCCGGCTCGTAGGGTCTGTGGCATTTCGGGCAGATCATCCCCGGCGGATCCGCGTCCTGCCCCGACTTCGCGGCCGCCACCGCCACCAGGGTGGAGCCATCGTGGGGACAGAACCGCGCCCCGGCAGGGAACTTCGACTTGCACTTCGGGCACTCGAGCGCACCATCGGCGCCGGGCACTTGCCGGGGAGCCGGTTCCGGCGCCAGAGAGGGAGAAGGCAACTCCTTCCTCGGTTGAGGCGTGGGAGACGGCCGATCCGGGTCGTCCCAATCGTCTCGGTAGCCGCGCCGCGCCACACGTGCCCGCATCACAAGCACGACGACGAGCAGCGCCGCGGCCACCAACACGATGGCGCCGACGATGATCAACAGGAGCATGGTGTTGCCACCGCTCGCGGGCACCTCTGCGACGGGCACCGAGGCCTGCTGCGGCGTGCTCCCGGGCGACACCGGTTCGACCACCTCCCCTTCAGTCGTCTCGTCGCCATCGACGGGGCGCAGTCTGGCCGCCAACAGATCTCCCAGGTCCGGGAAGGTCACGACCACCCGGGCCGTGGCCTTCTTGCCTTCGAACCGCGCGGTGATTTCGTAGGTACCTTCCGAGTCCGCCGCATTGGCCCCGGCCGAGAAGCACCCGCCCCTCGACAGCAGGCCGCCCACCTCCTGGCCGTCCTGGGTTGCGATCCACGTGGCGTTGACGCCGAAGCGGCAACCGTTGTCGTCCAGCCCGTTGGCGGCGAAGCACACGCGCTCGCCCGGACCGATCCGGGCCTCCCGGGGCACGACGGAGAGCCTGCGAGCCGGTCCATGAACCTCGCACTCGGTGCCCTCCTCTGCGGCGGGGGGCTGCTTCTCCGCCTTCCCGCCGGTGGGATTTTCGGTGGCGGGCGCACCGGCCGTGGCCTTGCCGTCCCCCTCGGTGACACGGACGAAGACCCGGGTCTCCTCGAGGGTCGCCACGCAGTGGTCATTCTTCAGCGTCCAGTTGAAACGTGACAGGGCCTGGTAGTCGATGCGGTCGGTGCCTTTGGCCACCAAGCTGTACTCGACCCGCTCGGACTTTGAGTCGTTGCTCGGAGTCTGACACACGCGCTTCCAAGTGCCTCCACCGGCGCTCTCGCTGACCGACTGGAGGTGAGGGTTGGGCGACATGCAGCGGTCGGTGCGAAGGTTGCCTTTCGAGAACACCAGGTGCTTGCCCTGGGAGACGATGTCGGTCTCGACCTCCTTGTTGCTGCCGTAGGACTTGGGGGCGGGCCCCAAGACAACCCCCCAGCACACCCCCTTGACCTACAGCCGCAGGCACGTCCGATACCACCGGC
>CAYZAI010000066.1:0-12187 GCA_964476305.1 uncultured Myxococcales bacterium
TGGTCATGCGGTTCCGCGATGTCAGACCGAACACCGACAGGCCGATGTTCCACGAGAAGTCGATGGTCTTGCCGTCATTGGAGTGGATATCGATCTTGTCGATGGCCTTGATCAGCTTGGGATAGCCGGTGGGTGTGCCCACCGCTTTGAAGACATCCGCGGCAGGGGCGTCCATCGCCTCGACGACCGTGGCCTGGCGCAGCCTGCCGCCCTTGTGCGAGTCGCAGATCACGACCTGCCCGCGCACCAGCAGCGGGGCAAGGGCCAGCAGTTCCTTCTGGCCCAGGGCCGAGGGGGTGCCACCGGCCTTGCCGCGGGTGGAGTGCTTGCCGAGGGTCCGGCCCTTCTCGTAGCGCACGGCCATGGCCGCGATGCCCTTGATCATCACCAGGCCGATGGCGACGTTCATCGCCTGGCGCATGGCCGGGTTGCCGCCGAGCAGGACGCGGATCAGCCACTCCGAGGTTCGCACGTCGAGCAACCCCGAGACGACGACGATGGTGTGGTCCGGTCCGTCCTCGTGGAGCAGCACCTTGAACACGCCGCTGCCCAGGGAGCTGTCCACCACCGTGACGTCGGCCCGACGAGGAGGGAACAGGGCGATCGTGTTCCGGCCCACCACGCTGAACAGCTTGTGGCGTGAGGCCCACGAGAAGGCCTTGGTGTTGCCGTGCTCCTGCAGGACCTTGTTCTCCTTGAACAGGGTCGAGATGTAGTAGAAGTTCTCGGGATTCTCGAAGACCTTGAACGTGCTCTCCCGCGAGGCGGCGACCCGCATCGCGAGGGTCATGGCCTGTGGCTGCCCCTGCGCGTCGGATTCCGCGAGCGCAATCACCTCGTGCCTTGTGAAAAGCGGCCTGATCGACTTGATCTCAGCGGCAGAGAACCCGCCGCCGTTCTTCGACGAGGCCGCTGCGGCCGCGGGGACGACCAGCAGGGCGCTGCACAGGGGCAGGATCGCGGTCAGGGCCGTCAGGAGCTTCCGGTTCGCGGCTCGTCGCATGTTCCCAGTCCTTCCTGCCCATTGGACGAGCGGCACCAGCGGCGCATTCAGCGGTTCTGCCCACCGTTGCAGCACGGGGTGTGCCCGGCCGCGCAGCAGGCCGAGAACTCCTCCCTCGCCGCGGCGTCGTCGCCCGAAGCGGCGAGGCAGCGTCCGCGCAGCTCCCGCGCCTCGAGATCTCCGGTTCCTTGCACGAGCAGCAGCACCTCGGCGATCGACAGCGCCTCGTCGAGCCGCCCCTGCGCCAGAGCCTCGCGCCCGGCCCGGAGCAGCCCGTCCCGGTCCGTGGGCAGCGCGTCGGTTGCCGGCGCACCAGCGGCGGGGGCGATGCCCGGCAGGCCCGGGAGCAGCTCGTCGCCATGGCCGGGGGGGGCGACCGGGTCGGCCCGCTTGGCAGAAGCGGGCGCCACTGGCTGGTGTGGGGTGGCGGACCCGTTGCACGCCGTGGCCGCGAAAGAAGCCGCGAGAAAGAAGGAGACCGGCGCCCGGTTCCGCATCGAGGCCAAGGCCTAGTAGTACCTCAGGCTCAGGGAGAAGCAGGCCGAGAAGACGTCCTCGATTTCGTCCAGCACGAAGTAGTCGCCTTCTACGGCCACGCCGAGGGCCAGGTTCGAGCTGGTGAAGAACTCGTAGCCGACGCCCAGCGAGCCGTCGAAGCCCAGGGTGAAGTCGTTGTCCTCCACCTCCTTCCCGGGCACGGCGACGTCGCTGACCTCTGGCCCCCTGACGAAGGCCAGGGCCAGGCCGATGCCCGCCCGCAGGAACAGCCCGCCCGCGATGAACCAGTCGAGCTGCGGTCCGGGCACGACCATCCAGTTCCTCCGATCCGCGTCGAAGCGCTGGTAGCGGATGTCGAGGTCGAGAGCCAGGGTCAGATCCGCGGTCGCGCCGCCGCCGAGGGTGAGGTCGAAGAGGAACTCGCCCCCGGCCTCGTCGTCGCTGACAACGGCCCCGCCGCCGAGGCCGATGCCGCTGAAGAGACCCTTGCGATCCCGGTAGGCGTCGAGGGCCCGGGCCGAGGATGCCGCCGTCAGCAGCAGCGTGAACGCGACCATCGAGCAGGCGATCATCGTGGTTCGGTTCGGTTTCATTTCTTCTTCCCCTTTTCATTGTCGTTCGTTTGCATCCAGCATCTCCTACCGCATCGCGGCCGCGACCACCACCGCGAAGCCGCCGGCCGACACGTCGACGTCAAGCTCCCGGCGCTCGCGTCCGGCATTGCCCTCGAAGTCCACGACGACCCGGTGGCGCCCCGGCGGCACCTCGCTGCGGGAGAGCACGACGTGGGAGGGCAGGGTGACCCACGAGCGGGTGTCCGGCGTGTCCGCCGCTGTCAGAGCCCCCTCCACAGCCAGCCCGGCGAGCAGCGCCAGCCCCCCGGCCGCGCCGCCGCCCTTGGCCGCCTGCTGAGTGGCCTCGCCGGCCACGGCACGGGTGATCAGCCTCGTGATCGCAGCCACCATCACCGTGCCCTTGAGCCGGTCCCAGGATCGGATGACGAGCTCGCCGACGTTCTCTCCCAGCTCGGTGCCGGCGGGCCGATCGCCCACGTGGACCCTGACCCGCTTGAACCTCGAGGGGCTGCGCTCGAGCCGGGGGAAGTTGACCCACTTGAGCAGGCCCTTGGCCGCCAGCTCCCTGGCCCTGGCATCGCTGGAGGCGCCGAGGCCCGGCCCGTACATCACGTAGCCGGCCAGCACCAGGGCCGCGCCGATGGGGATGCGGGTGGCGACCTTGTAGGGAGCCAGGCCCAGCTGGACCACCACCAGCACCGTGCCCCGATCCCGCACGGGGCTCGCGCACACCGGGGCGGGGGCCTCCGGGGCGGGCGCCTCCAGCAGGGCCGCGATCCGCTCGCCGCGGAAGTCGCTGCAGGCCGCGAGCCTCCGGATGGGCTCCCGCACCGACGGGTGGTCGCCCCCCTGGGCCAGCAGCTCGTCGTAGGCCCGAAGCGCGTCCTCGTGCCGCCCGGACATCTCCCACACGAAGGCCGAGAGGTAGGATCCCAGGTCGGTCCGGGACTCCTCCGGCGAGACCGCATCCTCGAGATAGGCCCGCATGATCCGCAGGCGCCGGGCCTCGACCCGGGCCCCCTCCAGATCGCCAGCGGCGAGGTAGTTCAGCATCCCCAGCGCGCTGAGCAGCAGCTTCTCGTGGGGCGGCGCCTTGTAGACCGTGGCGTCGTCGCTGAAGAGCCAGCGGCCGATGTTGCCGATGGCGTCGCCCCGCAGATCCAGCATCTCGAGGTGCCGGTCCGCGACGAGGAAGTCGCGGGCCGCCGGTTTCCAGAGGCCCAGACCCTGTTTGACCGTCCCCCTTTCCAGCACCAGCAGGGCCTTGTCCCCGCTCACTTTGCGTGGCAGCTCGTCGGACTCGTCCACGTCGAGGGCCTCGTTCGCCGCAGCGAGGGCACGGACACGATCGCCGGCGAGCAGCGCCTCGCGGATGGCGCGCACGTCGCCCTCGTACCCCGCGCAGCCGGCAAGGGCCGCCACCATCGAGAACAGGGCTGCGAGCGTCCGTTCCACGCAGGGTGTGCCGTCAGTTGACGAGACCCTTGGTCAGGTTGGCCTCGTTCTGCCAGCGCACGACCCCAGTTTCCACCTCTACGATTTTCATGAACAGGAAGTACTGGACGCGGCGCTCCTTCTCGGCCCGTTCGGCGCTGTCGTAGACCTTGCCCGTCAGGAAGAACCGGGCGCCCAGTTGGCGCCCCACCTCGGCGGATTTCGTTTCGTCGAAGGCCCCGCCCTGCTGTTTTTCGACCTCGGCGATCAGCTGGTCCTGGCGCGCGCGGTCCACCACCGTGGCCACGCCGCCGTTGATCAGCCGCGTCTCCATCTTGGCCAGCAGTGCGTCGAGCTGATCGCGCACGTGCTCGCTGGTCTCGTTCGCGATGGCGAACAGCGAGACCACCGGCGGCTCGGGCTCGGCCTTCCACTTCTCCACCACTGCCGAGGACATCAGCGACTCGATGTTCTGCTCGAAGAGCTGCTCGAGGTCGCGCTTGTCGAGCCCGGTGCTCATGGCGTAGTCATCCAGGCCCTCGACCTCGGAGCCGCGGACGTAGGTGGGCCCGCAGCCGGTGGCCAGCATCAGCGCCGCGGAAAACAGCATCGTCCATGTTGCGTTTCTCATCTTTCCTCCCGGTTCGCGGCCCGTTTCGGGCACGGACAGAATATAGGCCGGTCCCATACGCCGGGCAATGGCGACGGGAACTCAGATCGAGAACCAGACGCCGAGGATCCCCATTGCCATCGGCTCGCCGATCATCGAGCGCTTGAGCTCGAGCATCGGCACCTCGCCCACCAGCAGATTGGTCGAGATCCGCGCGCCGAGCTGCATGCCGAAGCCTTTGGTCAGTTGCGAGCGCCAGAGCACGTCGCCGATGACGTTCCACGAGGCTCGATCCACCCCTTCACGCGGATTGGCGCGGTGGGCCCACAGGGCGTGCATCTCGATTACCGCGGCGTGGCCGTCCGCGAACAAGAGGCCCAGGCGCGCGCCGCCGCCGGCCACCAGCTGGTCGTCCCGGAAGACATCGAACCAGCGCCCCAGCATGTGCAGGTCCAGGCTGATCCGAGAATGGGGCTCGAGGTGCGCCCAGCCGGACAGCTCGGCCCCGTGGTCGCGGATGCCGCCGATGGCCTTCCCGTCGCCGTCTATCCACTGCTTCTCGGTACCGTGTCCCAGGTAGGCGGCTTCCAGCGTCACGACCCGGGACGCCAGCCAGCGAAGGCCGAGCTCGTGCTCGCTGGTCAAGAGCGCGAGGTCGCCCCACCACATGCCGCCGACACCGTGGCGCCCGAAGAGGCCCACGCCGTTCCACGGCGAGAAGTTCCAGGTGATGCGCCCCTGGAGGAAGCCGGTGTCGTCCGTGGCCAGCCCGGATCTCGCCGGCACCCACGCACCCGCGGCGTCCACCGCCACGGCGGCCTCCCGCGGCGGGGGCAGGAAGGGCCCGGACCGGAGCGCGGGCTCGGGCCACTCAGCCTGGGCCGGAAAGGCCACCGCGATCACGCCGGCGAACGCCGAGAAGAAGAGGATGGACATCCACCGGGTCGATGCTTCCTGCATGGGGCCTCCAGGAGTCGCTGGGATTGTACCCGCCGCAGCCCGCCGTTTCCAGGGGAACGAAACCGTCTTTTTCGGCCGCGGGTTTCGTGCGAAGTTGGACCCTCCGGGCGAGGAGCAGGGGAAATGGACGAGACGGCGGGAACGGCGGACGGCAGGCGCGGGCCACTCGGCCTGCTGGCGCGCTTCGGGCCGACCACGGTGGCGGCAGGCGTGGCGATCTGGCTCTGCTCGACGCTCGGAGAGCCGATCACCAAGGACGAGTCCCACGAGTGGCGGATGTGGATCGCCGCGGCCGGACTGGCGCTGCTCGCGCTCCGGCTGCTCAGGCCCCTGGCCAGGGGCCTGGCGGGCCGGGTCGCGATCCACGTCTGGACCACCGCTCTGGTCGCGCTCTGCGTGTTCGGCGCATTCAACTACTACAACTTCGACCGCGAGGAGGCCGCGGGCATCGGCGACGGCACGGACATCGCCTACTACTACCTCAACACCAAGTACCTGCAGGAGCTGGGCTACTTCCGGCTCTACGCGGCGATGATCACCGCCGACAAGGAGTACGAAGACCGCCACGCCTCGAGGCTGAAGCGCTACCGGGACCTCAGGGACTACCGGCTCAAGCCGATCCACGTGGCCCTCGAGCACGGGGCCGAGATCCGGGAGCAGCGGTTCACGCCCGAGCGCTGGGAGCAGTTCGAGCACGACGTCGACTGGTTCCTGGCCTTCCCCCACTTCCGATCCTTGCGAAACTACTTCTTCGCGGATCACGGCTACAACCCGCCGCCCACCTGGGGCGTCCCGGGCCTGGCCCTGGTCGCCTCCACGCCCGTCGAGGACGTGAAGTGGCTGACGCTGGTGGACATCGGCATGGTCGCGGCCGCCCTGGCCGCGGTGACCTGGGCCTTCGGCCCCGAGGTCGCCCTGTGGGTGGTGCTGTTCCTCGTCTGCACGTTCTCGGGGCGCTGGCCGATGCTGGGCCAGACCCTGCTGCGCTACGACTGGTCGAGCGCCCTGGTGATCGGCGTGTGCCTGCTGAAGAAGGAGAAGTGGGCCCTGGCCGGGGCGGCCCTGTCCTACGCCGCCATGAACCGGATCTTCCCCGCGATCTTCTTCTTCCCCTGGCTCGCCGCGGCCCTGGCCGAGTGGGTGCGGACGCGGCGCCTGCCGCTGCGGCACGTGCGGGTCGCGGCCGGCGCGGCGGTGGTGGCTGTCGGGCTCGGCGCCGCCGCCCTCGGCCTGTTCGGCACCGAGGTCGCCGCCGAGTCCGCCCACAACCTGTCGATGCACAACGCGTCCTACAGCTCGCACCGGGTGGGCCTGGCCGACCTCATGGTCTGGGAGGGCGAGCTGGACCAGGAGGAGATCGACGCGACCGGCGGCGTGCACGCCCGCGAGCTCGAGGTCCAGGCCAACCGCGGCCTGCGCCTGGGGATCGGCCTCGCGGTCCTGGCGTGGCTGGCGTTCACCATCGTCCGCGTCCGGCCGCCGCTGCACGAGCTGATCCAACTCGCCGCGATCCCGCTGTTCTGCGTCACCACGCCGCAGGTCAACTACTACAACCTGCGGATGATCCTCGTGATCTGGCACGCCGCGCTGCTGGATCGGGGCTGGTTCCACCGGCTGGGGCTGGCGCTGCTGTTCCTCGTCGAGGCCGTGACCCAGTACAGCCACGTGCAGGGCAACGCGCGCTTCGCCACCACGGCCATCACCTCGTGGGGACTCGCGCTCTACTTCGGCGTCGTGCTGTTGTGGACCGGCTGGCAGGTGCTGCAAAGCTACCGCCGCGCCCCGGCGGTGCCCGCGGGCTAGAAGATATCCAGCACGCCGACGATCTCCAGCTGGGCGTCGAAGGTGACGACCAGGTCCGTGGCCGCGGAGGCGAAGATCTCGCCCGCGTCCTGGAACGCCGGCAGCACGCAGGCCAGCCGGCCGGCCGGGATGTTGAACGAGTCGAGGTCGGCCTCGATCAGGCCCTCCACCTCATCCCAGATCTGCACCAACGGGGGATCGATGCCCAGCTCGGCGGCGTACTCGACATCGATCAGGGCGCGCATCTTGAACATGCCCTGGATGATGCCGATCATCTTGACCTTCAACTCGCCCATCTTGGCCTTGAACTCGGCCTTGGCCTGGGCGCTGAGGTCGGCGTTCATCTGGAAGGCGATCTCCAGCGACGGCGGCGTGCACTCGAGGCTGGCGGATGCCTGGGCGGATGCCGAAGCCTCGCAGTTGGCCTCGGCCGAACAGTTGGCATCAACCGCGCAGGAAGGCGGCGTGACCTCGCCCTCGCAGCCGCCCGAGCACTCGCCCGTGCACTCGCCCTCGCACGTGACCTCGCCCTCGCATTCGGCCTCGGCCGCGATCGTGGCCTTGCACTCGCCCTTGCAGGTGCCTTCGCAATTCCCGCTCGGCGGGGTGCCCTCGCAGGTCCCGTTGCAGGTGCCCTCGCAGGACGTGGAGCCCTGGATGTGGCACTCGGCAGTGCAGGTGCCCTCGCACTCGCCGGAGCACGCGACCCCCTCGACGTTGTTGCCGTCGCAGGTACCCGTGCATTCGCCGTCGCAGGTGCCCGTGCATTCGGCGCCCGCCTGCACGGTGCAGGTACCCGAGCAGGTTCCGGAGCACTCGAGCGCCGGACCCTTGACCTCGCAGGTGCCCTCGCAGGTGCCGCCGCAGGTGCCCTCGGCCGTGACGCTCGCGGAGCACTTCATCTCGCCTTCGCAGCCGCCGGAGCAGCCGCCCGTGCACTGCCCGGAGCAGCTGACGGAAACCTCGCCCGCTGTGCATTCCGCGTCTACCTCGCAGCCCGCGGAGGCTTCGCAGTTGGCCTGGGCCTCGACGGCCACGTCCAGGCTGGCGGAGCACTTGGGCTCCACGAACACCACGGAGAGGCTGCCGCTCACATTGGCGTTGATCTCGCCCTCGATCGCCAGCTTGACCTCGGCGACCAGGTCCTCGATGGACAGCTCGGCCGCACCCTCGACGCCGAAGACCTCGGCCAGAGCCTCGAGGTCTGCGCGGAACGAGCCCTGGATCTTGCCGGTGGCCGAACCGAACGAACCCACGGCCTTGAAGATGCCGTCCAGCCGGGCGTCGCCCGAGATGAAAGCGTCGCCCGCATAGACATCGCCACAGGGTCCGCAGACGCCCTCCGAGATCTCCGTGAGCTCGTCGCAGCCGCTGAAGTTGACGGCCATCGCCGCCACGAACACTAAGCCAAGTCCCTTCTTCATCGGATCCTCCTTGTTGCGCCGTGTTGCACGGCGGCCGTTACCGATTCGAATACCGGATTCTACCAGATACCGATGGGGGCGTGTTGCTGTTTTTCGCAGGGAAAAAACCGCCGGCCCCAGGGCAGGGACCGGCGGTCTGGAAATCAGGCTTTCGCCCGCGGGCGGGCCAACCCTAGTTCAGCAGGGTGAAGAGCTCGAGCTGACCGGAGACCGTGGCCTCCATGTCGCCGACCAGGTTGACCAGCACGTCGGCGGACTCCTCGAAGGCCGGGACCACGCAGGGCAGCAGGCCCACGGCCTCGACCTCGAACTCGCCGCTGGCCACGACCTCGATGAAGTCCTCGATGGCGTAGCCGATGGTGATCACCGGGGGCTCGATGTCCAGCTCGGCGTTGCCCTCGATCAGGCCCCGGAGTTGGAACATGCCCTGCACGACGCCGATCATCTCGACCTTGAAGGCCTCGAGCTTGGCCAGGAGTTCGGCCTTGGCCGAGGGGTCGAGGCTGCCCTCGAAGACGATGTCGATGGACGGCGGGGTGCACTTCAAGCTCGCGGAGGCCTGGGCCTCGGCTTGGGCCGAGCAGTCCGCGGACGCCTCGCAGCTGGCCGACGCCTCGGCGTTGCAGGACGGCGGATCGAAGGAGCCCTCGCAGCCTCCGGTGCACTCGCCCTCGCACGAACCCTCGCAGGTGCCGCTGCACTCGGCTCCCGCTTCCAACTCGACCACGCACTCACCCTTGCACTCGCCGCTGCAGGAACCGCCCGCCGAGGGCATCTCGCAGGAGCCGGTGCAGGTGCCTTCGCACTCGCCCTCGCACTCGCCCTCGGCGTTCTCCAAGGAGCAAGTTCCATCGCACGTACCCGAGCACGTGCCCTCGCAGCCGCCGCCTTCGACGCTCAGGTCGCAGGCGCCCTTGCAGGTTCCCGTGCACTCCACCCCTGCTTCCAGCTTGGCGGAGCACTCGCCAGAGCACGTTCCCGAGCAGCCGCCGGTGCACTGGCCCTCGCACACGAAGGACAGCTCGCCCGGATCGCAGGAGGCGCTGACGTCCACGTCGCAGCCGGCCTTGGCCTCGCACTGGGCCGAGGCGGAGGCCGAGACGCTGATGTCCGCGGAGCACTTGGGCTCGACGATGTCGATCTTGAGGGTACCCTGGGCCTTGATCTGGGCGTTGAACTGCGCCTTGATCTCGGCGACCAGGTCGGCCGTGGCCATGCCCTCGGCATCAATGTCGAAGACCGCCGCCAGGTTCTTCAGCCGGGCGTTGAAATCGGCGTTGATCGATCCGGTGGACATCTTGAGCGTGCCCACCGCCTTGAAGATGCCGTCGAGGGCCGCGTTGCCCGAGATCGTCGCGTCGCCGTTGGCGATGGTGCCACAGGGTCCGCAGACGCCCTCCGAGATCTCCGTGAGCTCGTCGCAGCCGCTGAAGTTGACGGCCATCGCCGCCACGAAAAGCAAGCCGAGTACCTTCTTCATTTTCTTTCCTCCGTAATCCTTGTCCTCCCCGCGGGAGGCTGGTGGCGGGCCGCTTCGACCCGACCACGCTAGTTGGGAATGATCCCTTTTGTGGAATGACCAGAACCGCTTATACTCCCAAGTCATATTGCATTTCAAGTGCGTCGATCGCGTCCATTGACAGTGAAAGTGCGGACGCGATTCGATCACCATTGGACCGCGGCCCGGCCGCTTTTGTTCACTCGCGCGCCGCGATCCGGAGAGTATCGGCCGATTGACATCGCAAGACCGTGTGATATAGGCTCGGGCTGCTTCGAATCAGCGAGGAAAATCGAATAGTTCCGATGTCGGAGGTCGACATGAAAGGTTCGCGAACCCGGGTAGCCGTCGCACTGGCCATGGCCGCGGTCCTGCTGCTTCCGCAGCTGGCGGAAGCGGACAAGAACCTGGTGAACAAGGGAGAGGGCGGGGAGCTTCGCCTGTTCCGGCCCTCCGTCGACACCAAGGGCCATTTCAGTCAGGACGGCACCCAGATCCTTCCCCACCTGGCGATCTCCCTGGGCCTGATGCTGGACTTCGGCTTCCACGATTGGGTCGCGGTCGAGGCCGAGAACGACATCTACGAAAAGACGATGATGGATACGTTCATCTCGTCGTCCCTGCTGTTCAACCTGGGCCTGATGAACATGATCGCCGTCGGCCTGCAGATCCCGCTGATGATCCCCGCGGGCTCGGCCTACGACGGCGTGGACGACCAGGGCGCGGCCCAGACCGGCAAGTGGGGCACCAAGGGCGGCATCGGCGACATCTCGGTGCACGTCAAGTTGCGCTGGATTCGAGCCGACCTGCGCCCCGTGGGCCTGGGCACGGTGATCCAGTACCAGGCTCCGGTGGGCAAGTCCGAGCTGCTGATGGGCGAACCGGGCGGCGGCGCCGTTTCCGCAAAGATGATCGCCGACGTGGAGCCCCGCTCCTGGTACCGGGCTGCCCTCAACGTCGGCGCCCGCATCCCCTTCGGCGCAAGCGAGGAGAACACGCTGAACGAAAGCGAGTACTGGCTGGACGGCGCCGGGGCGCCGCTCGGGGCCGGCGACCGCCTGCTTTTCAAGTACGGCCCGACCCTGACGTTCGGCGTGGGCCAGAGCTTCACCCTGTGGCCCAAGGTGATGGACTTCGTGGTCGAGGTCTACGGCAGCCACCTGCTGACCGACATGGGCAACATGGGCTACTTCTCGCTGGAGGCGGGCGGCGGCTTCAAGATCTTCGTCGAGCGCAGCTCGTACCTGATGGCCGGCTACGCTCACGGCATCCCGCTGGGCGCCACGGACTCGCTGTACGGCTTCCAGAGCGTCGAGCACCGGATGTTCCTCGGCTTCGCTTTCGAGCCGTCCATCGGCGATCGGGACGGCGACGGCATCCCGGACGACGTGGATCAGTGCCCGGACGATCCGGAGGACTTCGACGGCTTCGAGGACTCGGACGGCTGCCCCGAGCCGGACAACGATCGTGACGGCATCCTCGATGTCGACGACCAATGCCCGCTGGTGCCAGGCACGCCG
Organism: uncultured Myxococcales bacterium; assembly: GCA_964476305.1. GTDB lineage: Bacteria > Myxococcota_A > Polyangia > JAAYKL01 > JAAYKL01 > CAYZAI01. The sequence continues at coordinate 11,326 of CAYZAI010000066.1, forward strand.
CCGGACGGTTGCCCGGACCGGATCGAGGGCGACCGCGACGGCGACGGCATCCCGGACAGCGTGGATCAGTGCCCGGACGACCCCGAGGACGGGGACGGTTTCGAGGACGAGAACGGCTGCCCGGACCAGGACAACGACGTCGATGGCATCCTCGACATCCAGGACAACTGCCCCAACGAGCCCGAGGACTTCGACGGTTTCGAGGACGAGGAGGGCTGCCCGGATCCGGACAACGACCGTGACCGCATCCCGGACGTGGATGACATGTGCCCCAACGAGCCCGAGACCTACAACGCGTTCGACGACGACGACGGCTGCCCGGACCAGGGCATCGTCGTGCTCACCGACACCGACATCAAGATCCTGAAGAAGGTCTATTTCGAGTACGATCAAGCCGTGATCAAGACGGAGTCCTTCGACGTGCTCGACGCGGTGGCCGCGACGATCAACGGCAACCCGCAGATCGAGCTGATCGAGGTCCAGGGCCACGCAGACGAGCGCGGCGACGACGACTACAACCTGCGCCTGACGGCCGACCGCGCCGCCGCGGTGGTCAGCTACCTCATCAACAAGGGCGTCAAGGCCAAGAAGCTTCGCTCGGCGGGCTACGGTGAGTACTGTCCGATGGACCAGGGGCACAACGAGGCCGCCTGGGAGAAGAACCGCCGCGTGGAGTTCAAGGTGCTGCTGGTGGACGGCAAGCCCACGGGCGTCGAGGTCTCGTGCGAACTGGCCCAGAAGAAGGGCGTCAAGGTCCCCCCGATCAAGATCGAGAAGTAGGGACGCGGTTCACCCGCGTCCGTCGTTGGTTCACCCGCGTCCGTCGTTGGTTCACCCGCGTCCGTCGTTGGTTCACCCGCGT
>CAYZAI010000066.1:12287-16161 GCA_964476305.1 uncultured Myxococcales bacterium
CCGTCGTCCCGCGGGTGTGAAACCCGCGGCCACGGTCGTTCAGATCGCGTCGGGGTCCGAGACCGCGACTGGCGTGCAGCGGCCGCGAAGGGCGGACCAGTCCGCCACCGGCGGGGTGACGACGAAGGATCCCCGGGACTGGATCAGCGCGGTGAGATCCGCGGCCCGTTCGCCGGAGTCCGGGTGTGTCGTGAGGAACGACGGGATGATGCCGGCGCCGCCCTGCTCGCTCTCCAGGGTGCGCATGAACCGCGGCAGCCCCGTGGGATCGAAGCCCGCGCGGAACATCAGATCGATGCCGCCCGCGTCGGCCTCGCGCTCCTGGTCGCGGCTGAACGCCATCGAGGTCAGCCCGGCGGCGTTGCCGGCCAGGAAGCCTTCCACCGAGGACACGTCGCCGACCAGCGCGTAGACCACCAGCATCAGGCCCAGCTCCCGGGCCAGGTTCTTCACACCGTGGCGCAGGATCACGTGCTGTACCTCGTGGGCCAGGACCCCGGCCACCTCGTGGGCGTCGGCGGCGCGGTCGATCAGGCCGCGGTTGACGAAGACATAGCCCCCTGGAAGGGCGAAGGCGTTGATCTCGTCCGTGTCCAGAACGCGAAATCGCCAGCGGTGGGGCGAGGCGCCGATGGCCCCGACCAGCCGCCGCGTCAGCTCCTGCACCGCGGTGTCCAGCACGGGATCGGCGCAGACCCGCTGCCCGGCCAGGACCTCGGTGGCGGTCATCCGGCCCAGCTCCAGCTCCCATTCCGACGGGATCTCCGCGACCGCCCGTTCCACGGCCCAGCCCAGGCCGAGCCACGCGATCAGGACGAGGAGGAGCAGCACCGCGCCGAGCCCGGCCAGCACGGCCAGGGCCCCGGCCTTGCGCCGGGAGCGTCTGCGGGTCGCGGCCTCGAGCTGGTCGACCATGGCCCGGGGCGCGCCGACGGCCCGGATGTGGTCGATGATCGTCCGGTCCGCGACCAGCGCCCGCGCCGGGACGCCGCCGCACCTTCCCTCGAACTGGAGATAGCGGTCGTCCACCCCGGTGGGCGAGACCGTCATCCCGGCGTAGGGGATGACCACGGGCGCCTCGTCCGCGGGCTTGGCCTCGAGCCCGTCGCCCCGCGGCAGCACCCGGCACGAGACCCCGCGCGCGCCGTCCGGCCCTCCGTACAGCGTCGCCGGGTATCCGTCAGGGTTCATGGGCCCTCCTCGCCTGTCGCGGCTCAGAGCACGGTCAGCGTCGACACCGGGTACCAGCCGTCCTCGCCGCGGCCGGCGATGCCGAGCTGCAGCGGCGGCAGGGGATCGGTGGACGGCGCGGTCCCGGCGCGATCGACGATGGCCACCTCGATGTCGTACGTCCCGGGTTCCAGACAGACCGGCAGCGGGAGTTGATCGATCACCTGCCGGGAGCCGGGGAGCCATTCGCGAATGTCGGCCCCGCTCGGGAAGAAGGTCAGCAGATCCCCCTTGCGCAGGCGCCAGACCAGGTCCCGCGCCAGGTAGGGGGGCGCCACGCCGAGGTTGTTCCAGGTCGAGACGAAGGTCGTGGTCTCGCCGGGCGACACGGCGTCGCAGTGGTCCAGGCTGTCCAGCACGAGCCGGTAGCCGTTGGCTGCGAGCAGCCCGTCGAGGGCGGGCAGGTAGTCGGCCGGGATCGACGTAAACTTGGCGTTGAGCACCGAGGCGTGCTGCTCGAGGGCCCACGCGAAGGCCTTGTGGACCTCGCCATCGGGCGCGTCCGCGGTCCAGCCCAGGTCGTGCCATCCCGGCAGCGTGCCGCAGACCTCGAGCTGCACCGGCGCGTGCTGCCAGACGTCGGTGAAGGCGGGCCAGGCTTCGGTGGCCGCGGAGATCATCTGGGGGTAGAGGTCGTCCTGGTGGTTCCAGTCCGGCCCGAAGATGCCGAAGTCGCCCCAGCAGTCCACGCGCCAGCCGGCTCCGCCCTGCACCGCGTGGAGCATCACCTCCTGTTCGAGGCCGGCCGCCAGCCCCAGCATCACCAGCGGCGTGGTCTCGAAACCGTCCAGGAAGTGCCCGACCAGATCCTGACAGGCCAGGACGATCTCCTCGCGCTCGGCGTCGTCCGCGGGCTCGTAGACCTCGATGATGCCGGCCGCTCCGTCGAGGCAGGCGGTGTTCCACTCGCCCCAGCAGCCCACGGAGCCGAGGTCCACGTGATCCACGGCCGGGTGGTCGTCGTAGCGCTCGGCCAGGGCGCCGACGAATCGCTGGTGCTCGGCCTGGAAGGCCCCGTCGCGGTAGTCGGGCCACCACAGGCTGCCGCTGCCCGTGGAGCGCCACGCGCCGGTCGCAAAATAGGGTTCCTCCAGCAGCCAGTCCGGCACTCCGAGGCCCGCCTCGTCGACGGTCATGATCCGAAAAGCCAGGGTGGCGCCCAGGGCGTTGGCCGACTGGATCGCCGCGTCGATCATGGCGAAATCGATCTCGCCCCGCACGGGCTCGAGCTCGCGCCAGGTCCAGCGGAAGTAGGCCGTGGCCGAGCCCGGGTGGTTCTCCGGCCAGTGGGCGAGCACGCGTTCGGCGCACTCCTCGGGGGAGTAGGTCACGGGGGGCAGGTTGCACCACCAGCCGAAGTGGAAGTCCGCCAGGCCCATGCCCGGGTTGACCAGCACGTCGTCGATGGTCTCCGGGGAGGCGGTGATGCTGTCCTCGCAGCCGGTGCCGGTGTCGGTGTCCGCGTCGGTGTCGGCATCCGTGTCGGCATCCGTGTCGGCATCCGTGTCGGCGTCCGTGTCGGCGTCCGTCCCGCCCGCGCCGCCGCCGTCATTCCCGCACCCCGCCGCCAGGACCAGGGCCAGGGCCGCGGTCCCGGCGAGCGACGATCCCCGATTCGCTTTTTTTCGCGTCATGATGAGGGGACTATAGCGCCTTTCGCCCGCGCGGGCATCCATCCGTCGTGGGGGCCGATCGTCGCGAGGGCCGATTTGCGCCGATAGTCGCCAAGCGATACGTTGTCTGGAACAACCGGAGACAGACAAGGAGGTTTCTCGATGCGAACCGGATGCGCCCACGCCTCATGCTTCACGCGGCTTCTGGCACCGCTCGCCTGCGCGGCGCTCGGGGTGCTGCTCGCGGCCGGGCCGGCCCGGGCGCTGCCGGGCACCCACGGCCCGGCCGTGTCCACGTGGGACACGACCCAGTCCACGGTCGTCTTCGCCTTCCACAACGGGTTTCTGCTGCCACAAGGGTACCTCCGGATGGCCGGCTACAACGCCAACTTCACTTCCACCACCGGGCGGCTGAGCGCGCAGTTCGGCATGCACTACGTCGGCTACCAGGGCAGCGAGGACGGCGATCGCGCCGTCCACGGCATCTCGGGCACCGCGGTGGCCCTGTACGGCATTCCCGTGGCGGGTCGCCACGACAACGGCCTGGCCCGGGCCGCGTTCAGCTTCTACTTCGGCGGGGCGCCCGCGGCGCTGTTCAACGACGGCCGCAGCTACGTCACCATCCCGCTGACCCTGGGCCTGGGCCTGCCGTTCTCACCGATCCGCCACCTCTCGATCGTGCCCTGGATAGAGCTGGCGCCGAGCATCAACATCGACACCGAGTTCCGCGACGTCGAGGGTGTGCTCAACCAGGACGACCTCGATATCGACGACCAGGGCAACGTGAGCATCACCAAGGAGCAGGTCATGTAGCCCAGATCCCAGCGATCCAGGAGGGCAGGGTCCTCCCTGCCGGCGAAGGAGAAGAGCACCAGGCCGAGGCCGAAGAAGACCCCGCCGAAGGCGAGGATGGGCAGACTGACAAGGGCGAACCCGCGGATGGGGTGGGCCGCGAAGGAGGCGACCATCTTGACCACCAGCAAGTCGAAGGCCACGCGCAAGACCCGGGATATGCCATACTTCGAAATTCC
>CAYZAI010000067.1:0-16097 GCA_964476305.1 uncultured Myxococcales bacterium
GACTGGTACGACAACGCCCCCCTCGGGAACCTCTACTATTCCGGCAAGAGCGGCGACGCCTACGTGCGCTGCGTGCGCACCGCGGAGTAGCCCGGGCCGGCGGGACGACGGTCGGGGTTCTCCCCCCCTAAACCTCGCGGCGGGTCCGGCGTCAGAAACGCGCGAGCCCGAGCGCCGAGTGGTCGGCGATGCGCTCGAAGTCCCGATCCTGCGTGAGCAGCGCCGCATGCGTCTCGATGCAGGTCTCGGCGATGATGCAGTCGATGGTGCCGCGGATCGTCACGCCCCGGCGCCGGAGCGAGCGGTAGAGCCTCGCGGCCCGGACGTGCGTGTCAATGGATGGCTCGAGGAGGGGCAGGCGCGTCAGCAGGGCGAGCGCGCTCCTGAACCCGGCCTCGGTCCTGAACCCCTGGAGCGTCTCCGTGACGATGACGGGGATGACGGCGATCGGCTCGCCGGTCTCGAGGGCGTCGGCGAGCCGATCGGCGATTGGCGCCGGCGCGCGGTTGAAGAAGGCGCCCCAGGCAGAGGTGTCGACGACGATCACTCGCGCCCGCTCCGCGTGGCGCCCGTGTCGCCCTCCCAGGGCAGCCGCCCGCGGAGGGCCAGGAGCGCCGCGTACACTTCCGCCTGATCGAGCAGGCTGCGCAGCGCGATGTCCACCACCTGCCGCTTCGTCCGCGCGCCGGTCACCTTCATGGCTCGGCGGACGAGCTTCTCGTCGAGGACGATGTTCGTGCGTTCCATGGCGCGGCCTCCGATCTTCATACACATATTCTATCCACTTAGGTGTATGGAAGCAAGGCGCCCCGGCCGCAGCAGGTGCGGGCGCTCACCCCTCGAAGAAGCTCTTGACGCGCTCCAGCAGGGATGGCTGGCCGGCGTGGACCTCGGTGCCCAGCTCGCGACCGAGCTCCTCGACCAGCCGCCTGGCCTCGGCCGAGAGCTTGCGCGGCACGTCGACCTCGACGTGGACGAGCTGATCTCCCCGCCTGGCGCTGCGAAGGGCCGGCACGCCCTTGCCCCGCATGCGGTATGTCGTGCCCGGGGCCGTGCCGGGCTTGATCTCGAGATCCGCCGACCCGTCGATGATGGGCACCTTGACCTTGGCGCCGAGAGTCGCCTGGGGGAACGTCACGGTGAGCTGGGCGTGGAGGTCGAGCCCGCGCCGAACGAAAGTGTCGTGCTCGCGGACGCGGACCAGCACGTGCAGATCACCGTCCGATCCGCCACCCCGGCCGTGCTCTCCGAAGCCCTTGACGACCTTCACGGCGCCGTCGTCGACCCCCGGCGGGATCGACACGTCCAGCTCCTCGTCGCGGATGACGAGCCCCTGGCCCTCGCAGGCGGCGCAGCGCTCGCGCAGCACCTCGCCCTCGCCGCCGCAGGCCGGGCAGATCGTGCTCATCTGGAAGAACCCCTGCTGCAGGCGGACCTGGCCCCGGCCGCCGCACTGCCCGCAGGCCTGGGCCTTCGTCCCGGCGGGGGCACCGCTGCCGCCGCACTCACCGCAGCGCACCGGCCGCTGGATGGCGATTCGCAGGTCGGCGCCGGTCACCACCTGCCCGAGGTCGATCTCCACCTCGTACTGAAGGTCACGCCCCGGCCTGCCTCGCCGCCGCCGCCGGCCCCCACGCATGCCGCCGCCGCCGAAGACAGAGCCGAAGATCGACTCGAAGAAATCGGTCATGTCACCGAGGTCCACACCGACTCCTCCCGGGCCGAAGGGCGAGGGATCCGCGTGGCCGTAGCGATCGTAGCGCGCCCGCCTGTCGGCGTCGGACAGCACCTGGTAGGCCTCGGTCACGCTGCGGAACTTCTCTGCCGCGGCCGGGTCGCCCGGGTTCTTGTCCGGATGGTGCCGCAGGGCCAGGCGCCGGTAGGCCTTCTTCAGGTCGTCCGGACTCGCGTCCCTGGGAAGCCCGAGGGTCTCGTAGTAGTCGGCCGGCTGTGCCATGTGGTCAGTTGTCGTCCGACTCTGCCGGGTCTGTTTCCGCGTCGCCGACGTCCTCTTGCACGGTGGCGTACATCGCCTCGGCGATCCGGAAGGCCGACGATTCGAGCTGCGAGCGCAACCGCCGGATCAGATCGACGTCCTCGCCTACGAGGGCCTGCTCCATGGCGACGATATCACCCTTGATCACGTCGGTCTCGCTGGCGGCCAGCACGTCGCCGTACTCCTCGACGGCACGCTTGGTCGTGTAGACCAGGGACTCGGCTGCGACCCTGGCCTCGGCCAGCTCCTTGCGCTGCTCGTCGCCCTCGCGCTGGCTCTCCGCCTCGGCAATGATGCGCTCGATGTCGCCCTGGGACAGGCCCGAGGCCGCGGTGACCCGCACGACCTGCTGCTTGCCCGTGCCCAGGTCCTTGGCCGAGACCGAGGCGATGCCGTTGGCGTCGATGTCGAAGACGACCTGGATCTGAGGCACCCCCCGGGGGGCGGGCGGGATTCCCGCCAGCTCGAAGCGCGCCAATGTCGTGTTGTCCGCGGCCATCTCGCGCTCGCCCTGGAGCACGTGGATCGGCACGAAGCTCTGGTTGTCGACGCTGGTCGTGAAGATCTCGCGCTTGCGCGTGGGCACGGTGGTGTTGCGCTCGATAAGCTTCGTGAAGATGCCGCCGCCGGTCTCGACACCGAGGCTCAACGGGGTGACGTCGAGCAGCAGCACCTCCTCGGTGGCGCCGGTGAGCACCGCGCCCTGGATCGCGGCGCCGCAGGCCACGACCTCGTCGGGGTTGACCCCGCGCAGGGGCTTCTTGCCGAAGAACTCCTCGACCAGGGCCTGGACCAGCGGCATCCGCGTCATGCCGCCGACGAGCAGGACCTCGTCGATGTCCTTGATGCCCAGCTTGGCGTCCGCCAGGGCGGTCTTGCACGGCTCGAAGGTGCGCCGCACCAGGTCCTCGACGAGCTCCTCGAGCCCGGCACGCTCGAGGGTGGCGATCAGGTGACGGGGTCCGGAGGCGTCGGCCGCGATGAAGGGCAGGTTGACCTCGGTCTCCTTGGCCGAGGAGAGCTCGTGCTTGGCCCGCTCCGCGGCCTCCTTGAGCCGCTGCAGCGCCATCTTGTCGACGCGCAGATCGATGCCGCTTTCCTCCTGGAACCCGGCTTCCAGGTGCTCGACGATGCGCTGGTCGAAGTCCTCGCCGCCGAGGAAGGTGTCGCCGCTCGTGGACCTCACTGTGAAGACCCCGTCGGACAACTCGAGCACCGAGATGTCGAAGGTGCCGCCGCCGAGGTCGTAGACCGCGATCATCCCGCGACCCGCGCTGGCCTTGCCATAGGCGAGTGCCGCCGCCGTCGGCTCGTTGATGATGCGCTCGACCTGGAGCCCGGCGATCAGGCCCGCGTCCCTCGTGGCTTGGCGCTGGGCGTCGTTGAAATAGGCCGGCACCGTGATAACGGCGCGATCCACGGGCTGGCCGAGAAAGGCCTCGGCGGTCTGCTTGAGGTAGGAAAGCACTGCGGACGAGAGCTCGGGGGGGCTGACCAGCTTCTCGCCAACCTTGACCCAGGCGTCGCCGTTCTCGACCTCGACGATCTCGAAGGGCGACAGCTTGCGCTGGTGCTCGGCCTCGGGCGACTTGAACGGGCGGCCCATCAGCCGCTTGGTGGCGAACACCGTGTTCAGCGGGTTGGTCACGGCCTGGCGCTTGGCCACCTGCCCTACCAGCCGCTCGCCGTTCTCGGTATAGGCGATGACCGACGGCGTGGTGCGGCTGCCCTCGGCGTTGGGGATGACGACGACCTCTTCACCGTCCATCACGGCCACACAGGAGTTGGTCGTGCCCAGGTCGATGCCGATGATCCTGTCCGCTGCCATGGCCTAGGTCCCTTGTTCCTCGCCGCCCTCGACCTGCGGATCCTGTTCCGTCGCCGGCGAGCCCTCTTCCCGGACGGGTCTCGGGCCGTTGGAGACGATCACCATCGACGCGCGAAGCAGCCGCTCGCCGAGCATGTAGCCGCGCCGCATGTCCTGGATCACGGCGCCCGCGCCGACCTCGTCAGACGCAAGCTGGGCAACGGCCTCGTGCAGCGCCGGATCGAAGGGCTGTCCCGTGGCCTCGATGGGCCTCAAGCCGAATCGCTCCATCCCCGAGAGGAACTGCCGCCTCACCAGCTCCATGCCCTGGACCAGCGAGCCCGTGTCCGTCGTGGCCGTGGCCGAGGAGAGCGCGATGTCCAGGCTGTCCAGGGCCGGGAGCAGCTCTTCGAGAACCTCGGCGCGGCCCCGCACCTGGGCGTCCTCCACCTCGCGGCGGGCGCGCTTGCGGACGTTGTCCAGCTCGGCGGCGGTGCGCAGCAGCCGGTCGTGCTCCGCGGTCAGGCGCTGCTCGAGCTCTGCGCGGCCGTCGGGCTCAGCAGGGGTCTGGTCCACCTCTGTGGCCGGGGCATCATCCTCGGGCACGATCACTTCAGCGGCCGATGCCTCCATGCCGCTGTCCGTGCCGCCGATGTCGTCGTCTGGCATCGCTCTCTCCTCGAATACCCTCACTTCCCCCTGTTCTGGAATGGGCATCATAGCGGCATTCTGCTAGCATTGGAAGATCCGGAGGGAACTCCAGGAATAAAACAGGATCCCGCCGGTTGACCTGGCTGGAAGGGGCGAAAGAGGCATGGCGCGACCGAAGATGGGCAGGCAGGCGAAGAAGGCCCGCGAGGAGTTCGAGGCGGCCTGCGTCGAGCACCTCGACGATCTCTACGCGGCTGCGCTGCGCCTGTCCCGCAACCCCACCGCCGCCGAGGAGCTGGTCCAGGACACCTTCGTGCGCGCCCTGCGCTTCGCCGACAGCTTCGAGTGGGGCACCAACCTCAAGGCCTGGCTGTTCCGCATCCTGACCAACACTTTCATCAACGACTACCGGCACAGGGTCCACGAGCGCCGCTACCTCGAGCGCGCGGCCTCCGAGCCTCTTTACGACGAGGTCCTCGACCGCGAGGCCCGGGCCTACGCCTCGAATCCCGAGGCCCATGTCTTCACGGCGTTCTTCCGCAAGGAGCTCGAGCGCGCCCTCGACGACCTGCCGGACGAGTTCCGGGTCGTGGTGATGCTCGCCGACCTCCAGGGCTTCGCCTACAAGGAGATCGCCGAGATGGTGGGCTGCCCCATCGGTACGGTGATGTCGCGGCTGCACCGCGGGCGGCGTCTGCTGCAGCGCGAGCTGGTGGACTGGGCCCTGGCCTCGGGCATCCCCGTGGGCGCGGCCGCGAAGGAGCGGGGAACGCGCGACGGTAGCGAGGACAGGCCGGCGGATCTCGAGGAGTTCCGCCGCAACCGGGCAGGACGGCCATGACGTGCGAGGCGAACAGGAAGTACATCGACGCCTACGTCGACGGAGAACTGGAGGCCGGGCTGATGCTCGAGGTGGAGTCCCACCTCGAGAGCTGCGGATCCTGCGCCGCCCTGGAGCGGCTGCGTCGCGACACGAAGCGCGAGATCGCGGCCATCGGGGCGCGGACCCGGGCCCCGGATCACCTGCGGCAGCGGATCCTTTCGCTGTCGGCGCGGCGACGAAAGCGACGGCTCCTCGCCGTCGTCGGGGCGGTCCCCCTGGCCGCGGCCGCGGCGCTGCTGCTGGTCCTCGTGTTCGGCGGACCCGGAGCGGGTGAGGATCAGCTGGCCGAGGTCGTCGACGACGTGGTCCAGCGCCACGCCCGGGAGCTGCCGATGGAGGTCCAGGGCCCGGACCCGGCCCTGGCGGCGTCGTGGTTCCGGGGCAAGGTGGACTTCCCCGTGCGGGATCCGGGCTTTCGGCTCACCGGTGCGAGCTTCGAGGGTGCCCGGGTCTCCAATGTGCGCTCCAGCCAGGCGGCCCAGATGGTCTACACCATCGACGGTCACCGCGTGTCGCTGATGATTTTCCCGGCGGGCCGGGTCTCGGTGGAGGGGGCTAGGGTGATCCGCGAGGGCGGGGCCGAGGTCTTCGTCGGCCGCCGCAACGGCTTCAACGTCGCGGTGGTCTTCGACGGGGATCTGGCCTACGCCGTGTCCTCGGACCTGCCGGTCCCGCGCCTCGCATCGCTGATCCGCGGACTCAGCATCTAGGAGATCTCACGGGTTCCCGGGCCCGGACGGAGGCGCCGAGCCCGCGTCCTCTCTTGGTGACGACGAAGCGCGCTCCCGCGCCAGCGCCCGGACCTTCTCGGCCATCTCGGGGTGGCCGTCGAGCAGGAAGCCGAAGGCGGCCTTGTCCATCGTGTACATGTCGCAGTACTCGACGGCGTGGGCGTTGGCGTTGCGCGGCGCGGACGAGAGCAGGGCCATCTCGCCGAAGTAGGTTCCCGGACCGAGGGTCGCGAAGACCTCTCGGGGATCATCGCCGCGGATCTCCACGGCGCCGGCCACGATGAAGTACATGTGATTGCCGGGGTCACCCTTGCGGAACACGTACTCGCCGGGGGTGAACACCGCCGGCCTCAGGCTCTGGACCGCCTCGCGGATCAACGCCTCGCTCGCGCCCCTGAACAGCGGGACCGCCTGCAGGATGTCGCGGTTCAAGTAAAGGTACACATCGGTGCGCAGGCCGCCCGGGAGGTCGGATATCACCTCTGTCTCCTCGGCGCTGCGCCCCCGCTCCCAGACGTAGTGGTAGTAGTTGTAGATGCGGTCCTGCAGATCCTCCGGGATGCGCCAGCGCCGAACGAAAGAGGTGAGCCGGGTCAGCTTCTCCTGGCGCTGGACCTGGACCACGTCCAGGTTCGCCAGCAGACTGGCGACATTTCCCACCAGGTACCCGAACGTGCCGGCGCCGAGGATCTCGAGGAGGATCGCGAACAGGGTCTGGGGCAGGTTCCTCGCTGAGATGTCGCCGAAGCCGACCGTGGCCCAGGTCGTGATGACGAAGTACAGGGATCTGAGGTAGTTGCGCAGCGGCCCGGATGCCTGGCCGGCGATGGACAGAGCGGCGTCCTCGCCGATCGCTTCCTCGTCGATGTCCGCGAGGGCGAAGCACACGGCACCCGTCCCGTCCTCCCGCCCGAGCCCGGAGAGGGCCTCGTCGATTCCGGGGAACTCCTCGTGGAGACGCCGCAGTCCCCCTTCCTGGTAGCAGGCGACGGTCGGGGCGTCCTCGAGGGCGGGAACGTCGCGCCGGACCCCGCCGAGTTCGATCCAGACGCAGGCCGACCAGTGGGAGACGAGCACCACCCAGAACAGGATGAAGCCCATGCGGACGAGGATCGGGTTGAGGGTCGATCTCCGGCCGTGGTGCAACAGCGACGAGCCGACGCGCAGCAGACGGATCAGCCGCAGCGTGCGCAGCATGTGCAGCGCGGCGAAGATCGGCAGGCGCTCGGTGTCGAAGGCCAGAATCAGGATCTCGAAGGGCAGGCTCGAAACGAAGTCGACGGTGAACCAGCCCCTGAGATAGCGCAACGCCACAGCCTTGCGATCGCTGATCAGCCGGCTACCGACGACGATCGCGGTGCTGAAGTTGACGACCACGTCCGCCAGGAACAGAAGCGAGACGATCAGGTCGATCCACAACCAGAGGGGCTTGTCGTCGAGGTGGAAGACCAGCTCGAGGGGGATCTCTATGGCGCAGAACACGATGAGCAGGAGGACGAGCTGAGCCCAGCGGGTTCGAAGCGGGTGGTCGGGTCGGAACATGATCTTGGCCTCGTGCCGGTGCATCCTATCCTATCGCGTGCAGCCGACACAAGAGACGGCCGCGATTCACTCCCGCCGGCGGCGGTGGGTGCGGGCCGAGGAGATGGCCAGGTCTCGGCCGTCGCTGACGGCGCGCACGGCGCCGTCCCGGTCCGTGCGGAAGAGCTGGACAACGCGGCGAGAGAGGGCCCGGCGAACCTCGGGGTGGGGCATCCCGTAGGCGTTCCACGGCCCGCAGCTCGCCGCGGCCACGGCCGGCGCGACCGCGTCCAGGAACGCCGGCGTGCTCGACGTGCGGCTGCCGTGGTGGCCGAGCACCAGCAGATCGGCCCGCAGATCGGCCCCGCGGCGGAGCAGCACGTTCTCGCCCTCGGCACCGAGGTCGCCGACCAACAGCATCCGCACGCTGCCGTGGGTCAGGCGGAGCACCACCGAGTTCTCGTTGAAGGACAGCCCGGGATCCCAGCCCAGGGGATCGTGGCAGGGGTGGAGCACGGCGACGCGCACACCATCGACCTCGCGCTCGCCGCACAGGGCCGGCGTGCCAAGGACGGGAACGCCGCGTCGCCGGGCCAGGGCCAGGGTCTCGCCGTAGGACGGATGGGCGCCCTCGGCCTCGCCCTGGCCGGTGACCCAGAGCGAGCCCACCGGGAAGCGCCCGAGGAGCACCGGGGCGCCGATCACGTGGTCCGGATCGGCATGGGTGATCACCAAGGTTTCCAGGGAATCGACCCCGAGCGCCTCGAGGGCGGGCTCCAGCAACCGGGTCCCGACCTCGGCGCCGTGGAGCGCGTCACCGCCGGCGTCCACGAGCCACCGCCCGCCGGACGGGAAGGAGACGAGCGCGGCTTGTCCCTGGCCCACGTCCAGCAGGTCCAAGGTCAGCCTGCCCGGGGGTACTGGCGGCGGCGTCAGCCACGGCCCGGCTGCGAGCAGCAGGGCCGCGGGAACGGCCAGCACGCCCGACAGCTTCGGTCTCCCGGCCAGCAGCACGAGCACCGCCGCTCCGAGGCCGAAGACCGCCACCGTCGATCCCGGAGCCGTGAGCACCGGACCCACGGGCAGATCTGCCAGCGCGCGGGCGAAATCCTCGACGGCGGCGAGCACCGGGCCCAGGGCCGAGGCGATCACCCGTGCCGGCCCGGGAGCCAGGCTGAAGAGCAATGACACCGCGACGAGGGCCGGAACGAGGATCGCCGCAACGGGCAGCATCGCGAAATTGGCAGGCACGGCGATCGCAGAGAAGCCGCCGAAGTGGACGAGAGCAAGGGGAGAGGTCGCCGCGCTCGCCGCCGCGCAGGCGCGAAGCAGTCGGAGGCTCCGCCGGGCGGCGCTCCGCGACGTCCGCGCCAGAATCCCCATGGGCTTCTCGACGTCGACCGGAAGGGATCCGGACCGGGGCGAATCGGCTTTGGCGGGCCGCAGCACCGCGACGAAGGCGAGAGCCGCCGCGAACGAGAGCTGGAACCCGGGGCGCACCAGATCCTCTGGGTCCCACAAGGTGAGCGCCACGGCGGCCAGGGACAGTGCCGACGGCGCGGCGGCCCGGCGGCCGAGCGCTCGGGCGGTGAGCGCGGCCACGGCCACGACGCATGCCCTCACCACCGGCGGCCGAGCACCCGCGAGCAGGGCGAAGCCCACGGCCACCGGGATGGAAACGATCGCGGCGATGCGCCCCGGATCCGCCCGCCGCGCCACGGGTGCGATCAGCAGCAGCCCGGACCGGGCCAGGGCAAAGGCCAGCAGCACCACCAGCCCCAGGTGCAGCCCGCTCACCGCGAAGAGATGGGCCGTACCCGTGCGCCGGAACGCGTCTCGCTGCTCCCGGTCGAGGGCGCGGGACTCGCCCAGGGACAGCGCCCGGGCCAGCCTGGCCTGGGGCGGGGGCAGTGCCGTGTGCCAGAAGGCACCGGACCGCAGCCGAAGATTCTCGAAGGCCGCGCGCACCGGGCTCGGCCGCGCCCGGGAGACGCGCTGCACTCCGGCGAAGTGTCGGATGTGCGCCGCGAACAGGTCGGTTTTCGGAACTGGGTGCGGCCCGGGTGGGTTGGCGCGATCCTGGATCGGACGTACCACGGCTCTGAGGCGGACGCGCTCGCCGCTGCGGAAACGAGGGCTCTTCTCGTCCTCGACCGAGACGTACAGCCTCCCACGGGCCGGGCGCGGTGTTCCCGTGGGCGGCGTCTTAAGGCACGCCGAGGCCCGCTCGATATCGACAGTCAGCCGATGGCCGTCCTCGAGGGGCAGCGGCGCTTCCGCCACGAGGCCGTCGACGACCCGTTCGCACGGTGCGGGCGGCAGCGGCAGAACCGCCGGTTCCCGCTGGTTTTCCGGGCGGCACCATCCCAGGCAGAACGTCAGAACCAAGGAAACAGCAGCCAGGCCGCGCCCCGAACGCAGCGCCCCCGCGACCGCCGGCAGGCCGAAAGCCGCTGTCGCGACGACCGCCCAGGGAGGTGTCGGAAGGGCCAGCCCGACCGCCACGCCGGCGAGCCAGGCCGCGGCGAGGACGGGCAGCACGCTCATCGTAGCCGTGGGCTGCAAGCTCCAGGCCATCTCTCGGATCGCGAAAACGCCCGGTTTTGCCGGCCAGCGGTCGGCGGTGGGGAGTGGCGGCCGGCGGCGGAGTGTCGGCGGTGGTGGTGACATCGGCCGGTGAGCCGTCCTGTCCGACGAGTGTTCCTTTCTTAATCTCCAACCCGCGATGGAGTATCTTCCTCACGTGCCGTTCGCAGGCTTCAGGGAACGGGCGCTCGCTGAAGGCCTCCGCTACAAGGAGGACCGCATGGTCTTCCTGCGCGAACTGGCCCAGAACTCTCGTGACGCCGGCGCCAGGAAAGTGGGCGTCTCTGCTCTCGTCGAGGGTGACGACGTGGTCATCGCGTTCGGCGACGACGGCTCCGGCATGACCTTCGACCACGCCCGCCGGTTCCTGTTCACGCTGTACGCCTCCAGCAAGGAAGACGAGGAGCGCGCCGTGGGGCGGTTCGGCGTGGGTTTCTGGTCCGTGCTGCTGTTCGATCCCGATCACATCGTCATCGAGTCGATGATCGACGAGGGCGAGAGCTGGGCCATGGCCCTCGACGGTGCCCTCCGGGAGCCGCGCCGGGTGGAGTGCGGCCTGCGCACGCCCGGCACGAGGATCACCGTGCGCAAGCGCGTCGCGCAAGGTGGCGAGGGACAAAGGATCCTGCTCGAGGTGGAGCGTTCACTCTCCAAGTACTGTCGCCACCTCCGGCAAAACGACCGCTCCGCCTCGGTGCTGCCCGTGAGCCTCAACGGCAAGCGCATCGACAAGCCCTTCGCCGTGGGCGGCCCGTGCTGGCTGGCGTTCGCCGACAGCGTCGTCGAGGGCGCGGTGGGCCTCGGCGAGCGGCCGCGCGTGGAGCTCTACGCCCGCGGGATCCTGGTCTGGCGGGGCACTTCCATCGAAGAGCTGCGCCACGGGGCACCACCGGCGACGGAGCCGACCTTCCCCGAGGGCTTGGCCCCGGTCTACATCCTGTGCGGCAACGACCTCGCCGTGACCATGGACCGCAGGACGGTGGTCGACGACCGCGCCCTCTCCCGGGTCAGGCTGGCGGCGCGACGGCGGATGCGCGAGCTGCTCGGCCTCTACCTGGACGGTCTCTGCCCAAGGCCAGTGCACCGCCGACTGGGGGGCTGGATCGCGGGACGTCTTGGCGATCTCGGCGCCGAGCACCGGATCGGTCCGTGGGTCGCTCTCGCCGCGCTGCTCGTCGCCCTTGTCGCCGCGGTCTTCGTCTGGGGCCCGAGATTCTTCGCCGGCGATCGGACCGCCGCGGGAGTGGTTCCGTCCTCGAAGGGATCCTTCGCGTCCACACCCGGTCCCGTGACCGACCCCGTCGGTCCCGTGCCTCTCGGCCCGACTCCCGGGTTCGACGGGCCGCTCGTTCATCCGATTGGCCGGGAGACCCACACCTTCCTCGGGTATGCTCCCGCCGGGGAGCCCGCGCTGCTGCGGATCATGGTCGCCGAGGAGATCCACCCGGGCCGCGGGCCGCGCGCAGCTCGTCCCGGAAGGCTCCGGGCCGCCCCGGGCTTCCGCTGCGCTGCGGGCTGCCTGTCCGTGGAAACGGTCGTCGACGCCGGCCCGGGGTCGCTCCATCTGCCGACCCCCACCGGGCATCGGGTGGACACGGACAGCGTCTGGCTCTCGGGACGACCCGTGAAGGACCTGCGGCTGACGCCCGAGGGGCTCTATGCGATCGAGCTCACCTCGGCCGTGCGAGGCGGGCTGCTCTACCGCACCGGCCCATCGATGGAGCCCCTGGAGCCGGATCGCCTCGCAGCGATGCTCGCCGTGCCCGACGCGAGCGTGCTCCCATCGGATTTCGCCGCCGAGGTGGTCGCGGCCATGGTCTTGCCATCCACCAGAGATCGCATGAGACACCTTCGGGCCTTTGTGGAGCGGCGCATCATCTACGACCGCGGACCGGTTACCGCCGAAGCCTATGCCAGGCACGCGGCGGGTGATCCGTCCGATGGCTGGCTGGATCTCGTCGCCGGGCTCGGCCATGGCGATTGCGACGTGAAGAACGGGCTTCTGGTGGTGCTGGCGCGCCGGGCGGGCATTCCGTCGCGCCTGGCCATCGGATTCGCCGGGCGCGATGGCAGGGCCCTGCCGGGGATGCACGCCTGGGCCGAGTACCACGATCAGGGCTGGCTCCCGGCCGACGCCAGCGGCATGGCCGGAGAACCCGCCGCGCCCCCCGCTCCCGCGGCTGCCGTGGCACCCGCCTTGGGTGTCGGCCCGTTCCCATCACCGCCCGGTGGGCCTTTCGTCCGACCGGAAATCACGCGGCGTCCGGTCTGGTTCGTCCCACTGATCGCCGTCGCAGCCGGGGCGGCGCTGTTCGCCGCCCTGGTCGGGATCGCGCTGCTGCTGGCCGGAGGGGTGAGGCGCAAGCTCGTTGCCCCTGGCGGCAGGGAAGTCCGGCGAAAGGTGGCTGCGGAAATGCTCGCCGGCGCACTGGCTCGTCCCGGGAGCTGGTCCGGCGCTGTGGCCAGGCGACCGCTGCTGCCCGTGCTCGGTGGCCGGGCGCCGATGTCCCTCGCCGAGGGCCTGGCGGCCGGGCGCGAGGGTCGGCTCTGGTATTCGGTCGGAAAGGACTCGCTGGTCCGCGGCGTCGTCGCCGGTGGGGCGCGGATCCTGGACGCAGCGGATCCGGTCTTTGGCGATCTCGGCTCGCGCATCCCCGGCGCGGCGAACCTCGACGAGATCGCGCGCCTCGCCCCGGTGGAAGCCGATCGCCTGGTCGAGCCCCACCGCGCGGCAGGCGAGCTGGTCGAGGAGGCGGACGAGCTGCTGGTCGCGGCCGGGATGCGCGCGGGCACCCTCGTCCCCTGTCCCGGGCTCCAGGGCGCGGTCTGCCGCGACGTGGACCTGACCGGCCTGCCGACCGCGAGGACCGCATTCCCCCGGCGCTTCGTCGCGGTGGGCGTCTCCCACCACGACGTGCGGCGCCGAGCCGCCCTGGCCGTGACGGACCGGCCCCTGGCGGCTTTCCTGTTGCTCGATCTCATCCTCTCGCGCAGCGGTCTTCTGTGGCCGGATCGCGACGAGATCCGCCGCCGGGCCGCGGCGCAGGCGCTGGAGGTGCCGAGATGAGCACCCCGGTTGGCGGCCTCTTCGATATCGATGTCGCGGCCGAGATCCGCAAGATCGCAGGCCGCCGGTTCCGCACTGCCGGGGACTGGGCCGTGGAGCTGGTGCGGCTCATGGCCGCGGTCAGACCGGCGAACATCGAGGTCGACGTCTCGCGGGGGCGCCTGCGCGTCTCCCACGACGGCGACGGGTTCGATGGGATCGCGCTGAAGCGGCTGGCCGCCGTGTTCGATCCCCGGCGCGGTGACGTCGAGCGCCACGAGGCGCTGGTGGCCCTCGAGCGCGAGCCGGGCCTGGGCCTGCTGGCGCCGTTCTCCGTCGAGCGCGCCCGGGTCATCATCGAGGGGATGGTGGACGGCAGGCCGAGGGGCCTGGAGTTCCGTCCGGGCCGGCCGCCCAGGTCCGTCCCCTGCGACCTCACCGAGGGGCTCGCCATCACCGTCCGCGGCGCGGGGCGCCGACCCGTTGTGGAGCGCCGCCTTCTGCGCGAGGCCTGCCGCTTCTCCATGCGACCGATCTTCATCGACGGCGATCGCGCCAACCGCGGGATTGTCCTCGAAGACTGCCTCGTCCAGGTCGATCTGCAGAACCCGCGGATCCAGGCGGCGGTGGGGTTGCCCCTCCACAGCGATCTGACCCGCATCTGGCGTCTGCGCCACGGTATCCTGGTCGAGGAGGTCGTGCGCGCCCCGGTCAACGGGATGGTGTTCCACGCCGTGGCCGACGAAAAAACCGACGACCTGGATGCCACGTGGAACACCCTGCGGCGGGCCGCGCGGAAGCTCTACGAGACCCTGTCCCGCCGGCTGCCGGAGATGACCGCCGACTTCCGCCCGCGGGCGGTGCGCCTTCTGCTCGACCGGTTCGTCCACACCCGGGAGGCGAGCCTGCTGCTCGGTGCGCCGCTCTTCCCCCGGCTCGGGGGCAAGGGACCCCTCGACCTGCAGTCGATCCGGCGCGCCGCCGGCGCGGAGCGGATCTTCGCCCTGGCACCGGAAGAGTCCTCCCGTGGCTACGACATTGAGGGGCACCTGGTGCTGCGGCTCGGCGGCCACGAACGGCGGTTCCTCGAGCGTGAGCTGGCCATGCCTCTGGCCGCGCCGCCCCGCAAGGCCAGGGGAATCGGCCTCGGGCCGGGTCTGTCTCGCGTCTTCCGGGAGCGCTTTCGCGCCCTTTCCCGAGCTCTCACCGGCGCACCGGGACGGCCCGTTCCGGACGGGGCGTTGGACCCGGCCGAGTCGCGATTCGTCGAAGCACTGCGGGACGAGATTCGGTCCGGCGCGTTCTCTCTGTCCGACGATGTCGGCAACCCGTTCCACGTCGGCGTGCGCTTCGCCGACGGCCAGAAGCGTCCGCTGGTGAGGGTCGCCCGCGCCGACGGCCGCGTCGAGTTCCGCGTGGCCCACGGCCACCCGCTGGTCGAGCGCTGCGTCGAGGCCGCGGACGACGATCCTTCGTGGGTCTACGCCGCCCTGGTCCTGCTCGCAGACGGCCGCGACGGATATCGCGACAACCGCAAGGAAGCCCAGGAGGCGATCCTCGCCCGCCATCACGTGCCGTGAGCGGGGCCCTCGTGCCTCAGTGACAGGTCTGGCAGGACTCGGGATCCGGGAAGCCGTTGTTCCCGTGGAGCGCGCCGTGGCAGTCGCCGCAAGGGGTCTCGCCGCCGTGACCCGAGGGCGCGCCGTTGGTGCCGTGGCACTCGACGCACTCGAAGGGGCGCAGATCGGAGTGGTGGGTGGCGTCCTGGTCGTGGCAGCCGTTGCCGAAACAGCCCGGATCGCCCCAGCCCGGGTGGCTGGAATCCAGCCCGTTGTCCTCCTCGTCGTCGCAGGCGGCGAGCAGCGCGGCGCAGGCGAACAGCGCGCAGGTGAACCTGAGCATGAGTTTCATGGCGGACCTCCTTGGAGAGACAAAATAGCACGGACTCCGGCCCGGTCGATCCCGTCTCGGGTCGTTTCAGGTCTCCTCGCGGCCGAAGCCGATGGGGCGGCCCGCCCGGTCGCCCGGTGCCGTCAGCCGGCGGAGGGCGTCGAACAGGGAGACGAGCTGCCGATCGTGCGTCGAGAGCCTGCGCTCCAGCTCGTCGAGCTTCGACGCGAGCTCCCGGTGCGCGGCGAGGATGCTCCGCAACTTCACGAACGCGCGGACCACCAGGATGCTCATCTCGACGGCACGCTGCGAGCTCAGCACCGAAGCCGCCATCAGCGCACCGTGCTCGGTGAACGCGAACGGGAGGTACTTCCGATGCTGCCCGGTGCCGTGCTCCAAGGTCGCAAATTGCGACCTTAGGGATCTCCACTCGTCGGCGGTCAACCGGAACAGGAAGTCCTGCGGAAACCGTGAGCCGTTGCGCTTGACCTGTTCATTCAATCGCTTGACGGTCACCCCGTAGAGCTCGGCGAGGTCGGAATCCAGGATGACCTTGTGCCCGCGAACGACGAGGATGGCCCGTTCGACGGTTTCCTCCGGTATCAGTTCCGTTTTCGACATCGGGTGCGCTCGTCCTTTCGCGGGCACGTCGGACGGAGCAAGACTCGTGCCGCCAGCGGATCGCGGCGCCGCTGCGGGATCGGAACCATTTAGGGGTGGCGGCAACTGGCGGCGGACTGGCGGCAGACCGGCGGCGGGTTACTCGTCGACGACCATGCGGATGGCGCCGTGGGGGCAGTAGTGGGCGCACAGACCGCAGCCCTTGCACCACGCCAGGTCGATGACGATCTCGCGGGTCTCGGGGTGGCGCGTGATGGCGAGATCCGGGCACAGGAGCTGGCACACGTCGCAGTAGCGGCAGGGCGATGCAGCGGTGCAACGCAGGGCCTCGGCCCGCGCCTGCTCGGGCGCGAGGAGGCCTTCCG
>CAYZAI010000068.1:0-2607 GCA_964476305.1 uncultured Myxococcales bacterium
GCTTCGCGCGAAAGTTTCCTGGTTTCGAAATACCTGAGCAATTACCAATTGATCCGCTCAGCCCCAACAAGGGCCAGCAAGGACCAGCAGGGAGAAAAAGGACGAAAGGGCGCGGGTTGGAGGGGAGCCTGCGTCCCATGCTCTGCTCTCTCATCGAAAATGGGGATCGGTGAGGCCCGCGGGCGGCTTTTTTGACCCCGATCGGTGCGGACCTGTACCTTCGGGGATGGTGCAGTCGTGACGACCCTCGAATATACGATCCACGGCATCCGGCGCGGCTGGCGTGTCACCAGGACTTTCCTCTTCGCCGGGGCCTTCGCCGCGGCGGTCGTCTGCGGAGTGTTCACCGGGTTGGACGCGGGCGCCGGCCGGCGGGTCGCGGCGCTGGTGCTGTTCGGCGTGTGGGCTGCGATCTTCGGAGTGGGAGCTCACCGCCGGTTCGCCACGGCGCGCGGGTCCGAATGCCAGGCCGGGCGCGGGGATCTGGAGCTGGGTCTGTTGCTGGTCGTCGGCACCCACGCTGCGGTCCAGCTCACCGGAGGCGTCGGCTCCACGGTCTATCCGGTGATTTTCGTGCTCGTGGCGTTCCTGGTGGTCTACACGCGGCAGTGGGTCGGCTTCACTCTGCTCGCGGCGACCATCGCCCTGGAGTTCGCGATCGTCCTCGCCGGCCGCGACCACGGCGATATCTCGGACGCCGTCGCCCACGCGGTGTTCGTGCTGGCCTTCGCCCTGATCAACCTGGTCTTCACCCGCGGCGAGGTCCTCAGGATGCGCTGGCGGACCACCGAAAAGATAGAGCAGGCCAAGCTCGCCATGGCGGACGACGCCCGGGACTTCCGGCTCACGATTCCAGCGAGCGGGCTCGCCCCGGCCGCCAGCCGCGAGGAAGAGGAGGCCCGCCTCGTCCGGGGCGGGGTGGGCGAGGTGCGCAAGGCCATGTACCAACACGTGGACCTGCTCAAGCGCACGATGGGGTTGCACACGTGCGTGCTGCTCTGGCTCGACGCCTGCGGGGAGAGCCTGCGCGTGCTCGAGTGCGTGAGCGACGACTGCGAGGCCATCACCCAGCGCCGGATGGAGCCGCGGGAGGGGTTGCCGGGCGCGGTGCTCCAGCGGCGGGGTCCGCTGGCGCTCCGCGAGATGAAGGCCGGCGCTCCGGGCCTGGTCTACTACGACCGGACCGCGCCGGTGACCGACTTCCTCGGCGTGCCGGTGATCGAGCACGGCTCCCTGCGCGGCGCGCTCTGTGCCGACCGCACGGACGGCAAGCCGTTCGGCGAGGTCGAGGAGCAGAACCTGGTGGCCGCGGCGGACAGCATCCTGCAGATCGTCGCCAACGAGCGCGTGCTGTCCCAACTCCAGCGAGCCAAGAGCGAGCAGGCCAAGCTTCTTGCCGCCTCGACGGCCCTGTCGCGCTCGCTGACCGACAGCGAGGTCGTGGACGCGGCCCTGGAGGCGGCCGCGGTGATCGCCCGCTTCGACGTGGCCGCCGTGGCCCTCATCGAACCGAACGGAAAGCTCGCGGTGCGCAAGGCATTGGGCGAGGGCGCAGACGGGCTCCAGGGCCAGCGGCTCGCGGGCAGCACGAGCCTCGCTGCCTGCGCGCTGAAGAACCGCCACTTCCTGCCGTACCGCGGCGAGTTCGATCCGCGCCAGCAGGTGCTGCTCGGCAAGCAGGTGCAGAAGGCCTTCGCCCGGATGCGCTCGGCCCTGGTGTTGCCGTTGCTGGCCGGGGACGAACCGCTCGGTGTGCTGGCCCTGGCCACGACCTCGCCATCGGCCTACGGAGAGGCGATCCGCACCACGATGCAGGTGATGACCAACCAGCTCGGGAGTGCGCTGAAGAACGCCCAGATGGTGCGCCGGCTCGAGGAGCTGGCCACCACGGACGGGCTCACGGGGCTGGCCAACCACCGCGTGTTTCAGGAGGAACTCGACCGCCAGCTGGCCGTGGCCAACCGCTTCGGCCAGACTCTGTCGATGATCCTTTGTGATGTGGACAAGTTCAAGGGCGTCAACGACACCTACGGCCACCCGGTCGGCGATCAGGTGCTGAAGGGATTGGCCGAGGTGCTGCGCAGCAACGTCGTGCGCGACACGGACCTGCCCGCGCGCTACGGAGGTGAGGAGTTCGCCATCGTCTGTGGCGGTACCGACACGGACGGCGCGTTCAAGCTCGCCGAGCGCGTCCGCAAGGAGTTCCATAAACAGGTCTTCCACACGGACAAGGGCGATCTCAGGGTCACGATATCGATGGGCATCGGCAGCTTCCCGACCCACGCCCGGGACAAACAGCTCCTGGTCCAGCGCGCCGACGCGGCCCTCTACGTGGCCAAGCAGAACGGCCGCAACCAGGTGCGGATCTGGTCGGGCGAGGCGGCCAAGGCCTGATCTCTCCCCTATTTTTTCATCCCGAAGCGGGGCGTAGTGCTCTATAGTGGAAGGCATGATCGACACTTGACGCGGCCGTCGAGCCCGCGCCGGGGAGGATTGATGAGATGAAGAACGCGATGTTGATGGTCATCGGGATCGCAGCCGGAGTGCTGTCAGGGGCTCTGCTCGGCGCCTGCAACGAGGCGGACCGCGTTGGCGGCGACGCGGACA